>JAYRNU010000061.1:0-2004 GCA_041912015.1 Thiobacillus sp. | reverse complement strand
GCCATCCCCACTTTCTGATTTTTCGGGTCTCGATTGTCTTGCTACCGGCGCGATGGTACTGGACGGCGACAACCGCATCCTCTACGTCAATCCGGCCGGCGAGACCCTGCTGGGCGTGTCGGGTGCGTTGCTGGTCGGCAACTCCGCTGACCAGATACTTGATCGAAGCGTCGAATTGCTCAAGGCAATCCAGACATCGCGCAGCGAGCAGGAAACCGTCATCGAATATGAACTGGAGGTGACGGTGAACGGACATCCGCCCATCCGCATCGGCTGCAGCATCTCTCCTTTGGAGCACCCACCTCAGGCCTTGCTGATCGAAATGCGCGCGGTGGACCCCCATTTGCGCATTGCGCGGCTCGAGCAGGCGCGCCTGCAGCAGGAAGCCAATCGGGAACTGTTGCGCAATCTTGCGCATGAAATCAAGAACCCGCTCGGCGGCATCCGCGGCGCGGCGCAGCTGCTTGAGCATGAACTGCCGCGCGAAAGCCTGCGCGAATATACCCAGGTCATCATCAAGGAGTCGGACCGCCTGCAGTCGCTGATGGAGCAGTTGCTGACGCCGCACCGGACGCCCCGTTTTGGTGCTGTAAACATCCATGAAGTCCTCGAGCGCGTTCGCAGTCTGGTGTTGGCTGAAACGCCGAGCGTAAAGTTGCGCCGTGACTACGATCTCAGTCTCCCGGAAATCCGGGCGGACGCCGAGCAATTGATCCAGGCGACGCTCAACATCGCGCGTAATGCCGTGCAGGCGATGCATGGCCAGGGCGAGATCATCTTCAGAACCCGGGTCGCCCGACAAATCACCCTGGAAAGCCGCCGCTACAAACTGGGCCTGCGCGTCGAGATCATCGACAATGGCCCCGGCATTCCCGATGAAATTCGCGAGCAGATCTTCTATCCGCTGGTTTCCGGCCGCGAAGGCGGCAGCGGCCTCGGTCTGGCGGTGTCGCAAACCCTGGTCGCGCAAAACCACGGCACCATCGACTGCGAAAGCCAGCCGGGCCACACCGTATTTTCAATTTTTCTGCCAGTCCCTCTCTGAATCACATGACCAAGCCAAGCTCTGTCTGGATTATCGACGACGACCGCTCCATTCGATGGGTCCTTGAGAAAGCCTTGCTGCGCGAGGATATTCCCTGCATGACCTTCAGTTCGGCAAGCGATGCGTTGCGTGAACTGGAGCGCAGCGAGCCCAGCGTGGTGGTATCGGACATACGCATGCCGGGCGTGTCCGGGCTGGAGCTGTTGCAGTCGCTCAAGGAGCGGCTGCCGAAGGTACCGGTCATCATCATGACGGCGTATTCCGATCTGGAAAGTGCGGTGTCGGCGTTTCAGGGCGGTGCGTTCGAATACCTGCCGAAGCCGTTCGACGTGGATCAGGCGCTCGAACTGGTTCGACGTGCCCTGGCAGAAAACGCCAGCCGGGAGATCCCCGCCAGCAGCGATGCCCCGGTGCCGGAAATACTCGGGCAGGCGCCAGCGATGCAGGAGGTGTTCCGCGCCATCGGCCGCTTGAGCCAGTCGCATGCCACCGTGCTGATCACGGGCGAGTCGGGCAGCGGCAAGGAACTGGTCGCGCATGCGCTGCACCGCCATAGTCCGCGTGCATCCGGCCCCTTCATCGCACTCAACACCGCGGCCATTCCCAGGGATCTGCTGGAGTCGGAGCTGTTCGGACATGAGCGTGGCGCCTTCACCGGGGCGGCCGCCCAACGGCGCGGTCGTTTCGAGCAGGCGGATGGGGGCACATTGTTCCTGGACGAGATCGGCGACATGCCCGCGGAATTGCAGACCCGATTGCTGCGGGTGCTGGCTGACGGCCAGTTTTATCGGGTCGGCGGACATACGCCGATCAAGGTCAACGTGCGGGTGATCGCCGCAACGCACCAGGACCTGGAAGGACGGGTCCGCGAGGGCCTGTTCCGTGAAGACCTGTTCCACCGCCTCAACGTGATCCGCCTGCGCCTGCCATCTCTGCGCGAGCGACGCGAGGACATTCCG
>JAYRNU010000060.1:0-16643 GCA_041912015.1 Thiobacillus sp. | reverse complement strand
TGCCGCTGCTCCTGCTCCGATGGAAGCTGCTCCTGCTCCTGCTCCGGAAGCTGCTGCTCCTGCTCCGGAAGCTGCTGCTCCTGCCGCTCCTGCTGATGCTGCTGCACCGGCTGCACCTGCTGCACCTGCCAAGTAATTTCGGCGCAAGGTACGAAAAACCGGCCTTCTGGCCGGTTTTTTTATGCTTGCAGAAAGCAGTCGAGCCGCGTCATTGCCTCGGTGAGACGAGGCAGGGGCTGGGTGTAGGCAAAACGCACGTGGTGCGCTGCACCATTCATGCCGAAATCGATTCCAGGCGTCGCCGCAATGCCGGCGTGTTCGAGCAATCGACGCGTGAAGGTCTGGCTGTCCGATGAGAAGCGGCTGCAATCGGCATACAGATAGAACGCGCCCTGTGGCGTGACCGGAATGACAAAGCCGCGTTCACGCAGGGCAGGCAAGAGATAATCGCGGCGCGAGCGCAGCTCTGTCTTGCGGGTTTCCAGTTCCTTCAGGACGGCAGGCGAGAAGGCGGCCAGCGCGGCATGCTGGGCCGGGGTCGAAGCAGCCAGGAAGAGGTTCTGCGCCAGCCGTTCCATCGATTGCATGGCCCAGGCGGGCGCCACGAGCCAGCCCAGGCGCCAGCCGGTCATCATGAAAAATTTGGAAAAGCTGTTGATGACGAACACATCGTCCCATTGCGCGGCCGTGAATTCGGATCCGTCGTAGGTCAGCGCCAGGTATATTTCATCGACGATCAGGGCAACGCCCCGGGTTTGGCACCAGGCGTGGATACGTACGAGTTCCTCGGGGGCAACAGCTGTTCCGGTGGGGTTTGATGGGCTGGCTATCAGCACGGCGCGGGTGGCGTGGGAGGCGTGTCGCTCGATCGATTCGAGGGTGAGCTGAAAGCCGGTGTCGGCACCGACCGGGATCGAGATGGCCCTGGCGTCGCAGAATGCGGCGAAATGGCGGTTGCATGGGTAACCAGGGTCTGCCATCAACACTTCGTCTTCCGGACCCGCCAGCAGACCCAGCGCCAGCAGCAGCGCACCGGATGCACCGGGCGTGACCACGATCCTTGCAGGATCGACCGCAGTCTGCCAGCGCGTTGCATGAAATTCGGCGATCGCCTCGCGCAGAACTGGCAGGCCGAGTGCGCCGGTGTAGTGGGTATGGCCGGTGCGCAGCGCGGCGATGCCGGCCTCGACGATGGGTGCGGGGGTGGCAAAGTCGGGTTCGCCGATTTCGAGATGGACGATGTCGCGCCCGTCAGCTTCGAGGGCTTGTGCCTGCGCCAGAATGGCCATGACGTGGAAGGGCTCGATACCCTTCATGCGTGCGGCGGTATGGTGATCAGTCGTGTTCATGGGGCGCCCGGCGCTCCTCGATGGGCTTGCATGCCAGCGGATTCTGGCGATAGAACTGCTGCAACTGTTGGTAGACCGCAGGGTATTCCTTGTCGAGCAGGCGCGGCGTCTCGAAGAATACCTCGGTCAGCACGGCAAAGAATTCGGCGGGATCGGTGGTTGCATAGGGGTCGATGGCCGTATCTTCACCGGCGTCGACGCGTTCACACAAGTTTTCATATGCCGTGCTGAAGTGGTGCGCCCAGGCGGCGGCATTCATGCCGCGGTGCAACGGCGGAAAGCCATTGGCGTCGCCGTTCAGCATGTCGAGCTTGTGGGCGAATTCGTGCAACACGACGTTAATGCCGTCGGCCTTGCCGCTGCTGGCGACATCGGCCAGCGACAGCACGAGTGGACCGCCATGCCAGGATTCGCCCGCCAGGATGTCGCGGCTGTGGTGCACCACGCCGGCCTCGTCGATTTCCTCGCGAGGACGCAGGAATTCATCGGGATAGAGAATGATTTCGCTCCATCCGCGGTAGCTGTCCTCGCCAAGGTTGAGCGTCAGCAGGCAGGCCTGCAGTGCGATGGCGAGTTGGGTGGGATCATCGACCTCGGCGCCACCCGCAGCCGAAAACGTCTTGTCGTGGATGAACAGGCTTGCGGCTTCCCGCAGCCGCGAGCGTTCCGATGCGTCCAGCCGGTGCAGAATCGGCAGCCGAACCAGGGCGGATTCGAATGCATCGGGCGGAATGGCGTGCTTTTCGAGGATGCGGGCGCGCCGCCAGCGTCCGAACCAGCTCATTCGCACCGTCTCATTCGTCTGCGTCGAGCAGGTGCGCGCCGACCCCGTCCGGGTGCTCGAGCTCGACCCGTTCGATCTGCTGGAAGCGGCGGCTGATCTTGTCGCTGGAAATGCGCACTTCGCTGACATCCTTGCTGGCCTGCTCGATATGGGCAGCGAGTTTTCTCATGCGCTCGTCGAAGCGCGCGAAATCCTTCGCCAGCTTGCCCAATTCGTCCTTGATGACGTGCGCCATGCGCCGCGTCTCCGAATCGCGGATCACCGCGCGTGCGGTGTTGAGCACTGCCATCAGCGTGGTCGGCGAGGTGATCCAGACCCGCTTCCTCTGCGCGTGCTCGACCAGTTCGTGATGGTAGGCGTGAATTTCGGCAAACACGGCCTCGGCTGGAAGGAACATCACCGCGCCATCCGAGGTTTCGCCCTCGATGATGTACCTTGCAGCGATGTCGTCGACATGCTTCCTGACGTCCGTCTTGAACTGCCGTCGCGCCGCATCGCGCTCGTTCGGCTGGAGGCTGTCATCGAACATGCGGCTGTAGTTTTCGAGCGGGAACTTGGCGTCGACGCATACCGTGCCGGTCGGCTCGGGCAGGATCAGCACGCAGTCGGCACGCGTCCCGCCCTTGAGCGTGTACTGGAAGGCGAAGGCATCGGGCGGCAGGCTGTTTCTCACCAGAGCTTCGAGCTGGACTTCGCCGAAGGCACCGCGGGATCGCTTGTCGCCCAGGATCTCCTGCAGGGATACGACATTGGACGCGAGACCCTCGATCTTCTTCTGCGCCTCGTCGATCACCGCCAGGCGCGTCATTACCGAGGTGAAGGTCTCGTTGGTCTTTTTGAAGCCCTCCTCGAGCCGCTCCGTGACTTTGCCCGATATTTCGTTGAGCCGGCCATCCACTGTCTGCGAGAGCTGCTGCACCCGATCGCTGAACTGCGAGGTCATGCTCTTGAGTGTGTCCTGCAGGAGGCCTTGTTCGGCACGCCCCTGCTCGATCAGCTTTTCCAGCATGGCTGTCTGGAAAAGGCCAAACTGGCCCGTGACGGTTTCACGCGTTTCCGCGAGCCGCTCGGCCTGCGCCACCTGCAGCGCCGAAAGCAGCGACTGCATGCGGTCGGATTGCTGCGACAGGCCGGCATGCAGGTCGGTCAGCACCGCACGATGGCGTGCTTCCATGTCACGTGTCAGCAATGCAGGAAGGTCCCGGTGCTCGCGCCGCAGCGCATGCAGACGTTGCAGCAGCAGGATGGCCAGCAGAACAAGGGCGGCGAGGCCGACGATAAGTCCTATTTCGGCAGGTTGCATGTTCGGATTCTACCCGCAGAGGCATAAAAAACCCGGCATCACGCCGGGTTTTCTGTCGGGTGCTGCCCGGTCCGCCCGGTATCGATGCGGGGCTCAGGCGGCTGCGCGATTGGCGCGCTTGCGCTCATGTTCCAGCAAGTGACGCTTGCGGATACGGATCGACTTCGGCGTGATTTCCACGAGTTCATCATCGTCGATGAATTCCACGGCCGACTCCAGCGTGAGCTTGATCGGCGTGGTCAGGCGGACCGCCTCATCGGTGCCGGATGCGCGGACGTTGGTCAGCTGCTTGCCCTTGATCGGATTGACCACCAGGTCGTTGTCGCGGCTGTGGATGCCGATGACCATGCCTTCATACAGCTTGTCGCCGGGTGAGACGAACATGCGGCCGCGGTCTTCGAGTTTCCACAAGGCATAGGCCACGGCTTCGCCGTTATCCTGCGATACCAGCACGCCATTGTGGCGACCGGGCAGGTCGGCCTTGACCGGACCATAGTCGTCGAACACATGGCTCATCAGGCCGGTTCCGCGCGTCATGGTCATGAAGTCGGACTGGAAGCCGATCAGGCCGCGCGCCGGGATGTGATATTCGAGGCGGGTGCGGCCATGGCCGTCGGATTCCATGTTGGTCAGTTCGCCGCGGCGGCGGCCGATTTCTTCCATGACGCTGCCCTGGTGTTCGTCTTCCAGGTCGATGGTCAGATTCTCGTATGGCTCGCACTTCTCGCCGTCGATTTCCTTGTAGACCACGCGCGGCTTGGCGACGGCCATCTCGAAGCCTTCACGCCGCATGTTCTCCAGCAGGATGGTCAGATGAAGTTCGCCGCGGCCGGAGACGCGGAAGATATCGGCATCGGCCGTGTCGTCGACGCGCAGTGCAACGTTTGTCAGCAGTTCCTTGTTGAGGCGATCGCGGATCTGGCGACTGGTGACGAACTTGCCTTCGGTACCCGCCAGCGGCGACGTGTTGACCATGAAGTCCATGGTCAGGGTCGGTTCGTCGACACCGAGCACCGGCAGGCCTACTGGGTTGTCCTTGTCGCAGATGGTGACGCCGATGCCGATGTCGTCCAGCCCGGAGATGATGATGATGTCGCCTGCCTCGGCCTCGTCGACCGGCACACGCTCGAGGCCCTTGAAGCCGAGGACCTGATTGATTCGGCCGCTGGCCACCTGGTCTTCGTGGTTCATGACCGCCACCTGCATGCCGGGCTTGATGCGGCCATTGAGCACGCGGCCGACACCGAGACGTCCGGTGTAGCTCGAATAGTCGAGGGCGGCGATCTGAAGCTGCAGCGGTGCGTCGGCCGAACCGGGCGGGGTGGGCACATGCTCGAGTACCGTGTCGAACAGCGGCTTCATGTCGGACGCAGTGCCACCCCGAGACGGCGCATCCTTGAGGTTCATGCATGCCCAGCCATTGAGCCCCGACGCGTAGATTATCGGAAAATCGAGTTGCTCATCGGAGGCGCCGAGTTTGTCGAACAGATCGAAGGTCTGGTCGACGACCCAATCCGGACGGGAACCCGGGCGGTCGACCTTGTTGATCACGACGATGGGGTTCAGGCCCAGCGCCAGCGCCTTTTTGGTGACGAAGCGCGTCTGAGGCATCGGACCCTCGACGGCGTCGACCAGCAATACCACGCCATCGACCATGCCGAGCACGCGCTCGACCTCGCCGCCGAAATCGGCGTGGCCGGGGGTGTCGACGATGTTGATGTGATAGTCGCCATAGGTGATCGCGGTGTTTTTCGCCAGAATGGTGATGCCGCGTTCTCTTTCCAGGTCGTTGGAGTCCATCACCCGCTCTTCCACCGCCTGGTTGTCGCGGAACGTGCCGGACTGCTTGAGTAGCTGGTCGACCAGCGTGGTCTTGCCGTGGTCGACGTGCGCGATGATGGCGATGTTGCGGAGCTTGCGGGACATGATGGAGGCCGGATTGCGGAAAACCCGGCATTATAACAGGGATATCTTGCTATATCACCGTTTGATTATTTTGCGATCGGATGGGCGGCCAGACTGGCGTCGATGCGGTCGATGATCTTCTGATAGCGCGGACCGCCCACCGGACCGAAGCGTCGCTCGAACTCGGCTTGCGGCATGAATTCAGGAAGGTTGCGAAAATCCGGCAACAGGTCGGTATCCTGCCGGGCATCAACCAGCAGGCCGCGGACTTTCTCTGCAGCCTCCCCCGTGGCGCGTTCACCGAGCTGGACGCCGGCTCGGTCGGCGGCCAGATCGGTGAAGCTGAAACCGGACCCCGCGTTGGCGTCCTCTTCCTCCTTGAACAAGCCGATGGCATTGGCCAGTCGGCTGCCTGCGTTGACCGAGAGCGCAGCCGAAATCGTGAAATGCTCGGCGAAATCGCGCCGCCCGTGGAGAGAAAGCAGGACGCGCGGTGCGCGACGGATCGATTGGCTGTCGCCTTCCAGCAATTTGGGCAGGCTGATTCCGGCAAGGTAGGCAGCCAGTGCCGTGAGCGCTGCGCGGTTCTGCGCGCGGGCGTCGCCGCCAGCTTCGGGACTGTATTTGAAGAGCGGCGCGACAACGCGCACCAGTGGCACCGTTCCACCGCGCGGATAGGGTTTCAGCAGGCTGTCCAGATGTTCGGCATACGCCAGCATGAGGGCCTGGTCTTCGGGCGCGATCAACAGCGCAACGCTTTTTCGCTCGACCCGGGCCAGCAAATCGGGATGCCAGCGGTAATCCAGCGTTGCGCCGCTCTCGTCGAAATGGACCTGCGTGAACGCATCGGCCAGGGCCGCATAGGTCTTGTCGCGGCGCAGCCAGCGATGGGTCTGGCGTGCCGTCCAGTCTGCCAGGACACCCGGCAATGGCAGACTGCCCAGTTGCAGGCTCTGAATCCGGATGCCGCCTGGCACGTTGGCGACCTCGGCGCTGATGTTGAGGTAGCGCCCAAACGGGTTTCGCGGCACGTCAATCGTGGCAGTCAGTGTTGCCAGACCCGGAGCGAGGTCTGCAGCGATGCCGCTGACGGGCCGCAATTCGACTGCGTAATTGAGCAGCCGATTGAGTTCCGACTCGTCGAGCCGTATGCTGTAAACCACATTCGGCATCTGGCTTCGGGGGTCGTGCTTGATGAACAGCGACTTGATCCAGGCAAGGTCCGTGCGGTGAAATGCAGCCGGCGACTCGACCGCGGGCGCATCGTCCAGCATCAGCCAGGGCAGCACGGCAAGACCGGCGAGCACCATGAGCAGCATGCTCCAGCCAAGGATGCGCTTCATGTCAATGCGCCTGATTGCGCATGAAGTCGGCGGTCTTGAAGAAAGCCGCCCCCAGTTCCTGCTGCAAGTCCTTGTCCAGCCCGATGTCCTGCATCGCCCGCATCATGCAGCCCATCCACTGGTCGCGCTCGGTTTCGCCGATGACAAAGGGCATATGGCGGCGCCGGAGAAATGGATGGCCGAAACGGTCGGTGTATTCCGGCGGGCCGCCGGTCCAGCCGGAGAGGAACCAGAACAGCTTGTTGCGCGACTCGGCAAGGTCAGCCGGATGCAGCTTGCGGATGCCGTAGTAATCGGGATCCTCGTCCATCAGGTCGTAGAAGCGGTCGACCAGTTTGCGGATGACGTCGCCGCCGCCGAGGCGTTCGTAATGGGTTTGCATGGTTCAGACCTTCACCGGCTTGACGGCAGCGGCCGCCGCCGTGGCGTGCAGACGCGCCTCGTCCGTGCCGGAGGCGGCGGCGAGCGCCACGCCCATGCGGCGGCGGGCGAAGGCCTGCGGCTTGCCGAACAGGCGGATATCGACGCCGGGCGTGGCGAGTGCGCCGGCGACGCCGTCGAAAGCAATGCCGGCCGCGTCCATGCCGCCGTAAATCACCGCCGAGGCCCCGGGCTCGCGCAGGCTGACATCGACCGGCAGACCGAGGATCGCGCGCGCGTGCAGCTCGAATTCGTTCTGCCGCTGCGTCGCCATCGTCACCATGCCGGTGTCGTGGGGGCGCGGGCTGACTTCGGAGAACCACACCATGTCGCCCCTGACGAACAGCTCCACGCCGAAGATGCCGCGCCCGCCGAGGTTGGCGGTGACCGCGGCGGCGATCTCCTGGGCGCGTTTGAGTGCGGCGGCGGACATCGCCTGCGGCTGCCACGATTCGACGTAGTCGCCATTCACCTGAACGTGGCCGACCGGTTCGCAGAAATGCGTCTCCACCTTGCCCGAGGCGCCGAGTGCACGTACCGTCAGCAGCGTGATTTCGTAATCGAAGTCGATCATCCCTTCGACGATGACGCGTCCCGTGTCGACCCGGCCGCCCCGGGCGGCGTAGTCCCATGCCGCCTGCAGCTGGCTCGCGTCGTCGACCCGGGACTGGCCTTTTCCGGAGGACGACATGACCGGCTTGACGATCACCGGATAGCCCAAGTTTTCTGCAGCACGCGTCATCTCGGCCAGGCTGCCTGCAAAAACATAGGGCGAGGTCGGGAGCCCCAGCGTTTCTGCGGCCAGTCGGCGGATGCCCTCGCGGTTCATTGTCAGGTTGGCGGCACGCGCGGTCGGAATGACTTCTGCGAGTCCCGAAGCCTCGATTTCGAGCAGGGCTTCTGTGGCAATCGCTTCGATTTCCGGCACCACCAGCCGTGGTTTTTCAAGGCGGATCAGCTCACGCAAGGCCGTGGCGTCGCGCATGTCGATCACATGCGCCCGATGCGCGACTTGATGGCCGGGTGCATTGGCATAGCGATCCACCGCGATGACCTCGACGCCCAGGCGCTGCAGCGCGATGATGACTTCCTTGCCGAGTTCGCCCGCACCCAGCAGCATGACACGGGTAGCGGAGGCGGAAAGCGGGGTACCCAGTCGCATGGCGAAAGAATCCGGATAGCAAAAGCCGGCATTCTACCTTGGCTGTTCGGTGCGATTCATCCTGCCGGCCTATAGCCGGCGCCACTCGAAGCAAGGCCCCGGGTCGGTCTTGCGGCCTGGCGAGATGTCGGAATGGCCGGTGACGGCCTCGATCGGATAGGCCTGCCTGAGCAGGCGGACGAGGGGAATCAGGGTTCCGTACTGGGCTTCGGTAAAGGGCAGATCGTCAGTCCCTTCAAGTTCGATGCCGATGGAAAAATCATTGCAACGTTCCTGGCCTTGCCAGCTGGAGACGCCTGCATGCCAGGCGCGCAGGGCGCAGGGGACGAACTGGATCGGCTCGCCGTCGCGCCGGATGAAAAAATGTGCCGAGACCCGGAGACCACGTATCTCCTGATAATAGGGATGAGCGTCCCAGTCGAGCCGGTTGGTGAAAAGATCGATCACCGCATTCCCGCCGAAGATGCCGGGCGGCAGCGAGATGTTGTGAATCACGATGAGACGGATGCTGGAGCCCTCGGGTCGAGGATCGCAGTTGGGCGAGGGCAGGTGGCGGATGTGCTTGAACCAGCCCTGGCTGTCGAGAAAGTCTGCCGATCCGGTGGACGCGCTTGAGTGCTCGAGCATGGCAATGAAATTGGGCGAGGCAAGCATGGGAATGTGGTTTCTGTCCAGTTTACTGCCAGCCGCCCGGCGTTGCATTCCGAACTTGCATACGTCCCCCGGCCGATTGTCGAACCGCTCGTGACCTGTCTTGCTCCGGGAGCAGGCCACGCGCAGGCTGGCAGGCATTCGGCATGACACGCCGCCTGCGGGTGCGCGGCACGGCTGTTCGGTCCCGACGCGGCGCGGACATCCGGGGTAAACTGTGCGCCTGTTCGATACCGTTTCCGCATCCAAAAAAAGATCATGAGACTGCCTGAAGCGCAAGATTTTCTGAACAATGCAGAATGCATTGCTTCGCCCGAACAGGTGCAGTCGGCACTCGACCGGCTGGCAGCGGAGATTACCCGCGAACTTGAAGATGACTTCCCCCTCGTATTGCCGGTCATGGGCGGCGCCGTGGTTTTTGCCGGCCAGCTGCTGCCGCGGCTTGGATTTCCGCTGGAGTTCGATTACCTGCATGTGACGCGCTATCGCGGCAAGACCAGCGGGGGCGAGATCGAGTGGCGCGTCCTGCCTGGCCTCAATGTGGTCGGGCGCAGCGTGCTGGTGCTCGACGACATCCTGGACGAGGGCGAGACGCTGGCGGCAATTCGCGACAAGCTGTTCGAGCTTGGAGCAACCCGTGTGCTGTCGGCGGTGCTGACGGACAAGGACAACGGCCTGTCAAAGCCCGTTCAGGCTGATTTTGTCGGGCTCAGCGTACCCGACCGCTACGTGTTCGGATGCGGAATGGATGTGTACGGCCTGTGGCGCAATCTGCCCGCCATCTACGCTTTGAAGGAACACTGACATGCTCGGCATCATCGGCGGAACAGGCCTCGCTCAACTCGCCAATCTCGAAATCACGCATCGCAAGGTCGCGCGCACGCCCTACGGCGAACCCTCGGGTGCGCTGACCTTCGGCCGCATTTGCGACCAGGAAGTGATTTTCCTCGCGCGACATGGCTACGGCCATACCATTCCACCGCACGAGGTGAACTATCGTGCCAATCTGTGGGCGCTGAAGGATCACGGCGTCGACCGGGTCGTGTCGGTGGCCACGGTTGGCGGCATCCATCCGGAAATGATTCCCGGAACGCTGATCATTCCTGACCAGATCATCGACTACACGCATGGACGCGCCACCACGTATTTCGTTGAGAGCGACAAGCCGGTTACCCATGTCGATTTCACCTTGCCTTATTGCGACGCGATGCGGGCAGCGTTGCTGCAGGCAGCCGTCAGCGCAGGCATCAGCCTGCGTGATGGCGGGGTGTACGGTGCCGTGCAGGGGCCGCGTCTGGAAACGGCAGCGGAAATCAACCGCTTGGAGCGTGACGGCGTCGACATGGTGGGGATGACCGGCATGCCCGAGGCTTACCTGGCGCGCGAGCTTGGCATCTGCTATGCAGCCGTGGGTGCGGTGGTGAACTACGCTGCCGGACGCGGGCTGTCTGCGGACGGCATCCAGATGGGAGAAATCCACGCCGTCCTGGGCGAGGTCATGCTGCAGGTACGGCATCTACTCGAACAGCTCGTGACCAACGACGCCGCTGGGCTGTGCGGCTTCTGAGCCCGCAGTGAAACCGGACGCATGAAGCTTTACCGCGCCCTGCAATCGCAGGGATTCGGCTCGCGCAAGGCTTGCGTTGCACTCGTCCGGGCAGGAGCGGTCAAGGTCAACGGCGCACCCTGTGACAATCCTGAGGCCGAAGTCGATCCATCCGGCCTCGTTCTGACGCTCGAGGGCGTGGCCTGGCCGTATCGCGAACCGGCCTACGTCGTGATGCACAAACCGGCCGGGTACGAATGTTCGCATCATCCGAAGCACCATCCCAGCGTGTTCGACCTGTTGCCCTTTCCGCTGGTACGACGCGGCATGCAGTGCGTCGGCCGGCTCGATCAGGACACCACCGGGTTGCTGCTGTTTTCCGATGACGGCCAGTTCATCCACCGCATGATCTCGCCCAGGAAAGGCGTGGCCAAGGTGTATCGTGCCACCTGCTCCGACCCGCTGGACCGCATCTTGGTGGAGGCGCTGCGCAGCGGCGTGCAACTCAATGATGAACCCGCCCCGGTCGCTGCCCTGGCCTGCGAGCCCATCGACAGCCACACGCTGCGGCTGAGCCTGGGGGAAGGCAAGTATCACCAGGTCAGGCGCATGATTGCCGCGGCCGGCAATCACGTGGTCCGGCTGCACCGCGAAGCCATCGGCAGCTATGCCTTGCCGGAGACGCTTTCCCCCGGCCAATGGCGCTGGCTGGCGCACGAAGAACTCAAACTACTGGAGCAACCATGGCCATCCGCGAAGTCCTGAAAATGGGCGATCCTCGCCTGCTGGCGCCGGCGCATCCGGTCGAGGACTTTGCCTCGATCGAACTGGCGCAACTGATTGTCGACATGCACGACACCATGCGGTCTCTGAACGGCGCCGGCCTGGCAGCCCCGCAGATCGGCGTCGGGCTGCGGGTGGTGATATTCGAGGTGGATGCCAACCCGCGCTACCCCGAGGTCGAAAGCGTTCCGCTTACCGTCCTGATCAATCCACTGCTGACGCCCCTGTCCGAGGCAATGGAGGAAGGCTGGGAAGGCTGTCTTTCAGTTCCCGGCATGCGGGGTCTGGTGTCGCGGCACGCCGCGCTGCGCTATCAGGGTTTCGATGCCGCCGGACAGCCGATAGACCGAAGCGTCAGCGGATTTCATGCCCGCGTGGTACAGCATGAAGTCGATCACTTGAACGGCGTGCTCTATCCGATGCGCATCCGCGACCTGCGCAATTTCGGTTATACCGAGACCCTGTTTCCTGGACAGAATCTGCAGGACGATTGATGCGCCTGTGCAGGTTCGCAGGCACGCATTTCGCATGTCTAAAGTTGTCCTCGTCCTCGCCGCTAACTTGAAGCGTATCCGTGGGCGATGTGTCCCGGAGCAAGCAGCAAGGACAACAATGAGCCCGGAACAGCAAATCCTGCAAGCCCAGCGCCGCATCGACCATGCCGACGTGATGATGGCCGAGGCGACGCAACTCGATGATATTGCCGCCCAGCTGATGACGGTACAGCGATACTGGGATGCGCCCAATCGGCAGATTCATCTGGCTGCCGCGCTGGCCGACAGCCGTGCCGTGTGGCATGGCATTCAGTCTGCATTGGCCGAAGGCACCCTGGCATTGCCGCCCGAGGTGCAGCACAACCTGCTGATCCTGTCGGTTTATGCTGACAGCAAGGTCTCCACATGCGAGGTCGCTCCGAGCATCGAAGGCTTGAGCAGCCTGATCGCGTTGACCCGCACCCTGGCAAGCAGCCTCAAGGAATGGCGGGTGGCGGCATGAGCGGGCAGGAACTTGCATTGACGCGTCATGCGCTGGACCTTTCCCTGTTCCTGAACGATCCGGTGGGAACCGGCACATCGGTACGTCCCGGTCGCGTGCGCAACCGGACGAAAACGGAGCAGGACGAGAAGGTCAGGAAGCCGTCCGATAAGGTGACCAGAAAATCGCCGCCGGCGCGCAAGGCGCCGTCACGCGGTCGCTACGTTGATGAATATGCCAGGCAGGTGCCCTGACCCGTTCGGAACGACCAGCTTGACGCAGCGACTGTTTGCTTCGGCATGAGGCCATGCTGAGCATCCCACGTTAGCTCGGGTCCCGCCGAACCGGCTTCACTGCCGGCGTTGGCCGTTTCTGGGCTCAAGTCGCGCGCGGCGGCCGTCCTGCGCTGGATTCGGGCTGGTGCCGTTCACCGGAGACAGGCGGTGCACGCCCATCGGTGCGGGGGGTGCACGTTGCAGGCGTGCGAGTCAAGGGTTTGCCTTCCGTCTTACTTCAACGATGCCGTCACGTCCGCGATGAGCGACTCGGTGCCCTCAGGGGTCTGCAGGCACGCGCCGCGTATCAGGAACGCATCCTCGACGCGCTCGCCCAGGGTGTCGATCTTGGCTGCGTAGACGCTCACATCATGATGCATCAACGCTTCGGCGATATCGAACAACAGCCCCCCGCGGTCAGGACAGGTGATCGACAGCACGTGACCGTGGCCGGGCGCATCGGTCTGCAGCCGTACTGTCGTCGGATAGGGGTGGTGGCGCTGATGACGGGACAGCCGTCCTCGCGGTGCCGGCTCAAGCGGGCGCGACGGATCCAGGTCGCGCGCCAGTTCATGCTCGACGAAACTCAGGAAATCCCGGTAATGAATGCCGCGATTGGCCAGGTCCATGACCTGGAAGCTTTCCAGCGCGTAGCCATGCCGGGTGGTGTGGGTCTTGGCTTCGAGGATGGAGTACTGGATACGGGCGAAAAAGCCGCAGATTCGAGCGAACAGGTCGCCTCGGTCGTGCGTGTAGACCAGCACCTGAATCCCTTCGCCGGCAGGGGAGAGACGGGCCCGAACAATGGCTTCGGCGGCGTTCGCATGGCGCCACAGCATGCGCGCCTGCCAGGCGATGTCGCGGCTGTCGAAACGAATGAAATAACGGTCGTCGAGATGCTTCCACAGTGCGTCGGCCGCGTCGTTCGGCAAGCCGTAGAGTGCGAGATTGACGCGAGCTTCCTTTTGCTTGGTGGCGATGTCTGCGAAGGCTTCGTCGCCGCCTGCCAGTCTGGCGCGCGTCGCATGGTAGAGGTCCTCCAGCAACTTGCCTTTCCAGGCGTTCCAGACGCTCGGGCTGGTGCCGCGAATATCGGCCACGGTGAGCAGGTAAAGCGCAGTCAGGCGGCGTGTCGTGCCGATCTTTCCGGCAAATGCGGCGATCACCTCGGGATCGCCGAGATCCTCTTTCTGCGAGGTCCGCGACATCACGAGATGCGTGCTGACCAGCCAGGCGACGAGTTCGCTGTCGGATTCGTCCAGGCCGTGCTGGAGACAGAACCGCTTCGCATCGGCTGCACCGAGCTCGGAATGGTCGCCGCCGCGTCCCTTGGCGATGTCGTGAAACAGCGCAGCCAGATAGAGCAATTCTGGCTTGGCGAAGTCGGCGATCAAGCGGCTGGCCAGCGGAAGTTCGTGGGCCAGTGACGGCACGGTGAAGCGACGCAGATTGCGCAGCACGGTCAGGATGTGCTCGTCCACCGTGTAAACATGAAACAGGTCATGCTGCATCTGCCCGACGATGCGGCCGAATGCCGGAATGTAACGCCCGAGCAGGCCATAGCGATGCATTTCGCGCAGCGCACGGGTAAGGCCGACAGGCTGGCGCAACAGTTCCATGAAAAGGGCACGATGCTCGGGATTGGCCCGGAATGCGGCATTGATCAGTGTGCGGCCGCGCCAGAGCGCACGCAGGGTCGCGGGTTCGAAACTGGCAATAGTCGGGTGCTGGGCATAGAGGATGAACGCCCGCAACAGGGCTGCGGGATTGCGTTCGAACAGACCGGGGTCTTTGGCCTCGAGCAGGTTGGCGCGCAACTGGAAGTCGGCGTCGATCGGCTGTGGGGGGGCATTTACGGGAAAAAGCCTGGCGCGCAGCGACTGCAGGAGAATGCCATTGGCCCGCTGCACCAGCTTGGCTGCTCGGTAGTATCCCTGCATCAGGCGCTCGCCCGCTCGCTTGTGAGCCGTGGGCGCAAGACCCAGACGTGCTGCAAGTTCGGTCTGGTAATCGAAGGCGAGCCGGTCTTCGCGGCGCCCGGCCAGGATATGCAAATGAATGCGCAGGGCGGAGAGGGCGCGCTCCTCGCGGGCAATCCGCCGCGCCTCGTTGGGGGTCAGCAGCCCGGCACGTGCCAGGCCATTCCAGCCGCCCGTGATGCCGCACGCCCGGGCCATCCAGTGAATCGTATGCAGATCGCGCAACCCCCCGGGGCTGTCCTTCAGGTTCGGCTCGAGCTTGTAGGCGCTGTCGTCGAAACGGGCGTGTCGCGCTTTCTGCTCGGCCATCTTGCCGTCAAAAAAGCGCTGGGCATCGAAGCGAGCCAGGAAGCGGCGTCCGAAATCATCGAACAGGGTCGATGATCCCCACAGAAATCGCGCTTCCAGCAGGTTGGTTTCGACGGTGATATCGGCGTCGGCCTCGGCGAGACAGGCTTCGATGGTTCGTACGCTGTGGCCGATCTCGAGCCCCGCGTCCCAGCATGCCTGAACCCAGCTTTCAAGCTTGGCCTGCTGCCCGGTCGTGGGTTCGGACGGTATCAGCATCAATACATCCACATCCGAACCCGGGAACAACTCCCCGCGCCCGTATCCGCCCACTGCGGCGAGGCAGAAATCCGGCGGCAATTCCAGCAGGGTGCCGAGTTCGAACAGCACGTCGTCCACCAGGGCCGCATGACGGGTCAGATAAGTGGAAGCAGCAGGCCTGTCGATGAAGGCAGCCGACAGCGCTGCGCGGCCGGACTTCAGCCGCTCACGCAGATCGGTCAGGGGCGGCGTGGTCACGCAGATTGCAGGATGCGATCCGGAATGGCCGGGCTGCCTGCCGAAATGGTCAGCACTTCGTAGCCGCTTTCGGTGACCAGCACGGTGTGCTCCCACTGTGCCGACAGGCTGCGATCCTTGGTTACGATGGTCCAGCCATCAGGCAGCTGGCGTATCTCGCGCCGTCCGGCGTTGATCATCGGTTCGATCGTGAAGGTCATGCCGGGCTCGAGTACGAGACCGGTGCCCGGTTTGCCGTAGTGCAGCACCTGCGGGTCCTCGTGAAAATTGCGTCCGATGCCGTGGCCGCAGAATTCGCGCACCACGCTGTAACCGTGATATTCGGCAAAGCGCTGGATGGCGTGGCCGACATCACCGAGCCGCCCGCCGGGCCGGACCTGCGCAATGCCGACCCACATCGATTCATAGGTCACCTGGATCAGGCGCTTGGCCTGAATCGACGCCTCCCCCACAGCGAACATGCGGCTGGTGTCGCCATGCCAGCCGTCCTTGATCACCGTAATGTCGAGATTGACGATGTCGCCGTTCTTCAACACCTTGTCGCCCGGGACGCCATGGCACACCTGGTTGTTGACCGAGGTGCAGATCGACTTGGGGTAGGGTGCATGGCCCGGTGGCGCGTAATTCAGGGGCGCCGGCACGGCTCCCTGTACGTCCACCATGTAGTCGTGGCACAGGCGGTCGAGCTCGCCGGTGGTGACGCCGGGCTGGACGAAGGGCGTGATGTAATCGAGCACTTCCGAGCCAAGCCGGCCGGCAACGCGCATGCCTTCGATTTCTGTGCCGGTTTTGATGGTTACAGTCATGGAACGGACCGTCTTAAAAGATCGCATTCTATCGTGTCGATGCCGGCATAAATAACCCTTGGCGCAGAAGGGCGCCTTGACATGCCCGGTCCGCCTGCATGTCTTGGTATCAATGCTCCTACATGGGACGGCCGCGAGCGGTGCTGAAACTGCAGAATGGCTTGGATATGCGTTCCATCACGCTGCGGCGTGCGGGACGCCGATCGTTGTCGATGGCGCGTGAAGGGACGCTGAGCGGCTTCGAGTCGGGACTTTCACTTATGGATTCCGGTGCGGCGTCCCGATCGGAACGCCGATTCACCGCTTGCCTCGTCCTGCCCCCCTGCCGTGACCGGCATCTGATCCGGGTCCAGAGCCGGAACCCGCTCCGGAACTGGCCCCGGTACCGTAACCGGTTCCTGCAGCAGGCCCGGTGCCGCTGGTCTCCCACGTCTCCTGGTGGCGATGCTCGTAGCCCGTTCCATACGGCAGGCTGGGTGGCTGCGAAGCCGCACCCGGAACGGTGCCTGCCGGGGCGGGCGCGCCCAGATTGCGTTGAACCGTTTCGTCGACGGG
>JAYRNU010000059.1:0-20724 GCA_041912015.1 Thiobacillus sp. | reverse complement strand
TTGCAGCATCCAGCCTGCAAGCCCCAGCACCCCGCCCGCGGCAAGCCCCCCCAGCAGCCCCTGCAGGGCGCCCAGGTAGAGAAAAGGGCGGCGGACATGTCGCTCGGTTGCGCCAATCAGGCGGCTGACGAGGATTTCGTCGCGGCGGCTCAAGACCTGTGCCCGGATGGCATTGCCCGAAATGGCCAGCAGGGCGATCGCGAAAAGGCCGGCCAGAAGCCATACCCCGGTGTGCCCGATGGCCAGCGCCGCCTGCAGGCGCTCCGCCCACTGGCTGTCAACGTGGGTCTCGGCCACGCCAGGCATTCCGGCGAGGTCGCCCGACAACCTGGCGAGGTCTTCCCGCGCGCCTGATTTCGGACGCACGATCCAGGCGTCGGGCAGCGGATTTTCTGTCAGCCCGGCGGTAATGTCGGCCAGGTCCCGTTCCTTGCCGAGCGTGGCAAGCGCGTCCTCCTTGGAGGTGAAGCGGGCTTCGGCAATGTCGGTGTTCTTCAAGCGGCTGCTGATGGCCTGTTTCTGCTCGGATGTCGCCTCGGCATCGAGAAAAACGCTGATTTCGGGCTGCGCAGGAAGGTTGCCTGCGAGGCGGCTCAGGTTGTCGAGAATCAGGTACAGCCCGGCGGGCAGGCTGATGGCAACGCCCATCGCCAGCGCGGTCAGCAGCGTCGCGACCGGCTGGGTACCGAGACGACGCAATGCCGTGGCAAAGGCAAGCTTCTGGTGTCGCAGCCAGCTGATCATGCCGCTACCTCCCCGACCTTGCCGTGGTCCAGGTGCACGACGCGGCCCCCCAGCGCGGCGATGGCGCGATCGTCATGGGTGGCGATCACCAGTGTGGTGCCGACCCGATGGAAGTCGCGGAACATCGCCATGATGTCGGCGGCATAGCCGGCATCGAGGTTGCCCGTGGGTTCGTCGGCCAGCAGCAGGGCGGGCCGGCTGACCAGCGCGCGTGCGATGCACAGGCGCTGCTGCTCGCCGCCTGACAAGCTGATGGGGTTGGCCTTTTCGCGGCCGAGGAGGCCGACCTTGTCGAGCACGGCGCGGGCGCGCTTCATGGATTCACGGCGTTCGACGCCGGTAATGTCGAGCGGCAGCACCACGTTTTCGATGGCATTGCGGTCGAACAGCAGTTTGTGGTCCTGGAATACCAGGCCGATATTGCGGCGCAGGTAGGGCACCGCGCGGTTCGGCAGACGGCTGATGTTTTGCCCGCTGACAGACAGCACGCCGCTGGTGGGGCGCTCGATGGCGGCGATGAGTTTCAGCAGGGTGCTCTTGCCGGCGCCGGAATGCCCGGTCAGAAAAACCAGTTCACCCTTTTCGATGGTGAGGTTGACGCCGGTCAGGGCTTCGTGCCCGCCGGGATAACGCTTGGTGACCTGGCTGAAGTCGATCATGCGTCGGTCCTAGGCTGGAAAGATCGCCTCGACGAATTCGCGGGCATCGAATGGCCGCAGATCGTCGACACCCTCGCCCACGCCGATGTAGCGCACCGGGATCGGACGCGCCTGGGCGATGGCGGCAATCGCGCCGCCCTTGGCCGTGCCATCGAGCTTGGTCAGGGCCAGCCCCGTGACGCCGAGCGCGTCGTCGAAGGCCTTGACCTGGGTGACGGCGTTCTGGCCGGTGTTGGCATCGAGCACCAGCAGCACCTCGTGCGGCGCACCCGGGGCGGCTTTCTCGATCACGCGCTTGACCTTCCTGATTTCCTCCATCAGGTTCAGCTGCGTCGGCAGACGGCCCGCGGTATCGGCCAGCACCACGTCGATGCCGCGTGCCCGGGCGGCCTGGATGGCGTCGAAAATCACTGCGGCGGAGTCGCCTTTTTCCTGGCTCACCACGGTTACGCTGTTGCGTTCGCCCCAAACCTGCAATTGCTCGCGTGCCGCCGCGCGGAAGGTGTCGCCTGCTGCCAGCAGCACCGACAGGCCTTGCGACTGGTACAGTCTGGCGAGCTTGCCGATGGTCGTGGTCTTGCCGGCGCCGTTGACGCCAGCCAGCATCAGGATGAACGGCTTGTGCGGGGTGACGTCGAGCGGCGCCTGCAGCGGCATGAGCAAGTCGACCAGCGCCTGCTTCAGGGCGGACTGCAGATCGGACGCTTCGGTCAGGCCCTCGCGGCGGACCTTTTTCTGCAAGGTGTCGAGCAGCATCTGGGTCGCTGCCACGCCGATGTCGGCGGTGATGAGGACAGTCTCGAGTTCGTCGAACAGTTCGGCGTCGATCTTGCGTCCTACGCCGAGCAGGCTGGACAATTGTCCGCCGAGCCGGCCGCGGGTCTTGGCGAGTCCCTGCTTGAGCCGTTGCGCCCAGCCAGGTCGCGTAACGACGACATCGTCCGCAGCATTCGGGCCTGGATTCGCGTCGGGCCGCGCCTCCTCGAGTTCGTGGGACGTCTTCTCGGATTCGGGTGCCGGCTTGGACTTGAAGAAACTAAACACGTATGAAGGGGGTCAGCACAGCTGTTTGACGGACGCGGTATCTTATCATTCGGGCGGTCGACTCGGCACGGGAACGGTTCCGTGAGGGTCGATCTGTTCGGGTTAATCAGTCAGGAGTGATGACATGCGGGGCATGTGGGGATTGTTGCTGGCGCTTGCCGTCAGCAGTGCACAGGCGGCGGTGACGGATGTCACGCTGGACAATGGCATGCGGGTGATCGTGCAGGAAGATCATCGCGCGCCGGTGATGGTATCTCAGGTGTGGTACCGCGCCGGCTCGATGGATGAGTTCAACGGCACCACCGGCGTCGCACATGTGCTCGAGCACATGATGTTCCGGGGCACCAAGAACGTGCCATCCGGCGAATTTTCCAAGCGCATCGCCGCAGCGGGCGGGCGCGAGAACGCTTTCACCAGCCGCGACCACACGGCGTATTTCCAGCAGATGCAGAAAGACCGGCTGGAACTGGCAATGCAGCTCGAAGCCGACCGCATGGCCAACCTCGTCATCAGCGACGAACTGTTCGCCAAGGAAATCCAGGTGGTGATGGAGGAGCGCCGCTTGCGCACCGACGACCAGCCGCAATCGGTGGTCTACGAACGCCTGATGGCGACGGCCTACCAGACACATCCGTACCGACGTCCCATCATCGGCTGGATGGACGACCTGCAGAACATGACCGGCCAGGATGCGCGCGACTGGTACGCGCGCTGGTACGCGCCCAACAATGCCACGCTGGTGGTGGCGGGCGACGTCAAGGCCGACGAGGTCATCGCGATGGCGAAGCGCTATTTCGGCGTCTTGCCGGCGCGCGTGCTGCCAGTGCGCAAGCCGCAGGACGAGCCCGCGCAGATCGGCGAGAAGCGCATCGAGGTCAAGGTGCCGGCACAGCTGCCCTATCTGGTGATGGCCTGGCATGCGCCCACGCTCAAGGACTGGGACAAGGACACCATGCCCTATGCCTTGCAGATTCTGGGGGGCGTGCTGAGCGGAAACGATTCGGCGCGGCTGCAGAAATCGCTGGTCAAGACGCAGCAGATCGCCGTCGATGCGAGTGCGGGCTATGACGCGGTCGCGCGCGGGCCAAGCATGTTCCTGATCGACGCGACCCCGGCGGAAGGAAAGTCGGTCGCCGATCTGGAGCAAGCGATCCGTGCAGAAATCCAGCGGATTCAGGATGAGGGGATCAGCGAAGCAGAACTCGCACGGGTCAAGGCACAGGTCATCGCTGCCGACGTGTACCAGCGTGACTCGCTGTTTTACCAGGCCATGCAGCTCGGCGAGTACGTGACGGCCGGGTTGCCGCCCGAGGCACTGGCGCACCGGGTCGACAAATTGCGCGCAGTGACCGCCGCGGATGTTCAGGCTGCCGCGAGGCAGTGGCTCAAGGACGATCGGTTGAGCGTGGCCAGTCTCGATCCGCTGCCGATCAGTCCGCAGGCGGTTCGTCCCGCCATCACGGGAGGAAGCCATGTCAATTGATTCAGGGGCCGTCAGGACCTTCCTCGTTGCGCTGTGGCTGGCGCTACCGGTTTCGGCCCACGCTGCGCTTGCGATCCAGCACTGGCAGACCGCGCAGGGCGCGCAGGTGTATTTCGTCGAAAGCCACGAGCTGCCGATGATCGATCTGTCGGTGGATTTTCCCGCCGGCAGTGCGCGCGACCCACAGGGCAAGGCGGGGCTGGCGCAGTTGACCCATGTCCTGCTCGACCTGGGTGCAGGGGGGCTTTCGGAGTCCGACATCGCGTACGGCATGGCGGATGTCGGCGCACAGCTGTCAGGCAGTCTGGACCGCGATCGCGCCGGGGTCACGCTGCGGTCGCTGTCGTCAGCCGACGAAAAAAACAGGGCGCTCGATGTGTTCGTGCGCGTGCTGCAGCAGCCCGACTTTCCCGATGAGGTCGTGAAACGCGAAAAGCAGCGGCTGATTGCCGCGATTCGCGAGGCCGAGGCCGATCCCGGCGACGTCGCGGGGAAAGCGTTCTATCGCGCCTTGTATGGCACGCACCCCTACGCGCACGACGAAGCCGGCGATCCGGCGGCGATCGCGCAGATGACGCGGAGCGATCTGCAGGCGTTCTATCGTACGCATTACAGTGCGCCCAATGCCGTCATTTCCCTGATGGGAGACCTCACGCGGCCGGAAGCCGAGGCAATTGCCGGTCGCCTGTCGGCCGGTTTGTCCCAGGCGGCCTTGGTCCCTGCATTGCCCAAGCCTGTCCCGTCACCGGTGTCCGACACGCGCATTGCCCACCCCTCCACGCAGAGTCATGTGCTGATCGGCGAGGTCGGCATCGCACGCGACGATCCCGATTATTTTCCGCTGTTTGTCGGCAATTACGTGCTCGGTGGCGGGGGATTCGACTCGCGGCTGATGAGCGAGGTGCGCGACAAGCGGGGCTATGCGTACAGCGCCTACAGCTATTTCATGCCCCTGATGGTGGCCGGGCCATTCCAGCTCGGTCTGCAGACCAAGCTCGAACAGACCGACGATGCATTGAAGGTGGCGCAGGCAACCCTGCGGGACTTCATCGCCAACGGACCCAGCGAGGCTGAGCTCACCCAGGCCAAATCCAACCTGACCGGCGGCTTTCCGCTGCGCATCGACAGCAACCGGAAGATTCTCGATTACCTGGCGGTGATCGGCTTCTACAAGCTTCCCCTGGATTATCTAGACACCTGGGTCGACCGGGTGAACGCGGTCGACGTCGAAGCGGTGAGGCAGGCTTTTGCCCGCCATATCGATCCGGACAAGATGGTCCTCGTCGTCGTCGGGGCGGGTGGTGCTCGCTAAGCGCGGGTCGCCCGGGCGTGCACACGGTGCGGCCAACCGCGTGCGCATCATCGGCGGGCAGTATCGCCGCCGCCTGCTGGATTTCCACGACAGCGCGGGCTTGCGCCCCACGCCCGACCGTGTGCGGGAAACCCTGTTCAACTGGCTGGGCCAGGATCTGCCGGGCTGGACCTGCCTGGACCTGTTCGCCGGCAGCGGTGCGCTCGGCTTCGAGGCGGCTTCGCGCGGTGCGCGGCAGGTCATCCTCGTTGAAAGCGATCCCAGGGCAGTCAGGGCGCTGGAGAAGAACCGTACCCTGCTCGGAGCGAATGCCGTCGACATCCAGCACGCCGAGGCGATGACCTGGCTGGCCCGCAACCACCTGAGCTTCGACCTGGCTTTTGTCGATCCGCCATTCGACAGCGGACTTGCCGCGCGGGCCATGGCAGCGCTTGCATCCCAAATCAAGCCGGGCGGTCATGTCTATGTCGAGCAGGGCGAGGCGGTGGAGGCGCCGCCAGGGTTTATCATCCACCGCAGCGGGCGCGCGGGGCGCTCGCATTTCGCTCTGCTCGTCAAGGAATAACCGATGCTGACCGCCGTCTATCCCGGTACCTTCGACCCCATTACGCGCGGCCATGAAGATCTGGTGCGCCGGGCCGTGCGGCTGTTCGACCGCGTCATCGTCGCGGTGGCGGAATCCCGCAACAAGCAGCCTTTTTTCAGCATCGAAGAGCGGGTGTCGATGACGCGCGATGTGCTGGCTGACGTGCCGCAAGTCAGCGTGGAGGGGTTTTCGGGACTGTTGATCGAGTTTGTCGCCGATCGGGGTGCGGTCGCCGTGCTGCGCGGATTGCGCGCGGCGTCCGATTTCGAATACGAATTCCAGCTGGCCGGGATGAATCGCAATCTCAAGCCCGACATCGAAACCCTGTTCCTGACCCCGTCCGACCAGTACATGTTCATCTCCGCCAGCATGATTCGCGAGATCGCGCAGCTCGGCGGAGACGTGTCGCCATTCGTCCACCCATTGGTGGCACAGCGATTAAGTGAGAAAATAAGCAAAAACTGATATGATTCGGAGAATGCCATGGCAATGATGATTACGGACGAATGCATCAATTGCGACGTCTGCCTGCCGGAATGCCCTAACGACGCCATTTCCCAAGGGGATGAGATCTATGTCATCGATCCCAACAAATGCACCGAATGCGTCGGCCATTTCGATACCCCGCAATGCGTCGAGGTCTGCCCGGTCGACTGCATTCCGCTGAATCCGGATTACCCGGAAACCAAGGAGCAGTTGCAGCAGAAATTCTTGCGTCTGACAGCGGGCAAGTAGCGCCCGGGCCTCAAGCCCGCATGGCTACCCGTGCTCGGCTCAGGTCGTTCGCCAGGGCTTCGGCGATGCGCGCATTGATGCGCGCCAGTTGATCCAGCTGATCGCGGACAGTCCCGATCGATACCTCGAGTTCGGCGATACGCTCGTCCAGCGTTTCCGTCGCGGCGTGGATGCGGCTGACGCTTTCGAGTCGCCGCTTCAGCTGGATCTTGTGCTCGCGGACCTGGGTTTCCATGGGTGAAATCAGGGCCTTCAGCCACGACTCGGTCTCGCTGTTCGCAAATTCGAAAACCTGCACCACCTTGCTGGCCAGGGTCTCGTAAAAGCGCGTGGTCAACTGGTGCTGACCCACCGTCAGCATATTGAAGAACGTGTTGAAGCGTTCATCGAATATGCGTTCCAGTCTGGCCATCTCCTTCTGGTATTTGTGCAGGCTGTGCTCGGGCGGGTTGACCGCACCCAGGCCGTGCTCGTCGCTGAACTTCTGGTACATCGCCGTCATCATCGAGCGGATTTCCCGAATGATTTCTCCGGATGCCTCCAGGTTGGCGTCCACCCTGCGGAAAAATCCTCCCATGGCCTCGCGCAGACCGATGCTGAAATGGCTGCCTTCCATCGCCTGCCGGGTTCTGACGACTTCATCCCGCACTGCTTCCATGCCGAGACGGTGGCGCAGTGCGCCGACCTGTGAAGCGAACACATTGCGCAAGGCATTGAACTGCTGCAAGCCACGTTCGAACTGCTGCTTGTCCTCGTTGGCCTTGACCATCATGTGCTGGATCACGTCGCGGTTCTTGCCGCGCAGGCCCTGCAGTTCATCGACCTGATCCTGAATGCCGGACAGACGGGTTTCGAGTAGCTCGGTGGTCCGGATCACCACATCCTCGACCTCGGCCTGGGTCGATTCGCTGACCAGCGACTGCTTGCAGGGGATCAGTTCCTGCGACAGCGCCGCTTCGAGGTCGGGCAGACGGCTCCTCGCAAGCAGAGCCGGATTGTTGCGAACCTTGGCGACCAGGGCTTTTTGCGCCGATACCGGATACACCTGGCTGGCAGGCAGGTCGAGCAAGGCGGCGCTGCTGGCGACCTGCTTGAGGATTTCGGCATCGATTTCCGCATCGGTCTTGAGTTCGTCCCACAGGCCGTCGATCTTGTTCAGCACCACCAGTCGGGCACGACTCGACCCCTGAACCGGGGCGATGTGGTGGCGCCAGATTTCGATGTCGGACTTGGTGACACCGGTATCTGCCGCCAGCAGGAACAGCACGGCATGGGCGCTGGGCAGCATGCTGAGCGTCAGCTCGGGCTCGGTACCGATGGCATTGAGACCGGGGGTGTCGAGGATGACGAGACCCTGCTTCAGCAGGGGATGCGGGAAATTGATCAGCGCATGGCGCCAACGCGGAATCGTGATGCTGCCGTCGCGTGCCAGGCTGCGGGCGGTCTCCTCGTCATCCGGGTTGATCAGGCCGTAGGCTTCGGCCGTGGCGGCGTCGACCTGCTGGGTATCGGCCAGCCGCATCAGCGTTGCGCTCATGTCATCCGCCGATTCGAGATTCAGTGCGAATTCGGTCCAGGCATCCGCGTCACGCTTGAAGTCGGCAATGCTGCCCGGCCGGGTCTTGGTGTCGATCGGCAACAGGCGCAGCGACGGGCGCCGCAAGGGTTCGAAATACAGCTCGGTGGGGCACATGGTCGTGCGCCCGGCAGACGACGGCAAAACCCGCTGCCGATAATCCGAGAAGAAAATCGCGTTGATGAGCTCGGACTTGCCGCGCGAGAACTCGGCGACGAATGCCACGTTGAGCGTGTCCTCCTGCAGCCGCCCCAGAACCTGGTTGAGCCGATTCTCGGATTCCGCGTCGTCGAGGCCCTGGAGGGTGAGCCAGTCGCGCAAGGCCTCGACGCGCACGAACACCGCATCCCGCCAGGCGCTGTACTGCTCGAATTCGTCAACCAGGGTCGTGGGGTTCATCGGGTCGATCCACCGGATAAGGCACAGTTATATATCGTCATGGTAATGAAAAACTTGATCGCTGTGCCAGGCCGGCTTCAGCGCTGGCAGTTCGGGCAGTAGAAGCTCGCCCGCTGACCCTGGACGATGCGGCGGATCGGTGTGGCGCAGGCCTTGCATGGCAGCCCTTCGCGGTCGTAGACACGGGTCTGCAGCTGGAAATAACCCAGCTCTCCGCTGCTGTGCACATAGTCCCGCAGCGAGCTGCCGCCCGCAGCGATCGCCGCGGTCAGTACCTGACGGATCGCAGCCACCAGGCGCTCACAGGCCGGGCGGCTGAGTCGGCGGGCGGCAATGGCGGGGCGAATGCCGGCATGGAACAGCGACTCGGAAGCGTAGATGTTGCCGACGCCGACGACCACCCGGGCATCCATGATGACCTGCTTGACGGCGGCGTTGCGGCGCTGGCACTGCGCGTGCAGATAGGCCGCATCGAAGGCTGGCGTCAGCGGTTCCGGCCCGAGATGCGCCAGCAGCGGGTGGTGCGACACGTCGTCGGTCCACAACACGGCACCGAAGCGGCGCGGGTCGCGCAGACGCAGCGTCGTGCCGTCGTCGAACTGCCAATCGACGTGGTCGTGCAGGGCCGCCGGTTCGTCGAGGCCGGCGAAGCGCAGGCTGCCCGACATGCCCAGATGAACGATCTGCGTGGCGCTGCCGAAATCGAACAGCAGGTATTTGCCGCGTCGATCAAGCCGCCTGAGCATCTGTCCCGCCAGGCGGGCTTCCAGGTCGTCCGGTATCAACCAGCGCAGGTGCGGATTCCTGACGTCGATGCGCTTCAGCGTTCGGCCCTGCAGCCGCGGCACAAGCCCCAGACGGGTGGTTTCAACTTCCGGCAATTCGGGCATGGCAATGGCAGGTTGAGGTTCGATGGACCGATCGGCACGGTCATGACGCCCGGAGCGCCGGTCGTTTACCATGGCCCTTCGGCCCAAACGGGAACCGAACCGATACACTTCGATTCTATATACGCATTTTGCCCCAGAAGCCTTTCCCGTTCTTGATGTCGCGATTTTCATTCCTGCTTGGCATGTTGATCTGCAGCGCAGCGCTGGCAGCGGATCCGTTCATGGTGTTCGACCGGACTTTGCCGTCGCCGCTGGCGGACCTGCGGCCTTCAGCGGTTTGCGACGCTGCACCGCTCAGCGGGACGGTCACGCTGGCGCGTGCCGTGGAGCGCGCCCTGTGTGCCAACCCGGACACGCGCAGCGTCTGGCTGACGGTGCGGCTGCGTGCCGCCGAACTCGGGCAGGCCTACAGCGCCTATCTTCCTCAGGTGTCGCTGGGGGGCACGCTGGCGCGCTATGGCGATAGCGTGCTGCCGAACGACTACACCGGATGGCGCGTTGGCCTGGACGCGCAATATCTGCTTTATGACTTCGGCGGACGGGATGCCCAGCGCGATTCCGCGGAATCGCTGCTGGCGGCGGCGCGTGCCAGCCAGGACGCAAATGTGCGCGATCTGTACCTGCAAACGGTGACAGCCTATTTCAATCTGCTGACCGCCCAGGCAGCGGTGGTCGCTGCAAGCGAGGTCGAGGCATCCGCCCTCTCCGCCCTCAAGGCTGCCGCCGCCAGGGTGGCGGCGGGCACCGGAATCCCGGCCGACCGTTTGCAGGCCAAGACCATCTATACCCAGCGCCAGATCGAACGGATCCGTGCCGAAGGGACAGCGGCGCGGCTCCACGGGGAACTGGCCGCGCTGATGGGCGATGCCAGCCAGACCCGCTTCACGGTTGTCGATGATGAGCGCGCGTTCAGCCAGACGACTGACATGAGCATTGCGGTCGACAGCCTGATCGAGGCCGCGCGCAGTCGCCGGCCTGAATTGCGGGCCGCGCAGGCCAGGCTGGACGCCAGCGAAGCGGATGTGAGGCGTGTCGAAGCCGAAGGCATGCCGAGCCTGTCGGTGTTTGCCAGTGCTGCACGACAGGACAGCAACCTGCTGGATACAACCAGTTCCGGCATCGGCATCAACCTGACGATTCCGCTGTTCACCGGATTCCGCAACACTTACCAGATCGCAGCCGCGCAAACCCAGGCCGAGTTGGCGGCAGCGGCCCGTGACGGGGTGCAGAACCAGGTGGCGCTCGAAGTCTGGCGCGCCTACCACAAGCTCAAGAGCGAAACCGAGGCGGACAGCCGCAGCAATGATC
The DNA here is from genome assembly GCA_041912015.1 of Thiobacillus sp. GTDB lineage: Bacteria > Pseudomonadota > Gammaproteobacteria > Burkholderiales > Thiobacillaceae > Thiobacillus. Next base: position 9,988 of record JAYRNU010000059.1, on the reverse strand, counting down.
TGGTGGAAAGCGCGGCCGCCACCGAGAAACTCGCGCTCGGGCGCTACCAGGCAGGCCTCGGCATTCTGCTCGATGTGCTGACGGCACAGGCCAGCCTGGCGCAGGCGCGCTATACGCAATTGCTCACGCGGCTGGGGCTTCGGGTTGCGAGGGCCGAACTGGCACAGGCCATTGGTGAATTGAGTTGGGACTGGTTGGAAACCGACAAGCAGGAAGGTGTGCAATGAAAAAATGGGGAATGGTCGTCGTGCTGGTCGTTGCGGCGCTGCTGGCCGGCTGGTGGTGGGGCGGCCGGGACAAGCCCGCTCAGCCCCAGTATCGGACCGAGACGGTCGATCGGGGCGACGTCAGCGCCGAGGTGTCGGCCAACGGCACGCTCAACCCGGTCACGCTGGTCAATGTCGGTACCCAGGTTTCGGGCACGGTGAAGCACATCTATGCCGACTACAACCAGCAGGTCAAGGCCGGACAGGTGCTGGCAGCGCTCGATCCTGCGCTGTTCCAGGCGGCCCTGGCGCAAAGCACTGCCAACCTTGCCAGTGCGAAGGCGGAGCTGGATCTGGCCGAGGCCAACGCGGCGCGCATGGAGACGCTGTTCAAGCAGGAGTTCGTGTCGCGTCAGGAACTCGATCAGGCGCTGGCAGCCCGTGCACAGGCGGCAGCCCAGGTGCAGCAGGTGCGTGCGCAGGTGACGCGTGACCAGACCAATTTCGGCCTGTCGGTGATCCGGTCCCCCGTCGACGGTACCGTGGTCAACCGCCAGGTCGATGTGGGCCAGACCGTGGCGGCGAGTTTCCAGACCCCGACGCTGTTTCAGATCGGCAAGGACCTGACGCGCATGCAGATCGACTCCAATGTGTCGGAAGCCGACATCGGGCAGATCAAGGTGGGCCAGCCGGTCAAATTCCGGGTCGATGCTTTTCCCGACACCGAATACAGCGGCGAAGTGCGGCAGGTCCGGCTGAACGCCAAAACCGAGCAGAACGTCGTCACCTACAACGTGGTCGTCGATGTCGCCAATCCCGACCTCGTCCTGCTGCCCGGCATGACGGCCAACCTGCGGGTACAGGTGGAAACCCGCCGCAACGTGCTGCGGGTCCCGACGGTGGCATTGCGCTTCAGGCCGCCGGCCGGACCCGCGACGGATGCGCCCCGGCCCAGGGGGGCTGCGGTATACGTGCTGGCCGACGGCAAGCCGGTGCGGGTCCCGGTCAGGATCGGCATCAGCGACAAGTCGAATACCGAAATCGTTTCAGGCGACCTGAAGGCGGGCGATGCCGTGATCGTGGCCGATCTCTCGGTGAAGAAGGACGGCGGCATGCCGCGAGGGCGGCTGTTCTGATGGCAGGGTCGCCGCTGATCGAGGTGATCGATCTCGAGAAGGATTACCCCACCGGAGCGGGCGTGTTCCATGCCTTGCGCGGCGTGAGTCTCGGCATCGCCGAGGGCGAGTTCGTCGCCATCATGGGTGCCTCCGGATCGGGCAAAAGCACGTTCATGAACCTGCTCGGCTGCCTCGACCGCCCCACCCGCGGAACCTATCGTCTCGACGGACAGGAGGTCAGCCGCCTGTCGTCCGACGCACTGGCCGCTCTGCGCAATCGTGAAATCGGTTTCGTGTTCCAGGGATTCAACCTGCTGCCCAAACTCAGCGCGCTCGACAATGTGGCGCTGCCGCTGATGTACGCCGGCATGGGCCGCGAGGCACGCCGCCAGCAGGCGCAGTCGATGCTCGAGCGGGTGGGCCTGGGCGAGCGTTCCCACCACACGCCGCTGCAGTTGTCGGGCGGGCAGCAGCAGCGGGTGGCAATCGCACGGGCATTGGCCACCCGCCCGCGCATCATTCTTGCCGATGAGCCGACCGGCAACCTGGACAGCGAAACCAGCCGCCAGGTCATGGCGTTTTTCAGCGAGCTCAACCGCGAGGTAGGCATCACGCTGGTGCTGGTCACGCATGAGGCGGACATCGCAGCCTACGCGCAGCGTCGCATCCGCTTTCAGGACGGCCGTGTGGTCGAGGACCACACGCAGGCGGAGGCGGCGGCATGATCTTCAGCAGCCTCATCGAGACGGCATGGCACGCGCTGACCGCACACCGGATGCGCAGCTTCCTGACCATGCTGGGCATGGTCATCGGCGTGGCGGCGGTCATTCTGATGCTGGCAATCGGGCAGGGCGCGCAGGCAATGGTCAGAAGCGCGATCGAATCGATGGGCAGCAACCTGTTCATCATCATGTCGGGCGCGACGTCGTCGGGAGGCGCACGCATTGCAAGTGGCACCGCGCCCACGCTGACCCTGGAGGATGCCGAGGCGATCCGCGAGCTGCCGGACATCGTGGCCGCGGCGCCGGTCACGCCCGGAGGCGCTCAGTTGATCTACGGCGGCATCAACTGGAGCACCTCGGTCAATGGCACCACGCCGGATTACGCCGTGGTGCGCGACTGGACCCTCGCATCGGGCAGCTTCTTCAACGATGCCGACGTGCGCAGCGGTGCGCGGGTGGCGGTGCTCGGCGCAGTCGTGGCGAACGAACTGTTCGGAGACGAAGATCCGGTCGGCAAGGTCATCCGCATCAAGCAGGCGCCGTTCCAGGTGATCGGCGTGCTGGCAGCCAAGGGGCAGAGCCTGGACGGGCGCGACCAGGACGATACCGTGATCGTTCCGTTCAGCAGCGCCCAGCAGAAGATCTTCAGCGGCAGCCTGCGCAACCGTGCCCGATTCATCATGGCCAAGGCAGTCTCGGAAAAAAGCATGGATACGGCCGAATCCACGATCAATACCTTGCTGCGGGCCCGCCACCGGATCCAGACGGGACAGGACGACGATTTCACGGTCCGCAACCTGACGGCGATTGCCGAAACGGCCGCCTCGACCACCCGCATCATGAGCCTGCTGCTCGGCGCGATTGCCGCCATTTCGCTGGTGGTGGGCGGCATCGGCATCATGAACATCATGCTGGTGTCGGTGACCGAGCGCACCCGCGAAATCGGCATCCGCATGGCGATCGGCGCGCGCCGGCGCGACGTGTTGTGGCAATTCCTGATCGAGGCGCTGACCCTGTCGCTGTTCGGCTGCGGGGTCGGCCTGGTGCTCGGGGTCGGCGGCGCATGGCTGGTGGAAAAACTGGCGGATTTGCCGGTCGCGGTGACGGCGGTTTCGGTGCTGTTGGCGGTGGGCGTGTCGTTCTTCATCGGCGTCTTTTTCGGTTTCTATCCGGCGCGCCGCGCCGCCGGGCTCGATCCCATCGAAGCGTTGCGTGCCCAATAGCGCCATTTCGGGCACGGAAATGAACCTTGCTTGCAGCCGAGCCTCGAACGCTTAGAATCATGGCAAGGATCCCAACCAATCAGACAAGCTTTATGGCACATCTCAAACCCATTCCCCTTTATGTGGCGCTGCTGTTCACGGCTGCTTGCAGTCAGACTGTCGTCAAGGCGTCCCGGCCGGAAGCGGTCGAATCGTCGCCGGCGCCGCAGGCAGCCAAGGTCGCGGCGACCGAACCTGAGGCTGAATCCGGCGCAGGAACTTCGGCCGTATCCGTCGCAGGGGCTGCTGCCGAGGCCACGACGGATCCCGTGGCCGCGGAACAGGTGCGAGCGCAGGCCGCGCTGCCCAAGCAGCCGCTTACGTCGGATATCCTGTTCAAGTTTCTGGTCGCCGAAGTGGCGGGGCAGCGCGGCGAGATCGGAATCGCCCAATCCACCTATCTCGATCTGGCCCGGGAAACCAGGGATCCGCGCATAGCACGACGGGCCGCCGAGGTGTCGATGTTCGCCCACGACCAGGCTGGCGCGCTGGAAGCCGCCCGGTTGTGGACCGCAGCGGATCCTGGCTCGGCGCGCGCCCAGCAGACGCTGGCAGCGCTGCTGCTCAACGAGGGCAGAATCAGCGAGGCCGAGCCCATCCTGCGAGCCATGCTCAAGCAGGATAGCGCCAGTGGTTTCATGCATCTGTCGGCGCTGATGGGCAAGGTGCGCGATACCCAGGCCGGCCTCGAACTCGTCGAACGCCTGGCGGCGGACTACCCTGATTTGCCCGAAGCGGCCTATGCGGTCGCGCAGGCCGCAGCGAACGCGGGGCGCTTCGACCTGTCTGTCGCCGCGCTGCAGCGGGCCGACACCTTGCGCCCAGGCTGGGAAGCCGCTGCCTTGATGCGCGCCCAGGTACTGGCCAAGACCTCCAGGGCGGATTCGTTGGCGTTCATGCGTGAGTTCCTGGCCGTTCATGCTGACGCGCGTGAACTGCGGCTGGCCTATGCGCGCGCCTTGGTCGGCGCCAACCAGGTCAACGAAGCTCGCAACGAGTTCACCCGACTCGCCCACGATTTCCCGCGCAATGCCGAAGTCAGCTTCGCGGCGGGCCTGCTCTCGCTGCAGATGGGCGACCTGGCAGAGGCGCGCGATTTCCTGACGCAGACCCTGGAATATGATCCGCGCGATCCGGACACCGTCTATTACTATCTTGGCCAGGTTGCCGAGCAGATGAAGCAGCCGGAGGTGGCAGCGGCGCAGTATGCCGAGGTCAAGGCGGGCAACTACCTGGTGCCTGCGCGCGCGCGCCAGGCGGCGCTGCTGGCGCAGGCAGGCAAGCTTGACGAAGCGCTGGCGCTGCTGGCTTTCACCCAGGTCGACAATGATTCCCAGAACATCCGGCTGATCGAGGCGCAAGCCGAGCTTCTGCGCGACGGCAAGCGTCTGGAAGCAGCTTACAAGATGCTCTCGGATGGGATCAAGCGCTTTCCCGATTCGAGCAACCTGCTCTACGACCGCGCCATGGTCGCCGAAAAACTCGACAAGCTCGATGTGCTGGAGGCGGATCTTCGCCGCGTGATCATGCTGCGCCCCGACGACGCCCAGGCCTACAACGCGCTGGGCTATACGCTCGCCGACCGCACGAAACGGCTGGCCGAGGCGATCGTCCTGCTCGACAAGGCGCTGGAACTGGCGCCGGATGATCCCTACATCCTCGATAGCGTGGGCTGGGCGCAATACCGTTCCGGCAACCTGGCGCGCGCGCAGGAGTATCTGGAGCGCGCCTACAGATTGCGCCCCGACCCTGAAATCGCGGCACATCTGGGCGAGGTCATGTGGGTGAACGGACAGCGGATCGAAGCTGGCAAGTTGTGGCAGACCAGCCTGCAAACCAACCCCCAAAACGAGGTACTGCTGGAAACGCTGAACCGGCTCAAGCCCTGATGATGCGTACCGCTGCAGCGCTGCTGCTGGCGCTGGCGCTAGCGGGCTGCGCATCCTCGCCACCCGTTCCGCCCTCGCAGCGGGCCATGCCCCTTGCGCCCAGTTGGACCATGCAGGGGCGCATTGGCGTCAAGACGGACGAGCAGAGCCTGTCCGGCCAGATCCGTTGGCAGCATCGCACCGACAGCGACGAGGTCTTGTTGACCTCGCCCCTGGGGCAGGGCATCGCCCGAATCGAACGCAACGCCGATGGCGTCATGCTTGAAGTGCCGAACCAACAGGTGCGTCGCGCACCCGATGCCGAATCGCTGACGCAAGACGCGCTCGGTTATGGATTGCCGGTTTCCGGCATGACATGGTGGGTGCAGGCGCGCCCCGCGCCGGGCAGTCCGTTCGAAGCCACGCAGGATGACGAAGGGCGCATGACGCAGCTCAGGCAGGATGGCTGGGTGATCGACTACCTGCAGTATTCCGCCGAGACACCGCTTCGTCCGCGCAAGCTCGTGGTATCGCGCGAAGGTCTGGTGATCCGTCTGGTGACGGACGATTGGCAGGACGAATGAGCCACGCTTACCCGGCACCTGCCAAGCTCAACCTGTTTCTGCACGTCGTCGGCCGTCGCGCCGATGGCTATCACCTGCTGCAAAGCGTCTTCAGACTGATCGATCGCGCCGATACCGTGCATCTGGAACTCCGCGAAGATGGTCGGGTGGTGCGCGAAGGCGAACTGCCCGGCGTGGCCGAGGAACAGGATCTGACCGTTCGGGCCGCCCGTCTGCTGCAAGCCTATGCGCCGCAGGGTGCAGGCGTGAGCATCCGTCTCGACAAGGTTTTGCCGATGGGCGGGGGACTTGGCGGCGGCAGCTCGGATGCCGCGACTGTCCTGCTCGCGCTGAATCGTTTGTGGCAGGTCGATTTGCCGCGAGAAAGGCTGCAGGAACTGGCTCTGCAACTCGGGGCAGACGTGCCGGTTTTCATATTCGGACAGTCCGCCTTTGCCGAAGGGGTGGGCGAGATTCTGCATCCCTTGTGCGTGCCGCAGGCGTGGTATGTAGTCCTGGTTCCACCCGTTCAGGTGCCGACCGCTGCAATTTTTGCCGCGCCGGAATTGACACGCAACACGCCACCGATCAAAATAGCGCCCTTTTCCGCAGGCGCAAGTCGTTTCGCTGAGGGGAGTTCCATGGCGGGGCATAACGACCTGCAGCCCGTTGTGGTCCGCCGTTACCCTGAGGTTGCACGCCATCTGGAATGGCTGGCACGGTACGGCGAGGCGAGGATGACGGGCTCGGGCGCCTGCGTGTTTGCAGCGTTCGGAACGCAGCAGGCGGCACTCGACGTGCTGCATGAACGGCCCGACTCGATGCAGGGTTTTGTGGCACGCGGTCTGGACAAGCACCCGCTTTATGACTGCTGTGCCTGAGCAGCACCTATTGGGGAGTCGCCAAGTGGTAAGGCATCGGATTTTGATTCCGACATTCGTAGGTTCGATCCCTACCTCCCCAGCCAGTTAAGCGAGCAGCCGCCTGGGGCGGCTGTTTTTATTGTGGTTTTCTGAGCCCAACCGCCGGAGACTCGCGTGTCCATTGACAACTTGATGGTTTTTACCGGGAATGCCAACCCGCGTCTGGCCAGCGATGTGGCACGTCATCTGAATATTCATCTGGGACGCGCCACGGTTTCGCGTTTCTCCGATGGCGAGGTGATGGTGGAAATCCTGGAGAACGTCCGTGGCAAGGACGTATTCGTCCTGCAGTCAACCTGCCAGCCGACCAACGACACCCTGATGGAGGTCATGGTGATGGTCGATGCGCTGAAGCGCGCTTCGGCAGGCCGCATCACTGCGGCGATTCCGTATTACGGCTATGCGCGCCAGGATCGTCGCACCCGGTCGGCGCGAGTCGCGATTACCGCCAAGGTGGTGGCCAACATGCTGCAAGGTGCCGGAATCGACCGCCTGCTGACGATGGATTTGCACTCCGACCAGATTCAGGGATTTTTCGACGCCCCGGTCGACAACATCTATTCCAGCCCCATCCTGCTGGGCGACATCTGGAAGCGCAACCATCCCAATCTGGTGGTGGTGTCGCCCGATGTGGGAGGTGTAGTGCGGGCCCGGGCGATCGCCAAGCGTCTCGAATGTGATTTGGCGATCATCGACAAGCGTCGCCCGAAGCCCAACGTGGCCAAGGTGATGCACATCATCGGCGACGTCAAGGACCGGACCTGCATCATCATGGATGACATGGTCGACACGGCCAATACACTGTGCGAGGCGGCCAATGCGCTCAAGGAGCATGGAGCAATGAAGGTGATGGCTTATTGCACCCATGCCGTGCTGTCAGGAAGCGCCGCCGAGCGCGTGGCGAATTCCGCGCTCGACGAACTGGTGGTGACCGACACCATTCCGTTGCGCGACGACGCGCGCGCCTGCAAGAAAATCCGGCAATTGTCGGTGGCTGAACTGCTGGCTGAAACCATTCGCCGCATCAGCAACGAGGATTCCGTCAGTTCGCTCTTTATCGAGTAGGGCTGGCTGAATGCCCCTGGTCGCGGGGGCTTTCATGCCTGTTCCATCGGGGCAGGCACTATTGAGTAGCTTATTGGAGAAATACTATGGAAATCGAAGTCATCGCCACCAAGCGTGAATTGCAAGGTACGGGTGCGAGCCGCCGTCTGCGTCATGCTGGCAAGGTTCCCGGAATCGTCTATGGCGGCAAGACCGCCCCGGTGCAAATCCAGCTGGATCACAATGCGCTGTATCACGCCCTGCGCAAGGAGGCGTTTCATGCATCCGTGCTGACTCTGAATGTCGACGGTGCCAAGGAGCCCGTATTGCTGCGTGACTCGCAGTGGCATCCCTACAGGCAGCAAGTGCTGCACGTCGACTTTCAGCGCGTCGAGCAGGATCATGTCATCCACGTCAAGGTGCCGCTGCACTTCCTCAATGCCGAGGTGGCCCCCGGGGTCAAGACGGGTGGTGGCAAGCCGCACCACATCGTGACCGAACTCGATGTCCAGTGTCTGCCAGGCAGCCTGCCCGAATTCATCGAGGTGGACATGGGCGCCCTCGAAGTCGGTCATTCGATTCACGCGAACGACCTGGCACTGCCCAAGGGGGTGGAGCTGGTCGCGCACGTCAAGGCGGAGAACCCGGCGGTGGCTTCGATCAACGCACCCAAGGGTGGCGTTGTGGAAGAGACCCCTGCCGAGCCGGGCACGCCCGAGGCATGATCCGGATGGGCAGCCTTCAGGGTTGCCCCCCGTGTGAAGCATGACGGCTCCACGCCTGGTAGTCGGTCTCGGTAATCCGGGGCGCCAGTACGAAGAAACCCGGCACAATGCCGGGTTTTGGTTTTGCGAACGTCTCGCGCAGTCCCTGGGCATTGCGCTTTCGGCAGAGGCACGCTTCCACGGGTTTGCCGGACGCCCTGCCGGCAGCATCTGGATGCTCCTGCCGCAAACTTTCATGAATCGTTCGGGGCTGGCGGTCGGCGCACTGGCGCGATTTCATCGCATCGTGCCCGCCGAGATCCTGGTGGTGCACGACGAACTCGACATCCCCCCCGGCCAGTTGCGTCTCAAGTTTGGCGGTGGCATGGGCGGCCACAACGGACTCAAGGACATCACGTCGCATCTCGGTACCCAGGATTACTGGCGGCTGCGCATCGGCATCGGCCATCCGGGCGACCGCAACGAAGTGGTGAACTTCGTCCTCAAGCCGCCACGAAGGGAGGAGCAGGTCGAAATAGACGCCGCGATCGATCGGGCGATCGATCTGTGGCCGCTGATCGAAAAGGGCGAGTGGAACACGGCCATCCAGCGCGCCAACACCAATCCACGGCCCAACAGTCCCAAGCTACAGGAAACACCATGAGTCTCAAATGCGGCATCGTCGGCCTGCCCAACGTCGGCAAGTCCACTCTGTTCAACGCGCTGACCCAGGCGGGCATCGCTGCGGAAAACTACCCCTTCTGCACCATCGAGCCGAACACCGGCGTGGTCGAGGTCCCTGATCCCCGGCTGGCGCAGCTGGCCGGGATCATCAACCCGCAGAAGGTCGTTCCGGCAATCGTGGAATTCGTCGACATCGCCGGCCTGGTGGCGGGCGCGTCGAAGGGGGAAGGACTTGGCAACCAGTTTCTCGCCAACATCCGGGAGACCGACGCGATTTGCCATGTGGTGCGCTGTTTCCAGGACGACAACGTGGTTCATGTCGCGGGCAAGATCGACCCCCTGTCGGACGTTGAAACCATCGCGACCGAACTGGCGCTGGCCGACTTGGCGAGTGCTGAAAAGGCGCTGGCACGCTATGAAAAACCGGCACGTGCCGGCGACAAGGAGGCACAGAAGATGGTCGCCGCGCTCAAACCCGTGGTGGCCACGCTCAACGAAGGTCGGCCGGCGCGCGCGGCCGGGCTCGATGCCGAGGGGCTGGCTGCGATCAAGCCGCTGTGCCTGATGACGCTGAAACCCACCCTGTATGTTGCCAATGTCAGCGAGGATGGCTTTCACGACAACCCCATGCTCGATGCGCTGATTGCCTACGCCGACATGGAGAATGCGCCGGTGGTACCGGTATGTGCGGCACTGGAAGCGGAACTGCAGGAATTGTCCCCGGAAGACCGGGTCGAGTACCTGCAAGAACTAGGCTGGGACGAGCCCGGGCTTAACCGCCTGATCCGTGCCGCCTACGACTTGCTCGGACTGCAGACCTATTTCACCGCAGGGGTCAAGGAGGTGCGTGCCTGGACCATCCACAAGGGGGACACCGCGCCGCAGGCGGCGGGG
>JAYRNU010000058.1:0-6434 GCA_041912015.1 Thiobacillus sp. | reverse complement strand
GAAAAAGGGTCATCGACAGCGCAATGATCAGGTAAGGTTTTTTCATTTTCAGCTCTTCAAGCTCTGGATAATTGATCCCGGGGCGTCGTCCAATTCCGAGGCACGACCCATTGCATGTTCGCCACGCCGTTACCCACGTCGGGCCTGTTCGGCCTGGTTGTCAAGGATCGTCCTACCGTTACTGTTTTACGTGCGAGCGACACGCAACACAAGTAACAGATTGTGACGAAGCGTGTCAGGGGTTGGAGGCCAGAAACGCTATCGAGTCGACCTCAAACGAGGGGGTTGCAGGGCCTGCTCCCGTTGCATCGAAGATGCGGGCAAGCGCCATACCCTTGTGCAGGGAATCCATCGTGACGAACCCGCCTGCCCGGCGCTGGACGGTTCGATTCACGGGGAAACCGCGGCCTGAGCCTAGCCACTTGCCTGGCCGCGCGCCTCCATGAACCCGGCCAGGATCGGACTGCAGATCACGCCAAGCGCCAGGCGCAGGTTCCTGCTGGGAATCACCATCGTGCTCGGACGCGACATGGTGGCGTCGGGGATGCGCCTGAGCAGGTCGGGGAAATCATGGCGCTCGCGGTCGCGGAAGTGGATGACGCAGAGCGATTCGTCGGCCAGCGGCACGTCGCGCGCAATGAACGGGTCCGAGGTGTCCACCAGCGGCATGCGCTGGATGTTGATGTCGGTCAGGCCGAACTGGGGAACGATGTAATGGATGTAGTCGTCCATGCGCCGCAGGATCGTTTCCACCGATTCCTCGGGCGTGCACGTGCCCTTCTCGCAGTCGCGGTGGATCTTCTGTATCCACTCCAGGTTGATGGCAGGCGCGATGCCGATCAGCAGGTCCACATGCTGGGCGACGTCGATGCCCTGGCGCCCCACGCGGCGGTCGATTTCCGGCGGAAAGTGGCGCGCGTCGACCTTGCGGCGGGTCCAGGTGTTGGCCATCAGGCCGCCATGCTGCCCCTCGTAGAACAACAGGTCGCTGCCCGGCGGCAGCGGCGACCAGGGGGTGAACTCGCCCGGTTGCACACCCAGTTTCGCGGCGTGCTCGGCGGTGTGCGCATAGTGGCGAGACACGCCGCTGCCGCATTCGCCATAGGTCCTGAAAAACGCCTCGAGCTCCTGGAAATGGTTGCACTCGGGCCCGAACCAGGAAAAGTGGCGACCGCTGCCCCGCGCTTCCTCGAGCAGGGCGGCGAACTGCCGATCGGTATAGCGCCGGAATCCGTCGCCATGGACGATCGCCGGCTTGATGTTCAGGCGCTCGAAAATGAACTTGAACGCATGGCGTATCGTCGACAGGCCGGCACCCGTCGATCCGGTCACGGCGATGATGGGATGCTGCTGGGACATGGTCGGCTACTCCCCCAGACTGGCCAGAAGGCCGCAGAGCAGACAGTGTAACCCGGCGCCTGTAACGAAGAACAGCATCCAGACGTCGCCGAACAATCGGGGCCGGCTTCGATTTGCGAATTTCCAGATAGCCAGTCCGACGCCGAGCCTTTTGGCTTGCTTGGCACTACGGGCCGACGCCACCGCCTGCCGCCGCATTCCACGGCACACGGTAATTTAGCTTGCCATTGCGCCCCAATCAGTGCATAGTGCGACGCAGCGATTTTCAAGTAGTTAAGTTGTTGCTGGTTTACAGCCTGCGTCCTGCAGGTTTCCCTTCATCACCCTGCTGTCTTGACCGTCGTCCCTAAAGGGGGCACGTCCCCCTGCATTCATTTTTTTCAGGATATAAGACATGGCAACAGGTACTGTGAAGTGGTTCAACGATTCCAAGGGCTTCGGCTTCATCACCCCCGAAAACGGCGGCGATGATCTCTTCGCCCATTTTTCCGCGATCCAGAGCCAGGGTTTCAAGACCCTGACCGAAGGTCAGCGCGTCAGCTTCGACGTCACCACCGGCCCCAAGGGCCAGCAGGCGTCGAACATTCGCCCCGCCGACTGAGCGGCGAAGCAGGTGGGGCGTACGCCTTGCCTGCGGCGAGATCAAGGGTCGCCGTTCCGGGCATTGCCCGCTGCGCCGTCCCTCCGGAAAGCCCGGCCCCTGCCGGGCTTTTTCTTTTTATCGATTTCTGCCGGAGGTGCTCCCATGGCAAAAGAAGAACTGCTGGAAATGCGCGGCGTGGTAGATGAAGTGCTGCCCGATTCCCGATTTCGGGTCACCCTCGACAACGGCCACAGCCTCGTCGCCTATACCGCAGGCAAGATGCGCAAGCACCACATCCGCATCATCGCCGGCGACAAGGTCTCGCTCGAGATGTCGCCCTACGACCTCAGCAAGGGCCGCATCACCTTCCGCCACATCGAAGGTCGCAGCGGCCCTGCCCCTTCGCAGCCGCAGCGCAAGCACTGACCGCCCGGCAACGCCGTCAGGGGCTGCACCACCTCCCAGAAGGTTCGTGCAGGCCTGCATTCATTCCGTCCTGGAGAGCGGCAGGCTGACCAGGACGGCACCGCCCTCCTTCTTGTCGACTCCCAGCACGCCCTTCCTGTGCGCGTCGTCGAGGATCTTGCCAAACGCACTGTAGCCGTATTGCGATTCGCTGAATCCGGGATGCACGCGCTTGATGGTGTTCTTGATCAGCGAGGCGGAAATGGCGCCCTCGCCGCCGCGTTCGGCCATCAATTGTTCCAGCGTGCTCACCACGATGTCGATCGCGCGGCTTTTCTTTTCTTCCGGGGTCGGCTCGGCCTGCATGGCCGGCTCGTCCGCCGCCTGCGGTCGACCCCGGCGCCGGCCGGCCGTGGCCTTCCGGGGCGTCTCGACCGCCGTGGCTTCCTTCGCCGCAGTCGCCGCAGTGGCCGGCTTCTCGGGCGCGGGCTGCTGCTTCGCCGCCCTGCGCGGTGCCGGCTTCGTCGGTACCAGGTCCTCGTAGAAGATGAACTCGTCGCAATTGGAAATCAGCAGCGAAGACGCCGAGCCACGCACCCCGATGCCGATCACGCTCTTGCCGTTCTCCTTCAGCTTGGAAATCAGCGGCGAAAAATCGGAATCCCCGCTGATGATCACGAAGGCGTCGATGTGCGACTTGGTGTAGCAAAGGTCGAGCGCGTCGACGACCATGCGGATATCCGCCGAGTTCTTGCCCGACTGCCGCACGTGCGGAATCTCGATCAGCTCGAACGCCGCCTCGTGCAGGTCGCGCTTGTACTCCTTGTAGCGGTCCCAGTCGCAGTAGGCCTTCTTCACCACGATGCTGCCCTTGAGCAGCAGGCGCTCGAGCACCGGTCGGATCTTGAAGTCGGGATGATCTGCCTCCTTCAGGCCGATGGCGACATTCTCGAAATCGCAGAACACGGCGAAATTGTGTGTCTCGGTTGTTGCCATGATCCTCTCCCAAAGAATTAATCGAGCCTGGCCGCATCAGCCATTCCGCATTGCCACGGCAAAGCGATGACGCGTCGTCATGGCGTCATCCTTTTCGTTCACTCGCCTGCATTGTAGTGGGCGTTCGGCTGCGCTGCCTCCCGCGCGCGGGCATCGCCCCCGGTTCACGATGCGATGGCGCGCGTTGTCGGTGGTAATGTAAGCAGAACCGCTTAGCCCTGAATCACCTCGCATGCCAGACCAAGCCCTGCCCGTTCCGGCCCTCCGTTCCCAGTTGCTGAAGGGCTTTGCGGCGGCGGCGGCAGTCGTCCTTGTCTGGTCCGGGTTCAACATCGTCTCGCGGCTTGGCGGACGCAGCCCGCTGACGCCCTTCGACATGGCGGCCATCCGTTTCGTCTTCTCGGGCATCGTCTGCCTGCCGTTCGTGCTGGCCCGATGGCGCCACCTCGCGTGGCTGCGGCTGGCCGTGCTGGCCGCCCTGGGCGGCGTGAGTTACGCCCTGTTCGTCTACTCGGGCTTCGCGCTTGCGCCGACTGCCCATGCGGGCATCCTGGTCAACGGCGGCATTCCGTTTGCGACGGCATTGCTCGCCTGGCTCGTGCTCGGCCACCGCCCCGGCATCCGCTCCGAATTCGCCCTGCTGGTCGCAGGGGTGGGCATCGTGCTGATCGGCGTCCACAGCTTCGGCCAGTTTGCCGGGGCCCCCGCCCATCAATGGGTGGGCGATCTGTTCTTCCTGCTTGCCGCCATCTGCTATGCCAGTTTCGGCTTGCTGTTCAAGCACTGGCAGGTCTCGCCCCTCGATGCGACGATCGGCATCGCCGTGATCTCGATGGCGTGCTATATGCCGGTTTATCTGCTGGCCCTGCCCAAGGCCATCGCCACGGTTCCGCTGTCCTTCGTCCTGTGGCAAGGCGTCTATCAAGGCATCCTGGCGGCCTCGATTGCCGGCCTGCTGTTCGCCTACGCCATCCACCACATCGGACCGCAGCGCGCCACCCTGATGCTGGCCATGGTGCCGGGCATCTCCGCAGTCGCCGCCGTCCCGTTGCTGGGAGAACCCCTCGATGCCGTGACCCTTGCCGGCGTCGTGCTGGTGACGATCGGCGCTGTGCTGGGCGCGACGCATCAATCTGCGGAACGGGGATAAAGGCGTCGGCTCGAATTGACCCCTTCGTTGCAAAGAGGGACGTCGCCGTGGCCGGAACTCCACTAGACTGCGCCACCATGATTCCCTCATCTTCAAGACGAACCCTGATTTTCCTGCTGCTCAGCGTTGTGGTCTTCTTGTGGCCGGATTGGGTTGTCCCGACAGCCTGGGAGCGCAATGCCACCTATCTGCTCGTCTCGAATCTATACCAGGGCTTGCTGGTGATCGCCGGATTCTGGTTTGGACCGGCCCTGTGCAAAGCCATGGTGGTTGATGAAGTCAGCGCCGGGCCGCTGCATAGCGCGACCAAGCAGATCCTCGATGAATTCAACACGCAGGCGACAGCGCATTCTTTGGCGGTATTGCCCGTCACGCTGGTGGACCATCCGCAGCCATTCATCGTGACGGCCGGATTGCTGCCCAGCCGGTGTCAGGTGTTTCTTTCTACCGGTCAGGCATTCCGGCTTGGGCCCGCCGGTCTTCGCTTCCTGTTGGCTCGGTCGATGGTTCACGGCGATGTTTCTCAACGCATGGCGTCGATGATTCCGGTCCTGCTGCTGACAGTCGGGTTCCCGGACACGCTGAACTGGCTGACCGCGCTGAGCCTGGCAGGATTCTGTCTTGGCTGGCTCGCCCTGCATTGGACCTTCGAGCTGCGCGCCGATGCGAAAGCTGCGCGAGTCATCGGCCCGCAAGCCATCGAGGGATTGCGTGAGGTCATTGCCGCGACTGCGACGATGGCCAACAGACTCTCGTTGCACGCGCCCACGGGATGGCGGCTGAAAGCATGCCAGGGCAATGGGTGACATGAGCCCAAGGGACCGGGAAGTGCCTGTCACCCGCGAGATGCCGTTTGGCAAGCACAGGGGCCGAATCATTGCGGATCTGCCCGGCAATTACCTCAACGGGTTCGCGCGCAAAGGATTCCCTGCGGGCGAAATTGGCCGCTTGCTGGCCCTGATGCAGGAAATCGATCATAGCGGCTTGACGGACATCCGCACGCAACCAGGCAGCGATCGGGCAATCTTCTCGCGCGGTCTGATCAAGCCTTATTTCAGGCGGACGGCGCGACGCCCCATTGGGCGGGTCGCTGGGCTTTGCAGCCCTGCGCGGTGGGGCGAAATGTTCGAAGCCGCGCTTCGAGCGCTCGGTCGCATTAAACTCGGTCGCATTCGACCTTGTATCGCATTCGATTGATCCGGGAACGCGCATGATCCTTGCCGCAATCGTTCTGTTCTGTCTGGCGGCGCTGCTTGGCCTGTGGCTCGTGGTCCTGGGCGTGCGCCATCGACGGGGTTCCCGGGCCCTGGCGGCGGCGCATGCCGGCGTCGCCCTGCTCGGCCTGATCCTGTTGGGAACGCATATCTTCAGCAGTCCCGTTCACATGCTGTACAACGATGCGGCGCTGCTGTTCATTCTGGCACTGTTCGGCGGGCTGGTTCTTCTGGCCGTGCGCATCGGCAATCACGACCATCGCTCACCACCGCCGATGATCGGCGTCAGCTTCCACGCGGCCATGGCGATTGCCGCGCTGCTGCTGTTGGTGCTGGGGTACACGCATTCCTGACCCCGGACCATCCGGGTTCTGATTGAAGCCAGCGCACCGCGAACACCAGGTGGGCTCGATGATGTCTGACCCAATCTATCGTTCCGTCCTTCGTCCCGTGACAAGGCGTCCGTCGAGGCGTCCTGGCGGCCTCGATTGCCGGCCTGTTGTTCGCCTGCGCCATCCAGAACATCGGACCGCGGCGCGCCACCCTGATGCTGGCGCTGGGTCCCGGCATCTCGGCTGTCGCCGCAGTCCCGTTGCTGGGAGACCCCCTCGATGCCGTGACGCTTGCCGGCGTCGTGTTGGTGACGGTAGCGGCGGTGCCGGGCGCGACGCATCAGCCGAAAAAAGCGGATCGATGGCGAACGATGTCAGCGGCAGGCCGTGCCGCT
>JAYRNU010000057.1:0-47028 GCA_041912015.1 Thiobacillus sp. | reverse complement strand
TATCGGCTGTAAATTGTTAAAGATCAATCGATTAAACCCACATAACACAACAGCAGGCCGTTTCGAGAAGGTGCGCATTCTACGTAGTTCACATAAAACGTCAACACATATTTTTCGAAATGGTTGCGGGGGCAGGATTTGAACCTACGACCTTCGGGTTATGAGCCCGACGAGCTGCCAGACTGCTCCACCCCGCGCCTGTCGCAGATGAAACTGCGTCAATCGAGAAGCGGAACTATAGCAAAACGAGTTCGCTCGCGTCAACACCACCAAGTGACTTCGTGTCACCAAGCAATATGCCGAACACGAAAAAGCTTCAGCATATATCCCACCAGCAAAATCGATAACATTCGAAGTTGACCGTCAACAGAAGGAAAACTGCCTGTGCACATCACCGACTTCAGCATTTCGCGCTTGCCACGTATCGAGTTTGGATCCGGGAGTCTCGGCAAGCTGCCTGCCATCGCAACACGTTTTGGTAAGCGAACACTGCTCGTCACAGGTGCGCGTTCACTCCAGAAGTCGCCATATTGGTCGACGGTCACAGCCGGACTGGAGGCGCATGGCGTTTCATGGTTGCACTTGGCCATCGCTGGCGAACCCTCGCCACAAATGGTCGATCAGGCCGTGCGAGCAATGCACAATGAACCCATCGACTCGGTGATTGGCATAGGTGGCGGCAGTGCACTGGACGCCGCCAAGGCAATTGCCGGACTTCTTAAGCCCGGCAATTCGGTCATGGATCATCTTGAAGGCGCAGGCCCAGAGCTGGCCTATGCCGGCGAGGCCACGCCGTTCATTGCCGTGCCGACAACTGCGGGTACCGGCTCTGAAGCGACCAAAAATGCGGTGTTGAGCGTCCAAGGACCGGATGGCTTCAAGAAGTCATTTCGCGATGAGAAACTGGTTGCGGAATACGCCCTGGTAGATCCCGACCTGTTGGCCACCTGCCCACCGTCCGTCATCGCAGCAAATGGCATGGATGCCCTGACACAGTTGCTGGAATCCTATGTTTCCAGCCGCGCTTCACCGATGACGGATTCGCTCGCGGGGGGGGGGATGAAGGCAGTTCGGGAAGGCCTGCTGCAGCTTTATGAGGATTCCAGCAACGCTGCGGCACGGGAGCGCATGGCTTACGCGGCCCTGGTGTCGGGGATCACGCTGGCCCATGCCGGACTCGGCTCCGTTCATGGCGTGGCTGCTCCACTTGGCGCATTCTTCTCGATTCCACATGGCGTCGCATGCGGCACGCTGGTGGCGACGGCAACGCGCATCAACATCGAAACATTGCTCGCCCGTGCGCCGAACCATCCCGCTCTGGAAAAATACGCCCAGGTCGGACGACTGTTCAGCAAAAAGGGGCAAATGGCGCAGAATGCCGCCCACGCGGCTTTGATCGACATTCTGGAATCATGGACGCATGCCCTCGATCTGCCGACACTGGCGGACTTCGGAGTCACGCAAGCCGATATCCCGCGCCTTGTAGCCCATAGCCGCGGCAACAGCATGAAGACCAATCCGATCAGGCTCGACGATAGTGACATTGCGACGCTCGTTGGCGTGCGCCTTTGAAGTTATCCCATTCAAGTTGAAGGGAATTCATCCGCTACATTCCCCGAATTCTTTTGCCACATGGGATAAAGCGATGTCCGGCCTAGTGATTTTTTTTATCTTGCTCGCATTGCCAGCCGTTTTCGGCGTGTTCGTCTTCAACCAGCTGGTCGCTTTGAAACATGGTGTCGGGAAGGCGTGGTCGAATATCGACATCCTGCTCAAGCAGCGTCACGACGAGTTGCCGAAGCTGGTTGAAACCTGCAAGCAGTACATGCAGTTCGAACAAGAGACGCTGGAAAAAGTGATGCAGGCACGCAGTCAAGTTGCCAGTGCACGCGAGTCGCATAACATTCCTGCATTGGGACAGGCTGAGGGCGCGCTGCGCATGGGACTGGGCAATCTGTATGCGGTGGCCGAAGCTTATCCCGCGCTTAAAACCAACGAGACATTCCTGCATCTGCAGGCACGCATCACCGGACTTGAAAACGCCATCGCTGACCGCCGCGAGTTCTACAACGACTCGGTAAACATCAACAATGTACGAGTCGAGCAGTTTCCCGACACGATCGTGGCAAGGCTGTTCGGGTTCGGTCAGTTCCCACTGTTGCGCTTCGCTGCAGAAGAGAAGCGCGACATCGACCTGAAACAGCTTTTCGATCGTTGATGGCTCAAACGCGCTGGGCAGCAGAATGGCGTCACGATTATGCCAACTTTGCGCTGGGTGGCGGCAACCTGCTGCTACTGCTTCTGGGATTTCAGCTGCATTCACGTCTGGGATGGCAGATCGGTTTTGCGCTTGTCGGCCTGACCAGCTTCTGGGCATGGCATGCCAACCTCAAGCGGTATCGGACCGTTGCCGATACCCCGACATCCCGCATCGCATCTGCACCCCAGGGCTATATCGAGCTCGAAGGCCATGGCCAGCAGCCACCAGGCGAAATTCTGGTGAGCCCCGTCAGCGGCCTGCCCTGTCTGTGGTACCGGTACCGCATCGAGCGCCGCAATGGAGATCGATGGGAGCACGTCGAGTCCGGAATCTCTCACGATACGTTTGGAATCAGCGACGGCAGCGGTCATGTGCTTGTTGATCCAGAAGGCGCGGAAGTCATGACCTCACGCAAGCAGACTTCACAAACGGGGGGCTACCGCAAGACCGAATGGACGCTGATCGAGGGCGAGACAATTTATGTGATCGGGGAGCATGCGACTCTCGGTGGCCCCAACACCGTGCTCGACAAGAAATCCGACCTGGCCGCACTGCTGGCCGACTGGAAGCGTGACAAGATAGCCCTGCTGGCGCGCTTCGACGCAGATCGGAGTGGCGAAATCAGCCTCGAAGAATGGGAACATGCCCGCCAGGCAGCCTCGGATGAGATCGACATTGCCCACCTGAACATTCGATTGCAGGACGGCATCCACATCATGCGCAAGCCCTCCCATGGCAGGCCGTTCTTGATTGCCAACCGCAAGGTCACGGCGCTGGTGCAACATTTCCGCTTTTGGAGCTGGGCTCACCTGTTGCTGATGCTTGGCTCGCTGCTTGGATTCTCGTTGACCACAGGATTGGTCTGAGTGCTTGCCCAACCCGCCATCGCTTCCTATAGTTTCTTCATGGAGGATAAGTCATGAAAAATGCCATACCCGAGACGCCATCTGACTATGACCACACTCGTATCATTGAGCGGCCTGATGGCTGCTACTGGATCGATGCAGTGAACGGTGAGGAATATGGTCCCTTCGCCAGCCTGCTGGAAGCCATACAGGATATGGAATACAACGCAGAAAGCGATTACGAGCCGGGCGAAACCGTCGAGGAAGCCGAGAATGAACTGGGCATTTCGGACTGGATCGATCCTGAAACTGGCGACCCCGGCGAAGAATCACACCGACTGGTCGAGTGAATTCCCCATAACCCCTGCCTGTCCGGTTCCGGCTGGCAAGAGGATTCAGCAGCCCGCGCGTCCCGCTCGAACAAATTGTCGCGATACGGGTTGCCGCCACGCACCCCCGCTATCAGACCTGCCAAGGGGTACAGAACCAGGAGCAACGCCCCCCAACGCTCGAATTGCCTGACATGGGCACGTTCATGCGCCCGTGTTGCCGCGAGCGCTTCTTGGGATACGCCCACGACCACATGACCCAAGGTAACAGCAGCCACGGCGCCGCTGAAAGGAAACCCTCGCTGCATCAGTCTGGCAGGCCAGCCCCCCGCGGATTCCAATACACCGTCCGCACGCGACAGCGTACCCCCGCTGCCACGCGCAATGAGCGCGACCAGCATCCCTGGCACCGTCGCCGGCAGCACCCATAAGTACACCATCCAACGCAGCATTCAGAGATCCAGGGGACCCGCAAACCAGCGTCCGTCGTGCAGGCCTGCACGCACAAATTGAGCGTGTGCCATTTCCAGCTGCGCTGGTGTTCCTGCTGCATAGACATCGAAGCGGTGCAGATCCGGATAATCCTCCACGATCCTTTTCAGCAAGGCCTCAAGATCATGAGTCGACGCATGGGGCAGGTAGCTGAAATTATCCAGTGCGTCGGCCCAGGCGCGACACAGGTTGTCCTGATAATGCCCGGCCTCGTCGGCCAGCCAGTGCAGATCCATCGATTCGGCCAGTTCCAGCGACATGGCATGCTGGATCAGACTCTTGATCGGCGCAAATCCGGCACCAAAGGCGAGAAAGATTACTGGGCGCGGCGAATCTTCGTCGAGCACGAATTCGCCGTACGGCCCTTCCACTTCGATGGATTCGCTTGACGTCAATTCATTGAACACGATTTCGGAAAAAGCGTCCCCCGCGCGGCGCGGAATCTGGACTTCGATGTGGCGGTCTTCGCACGGGCAGCTCGCAATCGCATAGCGCCCCTTCGCGTCACCGAAACCGACGTCGATGCTTTGCCCGCCGAGAAATCTCAGACGCTGACTGCGTGGCGCCAGAATGTGCAGCGCCGCCATCTGCGGGTTGAAAATCTCGACTGTCTTCACCTTGGCGCTGAGCCGCTGTACCGGGATGTCTCGCGCACCTGCCACATTGGCCTCGATCACGACATCGTTGACCGGTGCGTACGAGCACAGCAGCACCACGCCGGCGTCCTTTTCGGCCTGTTTCAGCACATAGTCGTGCGCATGAACCTTCTTGACTTCGCCCGACAACAGGCGCGCCTTGCACTCGCCGCAGTTGCCGTTGCTGCAGCCGTAGTTGAGCGACACACCGTTGCGCAGCGCGGCCTCGAGAAGGGTGTCGTTGCCTTCCACGAAGAACTCGTGGCCACTCGGCTGGATGGTGACGTGGGCTGTCATGATCTTGAGTATCCTTTCCCGCGCTAGCACGGCTTGCGCCTGCATCGCACCAGGCGGCAATTCCTCGAGATTGCGCAGCAGAAACGCGCGCACCGTATGCAACGCATGGTGCGTCTCGACACTCGCGTCCTCGTCGAGTTCGGCGATTTTCTCGTCGAGCCAGCGCATCACGTTACCGTAATGCAGCAGCAAGGCCTTGGCTGCGGCGAAATCGTCGCCCAGCTCGGTCAGGCGTGCCGCCAGCACCTCCTTGTCCGGCAACGCCCGCTCGAGAATTCGCTTGGCGAAGGCCTTTTCCTTGATCTCAGTGACCCGGCGGAACTCGGCGTCATCGTCCCATTGCACCTCAGGAAACGCGCGCAGCAACTCGTCAAGCTCGACCATGCCGTCGAAGGTCGCCAGCGTTCCGTCGCGGATCATTTCCTGCAGCGCATGGCGCGGCTGCCCGACCAGCTTGGCGACTCGGGAGAGTGGGAGCAAATGGCTCATGCGGGCATGGTACTCCGGGCGCCAAGAAGACTGAATCGGCAATTCAACAGATTCTGAATTTTTTCCTTCGAATGATCTCCTCTCCGCCCATACAATCTGGATATGCCCACAATCGTCACCCGCTCCTGCGCCGCCGGCGCCCGCGCCGCGCTCGAACAGGCCGGCCTGCCCCCGGCCTGGGCGCGGCTGTATGCCGCACGCGGCGTCACCCAGCCGGATCAGGTCGCACACCGCCTGCCGCAATTATTGGCGCCCGCCGGACTGCTTCACGCCGAGCGCGCCGCTACGTTGCTTGCCGACGCCATTGCCGACAACAAGCGTCTGCTCATCGTCGCCGACTACGATGCCGACGGCGCCACCGCCTGCGCGGTCGGCGTGCGCGGCCTCACCATGTTCGGTGCGCAGGTCGATTTCATCGTTCCCGACCGGGTCGAGCACGGCTATGGCCTGACTCCAGACATCGTCACGCTCGCTGCCGCGCGCCGGCCCGACCTCATCGTCACGGTGGACAACGGCATCGCAGCGATCGAGGGCGTGGCGGCGGCGAATGCGATCGGTATCCCGGTACTGGTCACTGACCACCACCTTCCCGGCGACGCAATGCCGGACGCTGCCTGCATCGTCAACCCGAACCAGCCTGGCTGCAGATTCGAATCGAAGAACCTGGCGGGCGTGGGGGTGATGTTCTACGTGCTGCTGGCGCTCAGGGCCGAGTTGCGCCGCCGCGGGGCCTTTGCAGACAAGGCGGAACCCGACCTGCGCGAACTGCTCGATCTCGTCGCGCTCGGCACCGTTGCCGACGTGGTGAAGCTCGACGCCAACAATCGTACCCTGGTCGCCCAGGGTCTGGCACGCATGCGCGCGGGCAAAGCCAGCGCTGGCATCCAGGCGCTGTGCCGCGTCGCCGGACGCGACCCCCGGCAGGCGACCGTGTTCGATCTCGGTTTCCTGCTTGGCCCCCGACTCAATGCCGCAGGCCGCATCGACAACATGGCACTCGGCATCGAGTGCCTGCTCGCCGACGACTCCAGCATCGCGCATTCCCTGGCGCAGCGGCTCGATGCGCTCAACCGCGCGCGGCGCGACGTCGAAGGCGACATGCTGGAAGAGGCTCTGGCCATTCTCGCCACCTTCAACCCCAGCGACAGCCACAGCCTCACGGCCTATCAGCCCGGCTGGCACATAGGCGTGATCGGCATCCTCGCGTCGCGGCTCAAGGACAAGTTCCATCGCCCAACGATCGTCTTTGCCCGCAACGGCGGGCCGGATCACGGCCCCGCAGAACAAGCCAGCGGGGAACTCAAGGGTTCCGGCCGATCCATTCCCGGCCTGCATCTGCGCGATGCGCTCGATCTCGTCGACAAGCGCCACCCCGGCCTGATCCTCAAGTTCGGCGGACACGCCATGGCCGCTGGCCTGAGCATCGCCGCCGGCCGCCACGAAGAATTCAGCCAGGCCTTCGAGACCGTGGTACGCGAACTGATCGACCCGGCCGATCTGGAAGGCGTGATCGAGACCGACGGCGAACTGGCACTCGCCGACCACAGCTACGAATTCGCGGAACAGCTCGACCAGGCTGTCTGGGGACAGGGCTTTCCCGCCCCGTTGTTCACGGCCACGTTCGACGTCCTGGCGCAGCGCGTCGTCGGCGAAAAGCATCTGAAGCTGAAACTGGCGCGCGCAGGCACCGCGTTCGATGCCATGCGCTTCTTCCGCGCCGACCCGCTGCCCGCGCGCATCCGCGCGGTTTACGCGCTCATGCCCAATGAATTCAATGGACAGAAAAGTCTGCAACTGAAACTGCAGCACTGGGAACCTGCGGGTTGACCCAGGCTGCTGCGGGTCGGGCAAGCCTAGGCGTACCCTTGTGGATTGCCCTGCTGCCAGCGCCACGCATCGGCGCACATGCGCGGCAAATCATATTCTGCACGCCAGCCCAGCTCCCGTTCCGCGCGTGAAGGATCGGCCCAGCATTGCGCGACGTCGCCCGCGCGGCGCGCCACTATCCGATATGGCACGCTGCATCCGCTTGCCAATTCGAACGCCCGCACCATGTCGAGGACGCTTACCCCGCGCCCGGTCCCCAGGTTCCAGGTCTGCACGCCGCCGAGGTGCGACAGCTTGTTCAGCGCCGCCACGTGGCCGCGCGCCAGGTCGACGACATGGATGTAGTCACGCACGCCGGTGCCGTCGGGCGTCGGATAGTCGCCGCCGAATACGCTCAGGAACGGAAGCCGACCCACC
This sequence comes from Thiobacillus sp., assembly GCA_041912015.1. Classification (GTDB taxonomy): domain Bacteria; phylum Pseudomonadota; class Gammaproteobacteria; order Burkholderiales; family Thiobacillaceae; genus Thiobacillus. The sequence goes on along the minus strand of JAYRNU010000057.1, from coordinate 39,437 downwards.
GCCACCTGCGCCACGTAGGGCATGAGGTTGTTCGGAATGCCGCGCGGATCCTCGCCGATCAGCCCCGATTCGTGCGCTCCCACCGGGTTGAAATAGCGCAACAGCGAAATGTTCCAGCCAGGATCCGAACGCGCGATGTCGCGCAGCATTTCCTCGATGAAGAGCTTGGAGCGGCCGTAGGGATTGGTCGCTGACAACGGGAAATCTTCGGTGATCGGCACCGTTGCCGGATCGCCGTAGACCGTGGCCGACGACGAGAAGACCACCGTCTTGACGCCGGCCGCCGCCATTTCCTCGAACAACACCACACTGCCGGCGACATTGTTGTCGTAGTACAGCAGCGGCTTTTCGACCGACTCGCCGACTGCCTTCAACCCGGCAAAATGCACGACCGCATCGATCGCAATGTCTGAAAACACCTGACGCAGGGCGGCGCGGTCGCGGATGTCGCCGTGCACGAAGTGCACCGGCTTGCCCGTGATCTGCGTCACCCGATCGAGCGATGTCACGCTGCTGTTCGACAGGTTGTCGAACACCACCACCTTGTGCCCCGCTTCCTGGCATTCCACCGCGGTGTGCGAGCCGATATAGCCGGCACCGCCGGTCAACAACACATTCACGCGCATCTCCAGGTCATGGTCTTGATTCCGGACTATCCAGGCACAGCGCCAAAGCCGTTCGCCAGTTCTGCAGCCGCAGGCCGAAAACCTGTTCCAGCCGGTCATTGTTCAGGCGGGAGTTGAGCGGCCTTCTTGCAGGCGTCGGGTAATCGCTGCCGGGTATTGGACGCAGATGGGCCGGCACGCAGGTCTCATCGAATTCGTCGAGCATCTGGATGGCCTCTGCGAAACCATGCCACGACGTTTCGCCGCCATTGGTCATGTGATACACGCCCCAGGGCGGGCTGTCGCCAGGCCTGGACGCGTCGATCTGGCTCAGGATCTGTGCGGTTGCCTCGGCCAGATCGCGACACCAGGTCGGCGCCCCGACCTGGTCGTCAACGATCTTGAGTTCGGGGCGTTCCCGCATCAACCGGCGCATGGTCAGCAGAAAATTGCTGCCGCGCGTTCCATATACCCACGAGGTGCGAAGAATCAGGTGTCTGCAGCCGGCAGCCTGGATGGCGCGTTCGCCAGCCAGTTTGGTCACCCCGTACACGTTGAGCGGATCGCAGGGATCCTCCTCGCGCCATGGCAGGGAACCGCTGCCGTCGAACACATAGTCGGTCGAATAATGGACCAGCAGCGCGCCCCTCGAGCAGGCCTCTTCCGCGAGCACACCCGGCGCGACGGTGTTGATCGCGTGCGCCAGGTCAGGCTCGCGCTCGGCTTTGTCCACGGCGGTATAGGCAGCCGGATTCACGATGACGTGTGGCGCGATTTCACGCACCTTACGGCGCACCGCTTCCGCATCAGCCAGGTTCATCTCGCCGGAACCCAGCGCGAAGACGTCGCCCAGGCTGCTCAAGGTGCGCCGCAATTCCCAGCCGACCTGGCCATTGGGGCCTGTGAGCAATATGCGCTGCCTGCTCATGGATAGACTTCCGCGCCCTCGAGGTACGGCAAGGTCTGGTCCTTGGCAGACAGCGTGGGCGGACCCTGCAACGGCCATTCGACAGCGATCTGCGGGTCGTCCCAGCGGATGCCGCGGTCCCATTGCGGTGCATAGTAGGCGGTGGTCTTGTAGAGGAAATCGGCGCTGTCGGACAGCACCAGAAAGCCGTGCCCGAAACCCGGCGGAATCCACATCATGCGCCGGTTGTCGGCAGACAGCTCGTATCCCACCCATTTCCCGAAGTGCGGCGACGAACGGCGCAAATCGACCGCCACATCGAACACCGCACCGCCCGCCACGCGCACCAGCTTGCCTTGTGGTTCATTGAGCTGGTAATGCAGGCCGCGCAGCACGCCCCTTGCAGATCTAGAATGATTGTCCTGCACGAAATCCAGATCGAGTCCCAGGTCGGCGAAAGTACGGCGATTCCAGCTTTCCAGGAAGAAGCCGCGCGCGTCCCCGAAGGTGTCAGGCTCCAGGAGCAGGACTTCCGGGAGCCCGGTTTCGATGATCTTCATCAAAACACCTGCTCGTTGAGCATGGCCAACAGATACTGCCCGTAGCCATTCTTCCTCATCGGCGCGGCCAGTTTCTCCACCTGCTCCGCCGGAATATACCCCTGACGATAGGCAATTTCCTCCGGGCAGGCGATTTTCAGGCCTTGCCGTTTTTCGATCGTCTCGATAAACAGCGCCGCTTCCAGCATGGATTCGTGCGTGCCGGTGTCGAGCCAGGCCTGGCCCCGGCCCATGATCGACACGTCGAGTTCGCCGGCATCGAGATAATGACGATTGACGTCGGTGATCTCCAACTCGCCTCGCGGCGACGGCTTCAGGCGGCGGGCGATCTCCACGACGCGACTGTCATAGAAATACAGGCCTGTCACCGCGTAGTGGGACTTGGGGCGCGCAGGCTTCTCCTCCAGGCTGATGGCCTTGCCAGCAGGGTCGAATTCCACCACGCCATAACGCTCAGGGTCCTGCACCCGGTAGGCGAACACCGTTGCACCGTTTTGCTTCGCGCTGGCGGCTCTGAGATCCACCGACATGTCGTGACCGTAGAAGATGTTGTCGCCCAGCACCAGCGCACAGCTGCCTCCCCCGATGAAATCCGCACCGATGAGGAAAGCCTGCGCCAGTCCCTCGGGTTCCGGCTGCACGGCGTATTGCAGATCGATGCCCCACTGATGGCCTTTGCCCAGGAGCTGTTCGAAGCGCGGCGTGTCCTGAGGCGTCGAGATGACCAGAATGTCCCGTATGCCCGCCAGCATGAGCGTGGTCAGCGGGTAGTAGATCATCGGCTTGTCGTAGATCGGCAGCAGCTGCTTCGACACGGCCAGCGTCGCCGGATACAGGCGGGTGCCGGAACCGCCGGCGAGAATGATGCCCTTGCGGCTCATGAGGCACTCCTTTCCGAATAATTGGTATCGAGCCAGTTGCGGTACTCCCCGCTGGTGACATGCTCCACCCAGGTCATGTTGTCGAGATACCAGCGCACGGTCTTGCGGATGCCGGTTTCAAAGGTCTCGACCGGCTTCCAGCCGAGTTCGCGATGGATCTTGCCGGCGTCGATCGCATAGCGACGGTCGTGACCGGGGCGGTCGGACACGTAGGAAACCAGCCGCGCGTGAGGACCGGCCGGATCGGGCCGCATCTCGTCGAGCAGCGAGCACAGCGCTTGCACGATCTCGATGTTCGGCATCTCGTTCCAGCCGCCGACGTTGTAGGTCTCGCCCGGCGTGCCCCGAGCCAGCACCGTGCGGATCGCCGAACAGTGATCGGCGACATACAGCCAGTCACGCACGTTCATGCCATCGCCGTAAATCGGCAGGGGCTTGCCGCGCGTGGCGTTGAGGATCATCAGCGGGATGAGCTTCTCCGGGAACTGGTACGGACCGTAGTTGTTCGAGCAATTGGTGGTCAGCACCGGCAGCCCGTAGGTGTGGTGGTAGGCGCGCGCCAGATGGTCGGACGACGCCTTGCTCGCGGAATAGGGGCTGTTGGGCGCAAACGGCGTGTTCTCGGTGAAGGGCGCGTCATCCGGTCCCAGCGAACCGTAGACCTCGTCGGTCGATACATGCAGAAAGCGGAACGACGCGCGCTCGGCTTCCGGCAGGCCGCTCCAGTAGCCACGCGTTTCTTCGAGCAGATGAAACGTGCCGACTACATTGGTCTGGATGAAGTCCTCCGGGCCATGGATCGAGCGATCGACGTGCGATTCGGCGGCGAAGTTGATGATCGCGCGTGGGCGATGCTGGACCAGCAAGCGACCGACCAATGCGCGATCGCCGATGTCGCCCTGGATGAAGACGTGACGCGGATCGTCTCTCAGGGAGGAAAGATTTTCCAGGTTGCCGGCATAGGTCAGCTTGTCCAGGTTGATCAGCGGCTCGTCGCTCGCGCGCAACCAGTCCAGGATGAAATTTGCGCCGATGAAGCCGGCGCCGCCGGTGACCACGATCATGTCAGCCCCCTGTTCGACTCATTGTTGGTTCGGATGATCGGGTAAGCCAACATGACGGCTCCTTTCGATGTCGATCGAACGTCACGTGCCATGATGCGCGAGGAAATCCGCGTAGGCTCGGCCAAGGCCTGCTTCCAGTCCAGTCCTGGCAGCCCATCCCAGCTCGTGGAGGCGGCTGACATCCATCAGTTTCCTCGGGGTGCCATCGGGCTTGCCAGGATCGAAGACGACTTCGCCGTCGTACCCGACGGCACGCCTGACCGACTCCGCAAGCTCGCGGATCGTCAGGTCGGCTCCGACTCCGATGTTCACCAGCGGCGGCATGAACACGCCGGTGGCCGCCTCGTCGCTGCCGAGCAGCGTTTCGAATAGTGCGTCCGGCAGATTCATCAGGAACACGCAGGCATCCGCCATGTCGTCGCTGTAGAGGAATTCGCGCCGCGGTGTGCCGCTGCCCCAGACCGCCACGCTCGGCGCATTCGCCAGCTTTGCCTCGTGAAAGCGCCGGATCAGCGCCGGGATGACGTGTGAGTTCTCGGGGTGATAATTGTCGCCTGGGCCATACAGGTTGGTCGGCATCACGGCGACGAATTTCGTGCCGTATTGCCGGTTATAGCTCCAGCACATTTCGATCCCGGCAATCTTTGCCAGCGCGTAGGGCCGGTTGGTCGGCTCCAGCGGCCCGGTCAGCAGATGCGTCTCCTTCATCGGCTGCGGCGCCAGCTTCGGGTAGATGCAGCTCGACCCGAGGAACAGCAGGCGCTTGACGCCGCATTTCCAGGCCGCGTGGATGACGTTCGTCTGGATCGCCAGGTTGTCGCGGATGAACTCGGCCGGGTAGGTGTTGTTGGCGTGGATGCCGCCCACCTTCGCCGCAGCGAGAAAAACATAATCGGGTTCTTCCGTCGCAAAGAATGCCTCGACCGCAGCCTGACTGGTGAGATCGAGCTCGGCATGACTGCGTGTGACGAAATTCCGATAGCCCTTATCGGACAGATTGCGCATCAGCGCGGCCCCCACCAGGCCGCGGTGGCCGGCAACGTAGATTCTGGCGTTCGTGTCCATGCGCCTATTCGTGGTAGTCCATGGCCTTGTAGCCATGCATCTTGATCAGTTCGTCACGCTCTGCGGCCTTGAGGTCTTCCCGCACCATCTCCGACACCAGATCGGCAAAGCCGATCTTCGGCGTCCAGCCGAGCGTGTTCCTGGCCTTGGACGGATCGCCGAGCAGGGTTTCAACCTCGGTCGGGCGGAAGTAGCGCGGATCGACGGCAACGATGCACCTGCCATGGCTGTCGTAGCCTTTCTCTTCGACGCCCTGTCCTTCCCAGCGGATCGCCATGCCGAGTTCCGTTGCCGCGGCATTCACGAAATCCCTGACCGAATTCTGCACGCCGGTGGCGATGACGAAGTCTTCGGGCTTGTCCTGCTGCAGCATCAGCCACTGCATCTCGACGTAGTCCTTCGCATGACCCCAGTCACGCTTCGCGTCGAGGTTGCCGAGGAACAGGCAATCCTGCAGCCCGAGCTTGATCCGAGCCAGTGCGCGGGTGATCTTGCGGGTGACGAAGGTCTCGCCGCGGATCGGGCTCTCGTGGTTGAACAGGATGCCGTTGCAGGCATACATGCCGTAGGCCTCACGGTAGTTGACGGTGATCCAGTAGGCATAGAGCTTGGCCACCGCATAAGGACTGCGCGGATAGAACGGCGTGGTTTCCTTTTGCGGGGTCTCCTGCACCAGGCCGAACAGTTCGCTCGTCGAAGCCTGATAGAAGCGGGTCTGCTTTTCCAGGCCGAGGATGCGGATCGCCTCGAGGATGCGCAGCGCGCCCAGCGCGTCCGAGTTGGCCGTGTATTCGGGTTCCTCGAAACTCACGGCGACGTGGCTTTGCGCGGCCAGATTGTAGATCTCGTCCGGCTGCACCTGCTGGATGATGCGGATCAGGCTGGACGAGTCCGTGAGGTCGCCATGGTGCAGGATGAAGCGACGGCCGGCCTCATGCGGATCCTGGTAGAGATGGTCGATGCGGTCGGTGTTGAACAGCGAGGTGCGGCGCTTGATGCCGTGGACTTCATAGCCCTTGCCCAGCAGGAATTCGGCAAGATAGGCGCCGTCCTGGCCCGTGACGCCGGTGATGAGGGCTTTTCTGGTCATGAGTCTATTCCGGGGCTGATGGCTGCAGTGGATGAAAGATTGTAGCAATCGCAGATTGAATTGGCGGGATGCCGTGCGAGCCCCGTGCCCTTGATGGCCCGCGCAGGGAAAGTGCCGTCCTGGCGCGCAAGGGACAGGGATGCCAGGCGGGGAAACAGGACCAAGCGACGCCCGCGACGCGCCGGGTTCAAACGAAAGATGGATGCCCCAGGCATCCATCCTCGTGAGTCACTGCCACGGCAGTCTGACAGTCAACAGGCTTGCGGCGGAGGCTGGAGCAACGCCTGCCGCAACGACCGTTCACTTCGGCGCAGCGTCCTTGGTACCGGCCGCAGTTGAATCGGTTGCCGGCGTCGGGGCAGGCGCAGCTGGCGCTGTCGCAGCCGGGGCTTCCTCGACCTTGCCTGCTTCGGCGAATTCGCCAAGGTATTCGATCTTGGCTGCCGCCTTCAGGGCATCGAGTTCTGCCTTGACTGCCTTCTGCCGGGCTTCGCCCTGGAGCATGCGGACAATGACCGGTTTGGCCTGTTCCATCGTGACCGGCTGCATCTGCGAGTCCGCCAGCACGATCACCAGCAGGCCGTCAGGCGCATTCACCACGATGGCCTGCCCATCGGGCATCGCCGCCAGCCGTGGAAGCATCGCTTTCGGCAGCTGCTCGGCGGATTTCACGCCCTGCGCTGCCTTGAACGGCAGGTTCTGCTCCTTGAGCCAGGCCGCAAAATCATTGAGCGTCTTCGAGGCCGTCAGCTTGGCACGGATCTCGTCGTGCTTTTCAGGCGGTGCCTTGATCGAGATTTCCTGCAGGCGGTAGATCTTGCGCTTGGCAAACAGTTCGGGATGGCCGTCGTAGTAGGCAGTCACCTCGGCATCGCTCGGCTCGGCAATCGTTCCGAGCTTGCGGGCAATGAACGCCTCGGCAAGAATCTGGCGCCGTGCGGCGTCGAGCGCGTCGACCACCTTGGGGTCGCTGTCCAGTTTGTCGCCGACGGCCTTCTGCGCCAGCAACTCCTGATCCACCAGATAGCGCACGACCTGAAGCGACGCCGCCTTGGCTTGCTCCTTGTCGAGATCGGGATTGCGCTTGAGCGCAAAGTCGACCTGCGCGACGGTCAGAGCGGTGCCGTTGACCTTGGCCGCAACCTGGGAAGCAGGCGCCCCCTCTGTCGTCGCGCCTTCCTTCTTGTCGCTGCAGCCCGCCATCAGCAGGGCGATCAGCACCGGCAGACAAAATTTACTGGCAAGACCCTTGTTGGCAAACCCCTGATGCATCATCACTTACCCTCCGGAATGTATTGGCAATCTGTCGGCGCCCATGTTACACCAAGCCCGCTTGTGGCATGTCCAAGCCGGAAAATTCGCCGGACGCCCTGACATGCTGTCGACGGTGTCTCGCCATCCCTCGGGAAATTCCGCCCCCCTGATTCCGGATCAGGACGTCCACCGACGCACGCGGCAGCATGCTATGCTGGGCGCCATTTGCGGGGGATGGATGTGATCAAGATTCTGCTGCTGATAGGGATCGGTTTCGTAGTCTGGGGGATTTTCCGCTCGTACCAGCGGTCGCTCAACATGCCGCGTACGCCTTCCCATGACCAGCCGGTCGAGGACATGGTGAAATGCGCGCATTGCGGCGTCAACCTGCCACGCAGCGAAGCGATCTATTCCGGAGGGGTGTTTTACTGCACGCCCGAGCACAGACAACTCGGCAGTAAATGAACGCTTCGGTGGCTGCCCCGCCCCGATACGAATCGCAGGGCTATTTTGCGTCGCACTGGCGCAGTCTCGACTACTTCAATCTGTATCGCCTGACGCTGGCCGTTGCGCTGGTTTTCTCCGGCATCCTGTTTGGCGGATCCGATCTGTTCCGCGCAGGCGCAAGCGAACGCTATCTGAGCTACGCCTTTGCCTATCTGGTGGTCGCGGCGCTGTTCGTACTCGGTATCCGCGCACGCTGGCCCGGTTTCCAGATCCAGCTCTCCGCGCACATCTTTGCCGACATCGTTTTCGTCATGCTGCTGATGTCGACCAGCCAGCGGCTTGCCGACAGCATGGGCTTGCTGCTGGTGATTTCCATCGCATCGGGGGGGCTGGTCGGCAGCGGCCGGCTTACCCTGCTGTACGCCGCAATGGCTTCGATTGCGCTGCTGTTGCAGCATGGGCTCAGCATTCTAGGCGCCGGTGCGGGGATCGACAGCTTTTTTCAGGTCGGGCTGCTTTGCGCCGGCTACTTCGCCATCGGCTGGCTGGCCCATACGCTGACGCATCGCGCGTTGCGTTCGGAAAGGCTGGCGCAGCGACAGGCCGACGAACTGGCGCTGCTGAATCGCATCAATGCCGTGGCGATCGAGAACTCTCCCGACGGTCTGCTGGCGGTGCGCGGTGATGGCGTCGTTCGCCATGCCAGCCCGCGTGCACTGGCACTGCTCGGCGCCGCCACGCCGGTAAAGCCCGGCATCACCCGTCTGGAAGCCTGTTCCCCGGGACTGGCTCGCCTTGCGGAACAATTGCAACCCGGGACGCAGTCGGTGCTGAGTACGCCGACCGCGCAATTGCGGGTACGCTGCCTTTCGCTCGCCATGCCTGAAGACAGCCGGATTCTGGTACTGGAAGACCAGAGCCAGGCTGAACTGGCCGCCCAGCGACTCAAGCTGGCCGCCCTGGGACGTCTGACTGCCAACATTGCACACGAAATCCGCAACCCGCTCTCCGCGATCAGCCATGCTGCGCAGCTTCTGCACGAGGAAGCGAACGACCCCGCCCAAACGAAGCTGACCGACATCATCGGCAACAATACGCGGCGTCTCGACCGCCTGGTCGAGGAAATTCTGACCCTGAACCGGCGTGACCGCCTCAACCCCGTGAGTTTCGATCGCGCCAAGCTAAAGGCCCTGATCGAGGATCTGCGACAAGCTGAAGAAATCCCGTCCGACGCCGTCATAGTCAGCATGACCGACGCCGTCCATTTCAAATTCGACCCCGACCATCTCAGGCAGATCGTCTGGAACCTGCTGCGCAATGCCTGGCGCTACTGCACCAGGCAGTCCGGCTGCATCCGGTTTCGCACTGAAGCTCACGGCGACACGCTGTCGCTGGAAATCCAGGACGATGGCCCCGGCATCACGCCCGAGCACCAGGGCAAGCTGTTCGAGCCCTTCTTCACCACGGACGCGCAGGGCACCGGGCTGGGACTGTTCCTCGCGCGCGAGCTGGCCGAGGCCAATCACGCCGTGCTTGCCTACGTCCCCGGAGAAGCCGGTGCCCGCTTCCGCCTCAGTGTTCGCGGACTGGAACAGACATGACGCCTCCCCCTCGCATTCTCCTGGTCGACGACGAACCGGATCTGCTCGACCTGATGGAGCTGACGCTGGCCAAGATGGGGCTGGAAACCGACAGTGCAGTCAGCGTGGCCGAGGCACGGCAATGTCTGGCACAAAAGCAGTACGATCTCTGCCTGACCGACATGCGGCTCACCGATGGCGAAGGGCTGGAAGTGGTTGCCAGCGCCAGTGCCCTGCCGAAACCGGTTCCGGTCGCCGTCATCACCGCCTACGGCAACGCTGGCAACGCAGTCGCGGCGCTGAAGGCCGGCGCATTCGACTATCTGGCCAAGCCGGTCGCGCTCGATCAATTGCGCGCACTGATCAAGTCCGCGCTGAAAATGCCCGAAGCCGCGCAGACCGATCCCGCATCACGCGAGCTGATCGGCCAATCCAGTGCCATGCAGGACGTCCGCGCACGCATCGCCAAGCTGGCTCGGACCCAGGCGCCGGTCTACATATCCGGTGAATCCGGCAGCGGCAAGGAACTCGCCGCCCGGCTTATTCACGAACTCGGGAACCGTGCCGAGAAGGCATTCGTGGCAGTCAACTGCGGGGCGATCCCTGAAACGCTGATGGAAAGCGAGTTCTTCGGCTATCGGAAAGGCGCCTTCACCGGCGCTGATGCCGATCGCAGCGGTTTTTTCCAGGCAGCGGACGGTGGCACCCTGTTTCTCGACGAGGTCGCCGACCTGCCCCTGTCGATGCAGGTCAAGCTGCTGCGGGTATTGCAGGAAAAGAAGGTACGCAAGGTCGGCGCCACCCAGGAAGAACCGATCGATGTACGAATTGTCAGCGCCACCCACCAGAATCTGGCTGCGCTGGTCGAAGCCGGGCGCTTCCGGCAGGACCTGTATTACCGCCTCAATGTCATCGACCTGGTCATGCCCAGCCTGCGCGACCGCACCGAAGATATTCCAGGCATGGTGCGTTTCCTGCTCGACAAGATGGGGGGGCGCGAGATCAAGCTCGACCGTGATGCCGAGCTCGAATTGAAGGGTTACGCGTTCCCGGGCAACGTGCGGGAACTGGAAAACATCCTCGAACGCGCGCTGGCGCTGTGCGAGAACCAGCACATCTGCGCTGCGGACCTGAACCTTGCGCCCACCCTGCCGTCGACCATGTCGGCTTCCGATACCAAATATCCGTTGCAGGATTACCTCGACCGGACCGAGCGTGCAGCCATTCTCGAAGCGCTGGAGCAGACACGCTACAACAAGACCGCGGCGGCACGCGTGCTCGGCGTCACGTTCCGCAGTTTGCGCTACCGGCTGGAGCGCCTGGGAATCGAGTAGGGCTGGCTCGACACGCCAGGAAAAAGCTTCACGGCAAGTCTCCCGGCCCAAGCCTCCGATCCGGACTCGCCGATGCCACTGTCCAGAGAGCGCCTGTCTTGGCTGCCTCGCACCGATCGAGCAGGATTCTGTTTCCGCGGCGCCCGACTTGCTGCGGCGTCAAGCCGCCGAGCATGACACATCGACTCCGTTTGCTGATCGTCGAGCGGCCACGCCACATCAGGCAGCTCTCCTCAGGATGGCCCGGCGCCTGCGGCCCTGCGCCTTGTCGGCCCGCTTGATGACCCGTGCGCAGCGCCGGGGTATCGGACCATCGTCCGCCTTCCCGAGCATGCCAGGATCCTCCACCCCCAAGCCAGGCCAGTGTCGAGTAGCCTGGCAGCCCGTCCTGCATTGCACCTCGGCTTGCGGCCGATGCGGCGCTCACTTCATTGCGACTTCTTGAGTTCGTTGACGACGCCCTGAACATCGCCCTTGCGCGAAACGAACCGCATCTTGTTGGTGGTGAGTCTGTCCTTCATCTTCGGACCTACCATGCCGGCGACCAGAACGGTCACGCCATGTTGCGCCAGCATCTGGGCGGCTGCCGGTCCGACCCCCGCTTCCTGGCCAAGAAAGGTGTTGGGCAGTATCGCAACGAAGTTGCCGTTCGCGTCATAGACATGGTAATGCGTCGCGCGAGCCCCCAAGAACGTGATCTTGGCTGTCGGATCCTTCCCGTCGGCTGCGATGGCGAACAACTCCTTCTTCGGGGCCTGCGCCACAGCTTCCTGCGGGTTGGGCGCCGGCTCCCTGGGCACCTCCGCCGCCATGGCAGCCGTGCCGCCTGCCATGCCCGCCACCAGAAGTAGGCTTGCCACGGCTTTGCAAAACATCGACATATGAATTCCTCTTGCTGTTGAACCGATACCAGACCCTTTCCTGCCAGGATTCGTGGCCATCCCGTTCGAATCCTGTTGCTGACGACATTCGACACGCGACACGTCCGACGATGCAGGAATCAAGCCTTCCAATGCCTGGCAGCCCTTGCAGCGGCCCACGATCGATCCCGGATGCGGCGGGCATAAAAGTCTTGCGCACGGGAGGCGAAGGATTCGTCAGGCCGAAGGTCCGATGTCTCATGGTCGAGGCTGTCAATCCGCTGGCGCACCGATACCGGACGTCGCCCGCGCTCCTTGCTTGATCCGATGCATCAGCGGGGGGGCGCCGATGCGTCAATGCGGCATGCCAGGCTTCAGAAGACTTGCCTCCGGCTCCTGTCCATGGACGTATCCCGGCGGCGGATAGATTGTTTCACAACTGCCGTCAGCCTCGCCCATCTCCTTCTGCAGCAGGCAGACGTCAGCGCCACCCTCGCCACCCGACAGCTTGTCGTTGCCAGGCCCGCCGAAAAGAACGTCATAGCCGGGGCCGCCCCGCAGGTCATCGTCGCCCGGCGCGCCAAAGAGGAAGTCGTCACCCTCCTCGCCCAGGATTGTGTCGCTGTCACGCGCACCGACCAGCGCATCGTTGCCCGGCCCACCGCAAATGGTATCGGGTCCCATGTCGCCGTGGACCACGTCGTTGCCGGCGAGAGCAACGATCACGTCAGGCCCTTCACTGCCCAGAATCAGGTCGTCCCCGTCCGTTCCGGCACAGGTCGCCTGCAGCCCGTTGCAGGTCGGCAGGGTTACCCCCGCTGGAAGGTAGGGGCACTTGATGATCGTATGACCGGGGTGAAGGTCGGCAAATGTTGCCGGATCCGGACCCGCTGCCAGAACGCCTGCGGACAGCACGAGAAAGCCAGCCGGGACACCCCAGACACCGTGGCAACGTGCAAGACGAAGTCTCATCACCTCAAAATCCTCCAGAGGCCCCCATCGGGCTCAGGTATTCAGCGCTGCGCTTCGTCTTCATTTGATCGTAGTCATGCTGTCGGGTTGTCCCGGTGGTTGCTGAATGACTCGCAGGAATTTCAGGAACCATGGGAGCTGAGGTCCGACGCGCGCCATATCCAGAATGCAGTGAGGCTTGACGTCGACGCCATAGAGCGCAGCATTGCCTTCCTCATCGATATGGACGGAGTAGCTTTCCAGGGACTGACCCATCGATACGCCATTGCTGACGGTGTAGATATTGATCCCGCCAAGCTCTGCGGGTTCTGGATGGTCTACATGCTCGATCGAAGTGGACGCCCCTGTCGTCAACAGGTTGTGGTGGCCTTGAAGAAAATCACGAATGTCACACAACCTGTCAAAAATGAACACGATCGTGCTGCGCTGTACAGCGACTTGCGGTCCGAAACTCTTGCCATGGATGTGCAGGAGGATCGGTGGTTTCCACTCCCAGGATTGGTCGCGAAACGACAGGATGCCTCTGCCGTACACCGAAGCTGCCATCATGCCGCTTTTCCGCACCTCGGGAAAAATGGCGAATCCGCGGGCGACCGACAACTTGTCATAGAGGAATTGCTTGTCTGCCTGAGGCAGCTCATACACCTGTTCCAGTACCCGCTCAGCCTCGGCGCTGCCCCTGATTCTCTCGTCCTGGTCGGATCGGGCGCCGCGGTAGCGCTTCCGCTTCCCATTTCCTTGCGGGGAAACCGAATCGGGCTGCGCGTCGCAGGATTCCAGACCCAGGCACGCGAGCGGGGGTTCGATCCCCGAGAGTTCATCCTTGGCGTACTGATCCGCTCGCACCGGCGAACTCGCTGTTGTTGCGAGCACGAAGATTGCCGGTCCCAGATAGCGCAACTTCAGCAGTTCGTTTGGCGGCGTGGTCTTGGTTGGTTTAGACATGCAAGTTCAAAGAGAAATTTTTCCAGTTACGGCACGTTTAGGCATTCGCTGAATGGCAGGCAGGCCATTCAGCCAGGCTATGCAGGTGCTTGATCCATGAATGGAACGTCGAGGGACATCGGGTTTATGGCTTATCCTCATGCAACATATCGGCGGCACCAGGCAGGTCAACGATGAAGCCTTCCTGCGGCCGGCTGCAAGTCCGCGCTCACGGCCTCGCGTTCATCGAACACGAAGCAGTCGCCGCGGTAATGCGCACCGCCGACTTCCTCGAAATACTTGAGGATGCCGCCTTCGAGCTGATACACATGCTCGATGCCGATTTCCTTCATGTGAAGGGCGGCCTTTTCGCAGCGGATGCCGCCGGTGCAGAAGGAGACGACGGTCTTGCCGGCGTAATCGCCCCGATGCGCGGCCAGAAGCCGCGGAAATTCGCTGAAGATGCCGATGCCGTAGTCGATGGCGCCATCGAAGGTGCCGGCCGCAACTTCGTAGTCGTTGCGGGTGTCGAGCATGACCACGGGGCGGCCTGCGTCGTCGATGCCCCGATCGAGCCATCGTTTCAGCGTGGCGGCCGCGACCGAGGGCGCGCGCCCCGCCTCGGGACGGATCACGGGCATTTTCATGGTGATGATTTCCTGTTTGAGGCGGACGCGCATCCGCTGGAAAGGCGGTGCTGCGGACAGGCTCTGCTTCGGCTCGAGGTCGGCGAACCGGGGGTCGGCCCGCAGGTGGGCGACGATGGCGTCGATCGCCTCGCGCGTGCCCGCGAGGAAGACGTTGATGCCTTCGGGGGCCAGCAGGATGGTGCCCTTTAGGTCGAGTTCCCGGCAGCGCAGGTCGAGAGCCGCCTTCAGCGCTTCGCGATCGACGAGGGTGACGAACTTGTAGCAGGAGATGTTGACGACTGTCACGGCAAGGCCTTTCGAGCAAGCGCGCATTATCCCGGAATCCCTGCTCAGGGAAACAGGCGGTCCGGTTCTGCCAGGCGGCGGCATTTGATACCCTGTGGGCTCTGCCCCGCCCCGAGATGACGATGGACGAACAGTTGCAAACCCTGGCGCATGCCCAGCAAACCGCGATCGACCTTGCCATCCGGTTCGGCCCCAGGGTGCTGGTCGCGTTGCTGATCACGGCGGCGGGGCTGTATGTCGGCCGATGGGTCGGCAGGCTGGCGGACCCCATGCTGGTGAAATTCGGTCTCGAAGAATCCCTGCGCCAGCTGCTGATACGCATCGTGCGCATCCTTGTGCTCGGGCTGTTCCTGATCATGGCGTTGCAGAACCTGGGGGTCGAACTGCTGCCGCTGCTGGCCGGGCTGGGGGTAGCAGGCGCAGGCATCGCGCTGGCGATGCAGGGCGTTCTGGGCAATCTTGCCGCGGGCCTGACGATCATTTTCACCCGGCCGTTCCAGGTGGGCGAGTACATCTCCATCGCCGACGAACAAGGGGAAGTGGTCGAGATCAGGCTGTTCAGCACGATCCTGAGCCACCCAGACCGCTCGCGCATCGTCATTCCGAACCGCAAGATCGTCGGCGAAATCCTGCACAACTTCGGCAGCCTGCGGCAGCTCGATGTAGTCGTCGGCGTGGCCTACGATACCGACATCAAGGCGGCGCTGGCCGCGATCCGTGACCTGCTGGCCGCCCATCCGAAGATCCTGCGCGAACCGGAACCGATGATCCGCGTGCTGGCGTTGTCCGACTCGAGCGTGAGCATCGCCGTCCGTCCGTGGACGACGGTCGACGACTTCTACGACACGTCGAGCGACATCACCCAGGCCGTGCTCGAAACCTTCCGCGAACGTGGCATCCGGATCCCGTTGCCGCAGCGTGAAGTGCGCCTGCTCGATTCGGCCCGGCCGGGTTCCCGATGAAGCGCCCCACCCCGCCTGCCGTCATGTCGGGCACGGCTCCTGCGAGTCCGCTCGTCGAAGTGCTGCGCCCCGGCCAATCGGTCGAACTGCTGAAGGCGCTGCATATCCTGACGCGCGACGGCAAGCTCAATCAGGACAGCCGCCGCAAGCTCAAGCAGGTCTATCACCTGTGCAATTTCATCGAACCGCTGCTCGACGACGTGCTGAATTCTCAGGAGACGCTGACGCTGGCAGACCATGGTGCGGGCAAGTCCTATCTGGGCTTCATCCTGTACGACCTGTTTCTCAAGGACCGGCCGGCCAGCCACATCTTCGGCATCGAGACGCGTGACGACCTGGTGCAGAAGTCGCGTGACCTGGCGGAGCGCCTGGGTTTTGCACGCATGACGTTTCTGAACGCGACCGTGGCCGAATCGATCACCACCGCCGCCCTGCCCGCGCATGTCGACATCGTCACCGCCCTGCACGCCTGCAACACTGCAACCGACGATGCGATCCAGTTTGCGCTCGCCAAGCAGGCCCGCCACATCGTGCTGGTGCCCTGCTGCCAGGCAGAAGTCGCCGCAGTGCTGCGCAAGCACAAGGTCGAGTCGTTCGGCAAGACGCCGTTGTCGGAAATCTGGCGCCACCCGATCCATACCCGCGAATTCGGCAGCCAGCTCACGAATGTGCTGCGCTGCCTGCAACTCGAATCGCACGGCTACCAGGTCACCGTGACCGAGCTCGTGGGCTGGGAGCATTCGCTGAAGAACGAACTCATCATCGCGACCCGCAAGAACGCCGCGCGCGGGGATGCGCGCAGCCGGCTGCAGCAGATCCTGCTGCAACTCAATCTGCAGGAACTGGAAGGACGCTTTCTCGAGCCGGCACCTGAATGACCTCGGCGGGATGCCGGGGCCATCTGCGTGCCGTCCCTTGGCGCGTCGCGGTCGATCCGGAAGTTGCCGTTCAGGACCCCGCATGAATGAAAAAACCCCGGCGAACCGGGGTTTTTCCAGATCGGATCGAAGCCGCTTACGACACGACCTGGATGTTCGAAGCCTGCTTTCCCTTGGGGCCAGTCGTCACTTCGAAGCTGACTTTCTGGTTTTCCTGCAGGGATTTGAAACCGCTGGAGTTGATTGCGGAGAAATGTGCAAACAGGTCTTCGCCGCCGTTATCCGGGGTGATGAAGCCATAACCTTTTGCATCGTTGAACCACTTGACAGTACCTGTTTCCATCCTTGTTTCCTATCTTTCAAAAAAAATCGGGCGACATGCCCTATCGATCGAATTTCAAGGAAAACGCTTACCAGAGGTACCGCAATTAAAGCTTGAATCCAACAGATGGCCGATTGATACCACAGATGGCCGAGATATCAAAGCACTTTCTCGATTCACTTGCCCAGCGCACGCAGGATCAGGGTGTCGCCTCGCTGGGTAAATTCCAGATGCTTCAGCACATTCATCCCGAGCAATATCTGATCGCCGGCCATGCCGGGGATCAGGCTGGCGGGAACGTCGCGCAGGTCGAACGGCCCGAATGCCAGCGAATCCAGTCGCGTGGCGCGCGCGGGCACCGTGCCGTTGGCAGTGACCGAGTACTGTGTGCCCCCCGCCCTGAGCCCCAAGTCCGCGGCCAGATGCGCCGGCACCGACACCAGCGTGGCGCCGGTATCGAGCAGAAATCTCACCGGCCGGCCATTGATCGTCCCGGGGAAAACGTAGTGGCCGTCGCCGCTGCGCTTCAGCACCAGTTCGGCGCCCGGGCCGACCTTCAGGTCGCGGTTCGGATCGTTGCGCGCCTGCAGGCTGCTGTCGAAATAGAGATAGAACATGCCCAGGACCAGCAGGCTGGCGACCCATGCCATGCCGCGCCCGAGCGAACGGTGCGGGTTATGCGAAGGATCGGCGTCATGCATCGAATCGGAATCGTTCACGGAATTGCTGGAGGCCTGCCATCAAGAATGCCACGCGATGGCCGACTATAGTTCTGTAACGGGTCATGTGAAAGGGGAACGCAATGCTCTCCCTGGCAACGGAATCAACTCAATCGGCTTTCGGGCGAACGCTGATACTGATGCTGCTTGCCTGCACGAGTTCCCTGCGTGCGGCGCAGACTGCGCCCGCGGCCTGGTTTCCGGAATCCCCGAATTTGCGCCATTACATCTGGGCAGAACAGCCCTGCCCGGGATGCAAAGCGATTGCGCCGCCGCCGGCGTGGGAGCGCATGGTTGCCCTGGCCGGACCGTCGACGGTTCGATTCAGGACCGCACCCGACGACCGTGGCGGCGAAGCCTATTCGGTTGCGCCCGACGTGGTGGTGCTATCGCCCTCCGCACTGAAACTGAAACCCTGCCAGCTGGCGTTCCTGGTGGGACACGAAATCGCTCACATCGCGCGGCGCCACTTCGACGAAGATGCCGCCGCCTTGTCGGTATACGCCGGCAAGCTGGCGAACTGGACACGTCACGGGTCTGACGCCATGCAACTGATCGACGGTGATTTCGGGCTGGCGCTGCGCGTCGCGCATCTGTGGCAGGACCAGTAACATGAAGCCGACTGGCTGGGCACGCTGCTGGCCGCGCAAGCCTGCGGCTGCAGCATCGAGTCCGGCGCACTGGCCTATTTCAGGCTCGAACCCGACGCGGGCGGCGGCGTCGCGGCTGCGCATCCGGACAGCGCGGATCGAGTGCGCCAACTCATGCCGTTTGCCGAGTCGGCACTGCGACTCATGCTGCGGCCGGCAAACTGAAGCAACGCGCCGCTAGGCGGGGCGCTGCATCCTGGGATGGCTGAAACGACAGTGCGGCGCGTCGCCGAAGGCTTCGGCCAGATGCCGGGTTTCGATATGCAGCAGGCGCTCGTGATCGCCCGCTTCAAGCCAGATGTCCGGTTGCGCCATCAGGGCGTCGTCCCACACGATTTCGACCCCCCAGGCATTCGGCAGGCCCGGCACCACGCCCGGTTCGCATTCGCTGAACAGGCGGCTGACGCTGGCCTCGTCCGCCAGGCTGAATTCAAGGCCGTGATCCAGACCCAGCCTGCCAAGATGGACCTCCTGGTCGGCCGGAATCATGGCCACCATCTGGCAGTCCACGCCGTCGAGCAGCACGCCCTTGGCCAGACGGTCAGGCGGAACCGCCGCCGCACGCGCCGTTTCGGCACTGGTCTGGCTGTGCGGATGCGCGACGAGGTCGAAGGGAATGTGGTGCTGGTCGAGAAAACGTTCCATGCGATGCAATGCGTTCATGATCGACTCCTCTAAAGCCATTGAACGGCTTTGAATATAGAACACCCGCGACCGACCGCATCGGTGGCGGTCGGATCACCTTCGCGGATAATCGCTCGGGCGAGCCTGCCGGCGCGCGGTTCTTGGATGGTCCTGCGCCAGGCAGGCGCGCCGGAACGCCAGCAGGCGCTCCTGCGCATGCCCCAGCACGCTGTCGTGAGGGTAATGCCCGGCAGCACTCGGTTCGCCTGCCGGCACGCCGGTCAGCAATTCGATCCCCTCGCTGACGTGTTCCGCAACGTGTATCTGGAACCGGCCGCTCGCGACGGCCTCGACAACGCGCGGGTGCAGCATCAGATGGCGCCGGTTGCGCGCGGGAACCAGCACCCCCTGGCTGCCGTCCAGACCCAGCGTCTCGCACACCCGGAACCAGCCCTCGATCTTTTCGTTGATGCCGCCTACCGGCATCACTTCGCCATGCTGATTGACTGCGCCCGTCACGGCGATGCCCTGCTTCAGCGGCACGCCCGACAGTGACGACAACAGTGCATACAGTTCGGCACAGGATGCCGAGTCGCCCTCGACGCCGTGATACTGCTGCTCGAACACGATCGACGCGCTGAGACAGACCGGCGCCAGCGACCAGAACAGGCCCGCCAGGTAGTTTTGCAGGATGAAGACGCCCTTGTCGTGAAGCGGCCCGGACAGTTCGACCTCGCGCTCGATGTTGAGCAGCCCCCCTTCCCCGGCGTAGGTGCGCGCGGAAAGCCGGACCGGCAGACCGAAGCGGTGATCGCCGAGATCGATCTGGGTGAGGCCGTTGATCTGGCCGACCCGGTCACCCTGGAAATCGATCAGCACGTCGCCCTCGAAAATCGACTCGCGCAATCGCTGTTCCGGGTAGTCGTGCCGCTGCGCGCGTGCTTCGAGCGCCGCCTCGACGTCGGTCGCCATGACCAGGCCCGGCCCGCGCGCCCGGCACCGCGCCGCGCTCTCCATGACCAGCGCCTCGGTGCGCGCGAAGATCGCGCTTTCGCGCGTCTGGTCGGCTGCCTCGCGATGCGATTCTTCGAGCAGACGCGCCACCGCGGCGGCCGAAAAATGCGGCAGGCCGAACTGGCGGCAGGCATGGGCGACAAAAATCGACGACGCGCGGCGGGTTTCCCCGCTGGCTGAAAAGCTGTCGGCGAAATCCACCTTGGCACGGAAGTGGCGGGCGAATTCGGGCGCGTCTTCCTGCAGCTCGTAATACTGCTCGCGCGAGCCGACCAGCACGATCTTGACGTCGACGTCGACCGCCTCCGGCACCAGGGATACCGCCGCAATCGGCGAAAACGCCACGCCGGGCTCCTCGATCTGCAGCCGGCCGCTGCGCAGGAAGCGCCGCAGCTTCTCCCATACCAGCGGATCGGCCAGCACGTCGCGCAGATGCAGCATCAGAAAACCGCCGTGCGCCTGCAGCAGGCTGCCGGCGCGGATGCGCGAGAAGTCGGTCACCAGCACGTCGTTCTCGGACTGATATTCAACGCTGCCGAACAGCACGCGGAACAGCGGATTCTCCTCGACGATCACCGGGGCGCCGGCAAGGCCGCCGTTATCGACCACCAGATTGACCCGGTACCGCGCCAGCATGGCCTGCAGCGCAACCTGACGGTCCGCATCGGCGCCGTCGCCTTGCAGCAGTTCCACGTTGTCGAGCACGTCGCGGGCGACCGCCTCGAGATACGCATTGAGCTTGGCGGCATCCTTGATCTGTTTCTTCAAGCCGCCGCGCAGGGTCTGCAGTTCACGCTCCAGCACCGGTCTGACCAGCTGACGTCGCAACGATGCCAGGTCTTCGTGCATCGCGCGTTCGAGCGGCTGGGTCTTTTCGTAATAGCGGGCGATCTCGGTGCGCAGTTCCTGATCGGCCTGCTCGATCGCGAGCCGGCGTGCTGTCGGCAGCGCCAGGACTTCATCCTCGGTCAGGGCCTGGCCCTTTTTTCCGGTCAGGGTGAACACCATGCGCCCCTCCTCACGGTGCAGGGCAAAATGGCGCGCCTCGGCAAAGGCGGACAGATCCGCATAGGCCTTGGCCTCCTCGGCCTTGAAGGCCTTCTCGATGCGTGCGCTCTCGGCCTTGAAATCCTGGCCTTCGAGACAGCGCGGAATGTCAGCCTGGAAGGCTTTCACCGCCTGCGCCAGCAACTGGCGCAGCAGGCGCCCCTCGCCGGCCGGCAGACGCAGTGCCAGGGGCCGCTCCGGCGCATCGAAGTTGTGCAGATAGCACAGGTCGGGCGGCACGCGCCTGCCCGCAGCCGCCTCGAACATCGCCTGCTTGAGCAGCGAGGAACGGCCGCTGCCGACTTCGCCCAGCACGAACAGGTTGTAGTTGGGCTGATCCATCGCCAGGCCGAACCGTGCAGCCGCTTCGGCGCGGCTCTGGCCGATCCACGGCAGCGGCTCCTCGATCAATTCGGAGGTATCAGCGAAGCCCAGCGACTCGGGGTCGATGGACAGGCGCAACGCAGCGGGCGGCAGGTTCATGGTCGGCATGGAATGGGACAGGTTCGGGAAGGATTGCCCTGATTATTGCGCAAGACCGGCCGCGCGGCCCGCCTCAGGATGCGAGCAAGTCCGTCCACCGGGCCTGGCTTTGCAGATAGCGCTCGCCCAGGTTCGCCGCGTTCTGCTGCAGGATTCCGGCAGGCACTGCCAGGGCCTGCATGACGGCGCCTTCGACCCGGTCGACCTTTACGCTGCGTGGCATCGCTTGGGGCTCCCAGGTTTCGGCGAAGGCCGTGCGCTTGTCCGGACGCCCGCCCTGCTGCGGCGGCAGCAGGCTGACGCTTGGCAGGCCGCAGCCCAGGGCGACGATCCGGCCGTGCAGGCTGCTGCCGACAAAGCCGCGGCTGGCGGCGATCAGGGCGCAGATGTCCCAGAGATGCAGGGATCGAAACCGGTGCGATGCGCCCCCTGGCAGGTGGCGCTGCAGGGTTTCATAGAGACCCGGATCGTCATGCCAGGGGGCCGAGCCGGCACTGAAGAAGACCAGGCCCAGGCCGGTTGCCGACGCCACCCCGGACAGTCCGCACGCCAGGGCTTCCAGGGTCGCGTCGTCGCCGAACTCGGCGCTGAACTGGCATGCCAGATAGCCTTGCGGAAAGGCATCCCGCATCGCCCCGACCGCACCCGACCGCTGGTGTTTCCGGATCGTTGCGCCGAAGCATTGCGTGAGCATCACGGCCGGATCCGGGCACAGCGGCGCATCGATCCCGTCCGCACGCAATGCGGCCTGGGTGACGCGATCGCGTACGCTGATCCAGTCCGCCTGCCGCAATGCCGCCAGCACTTCATGCCGTTGCCCGGCAGGCAGATCGGGCCACTCCACGCCGCCCACGGCATTGAAGATCAGCCGCCCGGCTGCAGTGAGCGCTTCGCGCCCCACGACGTAAGGCATGGTTCGCGGCGTCCCGAGTTGCCGGGCGGCCCATTCGGCTGCGGCGAGCGGATCGTCGTCGTAGCGCGCGACGGCTGCGGCCGCCGCGGCGGGGTCGAGCAGCATGACCGCGGCCTGCCAGGCGCTGCAGGTCAGCAATTCGCCGCCGACGTGAACCAGATGCGTCGCCTGGCCGCCGTCCCGTGCCGCCAGCGCGCGGACCCGATGGCCGCCGACGCTGCGCAGGTCGCGTTCGGCCAGTCCGCGCACGTCGAACCGATGGCCCGGCAGCATGGCCGTCAGCAGATGCGGAAACAGCAGGTCGCCGAAGTTGTGGCGATCGAACGCGCCGAACAGCACCGAAGAAGAAGACGGTGCGCGCTTCACGGTACAGGATGAACCATGGATGGCATCGGCGCGCAGTAGCGAGGGGGCCGCAATCGTCGAAGCAAGATTTCACCTACCATTCCGCATCATCGTCCCACGATCCCATACGCCTGCCATCCGATGCAACCCGCCAAGCCCTCCTTCTTCGTTCTGATCGCGCTCATCGGCGGTCTCGCCATTCTGAGCTCCACCCTGTCGAAAACCCCGGTGCTGCCCCTGTTCGCCGCGTCGCTTCGCGCCAGTCCGGCGGAAATCGGCTGGATCGTCATGGCTTCGACGATACCCGGCATCCTGATCAGCTATCCCGCCGGCGCACTGTCCGACCATCTGGGAAAACGGCGCGTGCTGCTGGCATCGCTGTTCGTTTTCGCCTCCGCGCCTTTCCTCTATCTGCTGGTCGGCAACGCCTGGCAGCTGATGGCGGTGCGCTT
The DNA here is from genome assembly GCA_041912015.1 of Thiobacillus sp. Taxonomy (GTDB): domain Bacteria; phylum Pseudomonadota; class Gammaproteobacteria; order Burkholderiales; family Thiobacillaceae; genus Thiobacillus. Next base: position 16,550 of record JAYRNU010000057.1, on the reverse strand, counting down.
CTATCACGGCTTCGCCACGGCGATTTTCGGCACGGTGGCCAGTGCGGCGATCGCCGAACGCTACACGGCCGACCGCGCCGCCCGGCTGTCGACCTATTCATCGGTCACCATCGTCGGGCGCTCCATCGCCCCGTTTCTCGGCGGTTTCCTGATTTCGCTGGCGAGCTTCCAGGCAGTCTACGTCGCCTGTGCGATCAGCGGCGTGCTGGCCCTGGCAGTGGGCCTGCTGCTGCGCGACGAGGCCCCTGCGCCGGCGACAGCGCGGGCCGAACGGCCGCACTTCTGGGCCAGCCTGACAACCGTGCTGCGCGACCGCGGCATCATGCTGGTCAGCGGGATCGAAGCGGCGCAGTACCTGGTGTTCGGCGCAATCGAGGCCTTTCTCGCCCTGTTCGCCGCGTCGCTCGGCATCGCGGCATGGCAGATCGGCGTCATCCTCGGCGTGCAGCTGGTCAGCATCGTCTTCACCAAGCCGCTCATGGGCCGCGTTTCCGACCGGGTCGGGCGCCGCCAGGTCATCATCCCGGGCCTGCTGATCGGCGCGACCAGCGTCGCGCTGCTGCCGCTCGCGCCCAGCTTCATCGGTCTGTCGATCCTGAGCCTGGCCTTCGGCATCGGCTTCGCGACGGTCACCTCTTCGACTTCTGCGCTGGTTGCCGACCTGACTCGCGACGGCCGCTACGGCAGTTCGATGGGCGTGCTGCGGACGGTCATGGACGTCGGCCAGTCGATCGGCCCGGTACTGACCGGCTGGACGGTCGGCGTCGCCGGCTACGGCAGCGCATTTGGCGTGCTGGCCCTGATTCTGGTGGTCGCGGCGCTGCTGCTGGGCCTGTTGTTCAGGCATGCGTCAAGCGATGGAACGATTCCGCGACGCCAGGATCGGATATAGTGGATGCAGCCGCACCGATTCGAGGAGTCCACCATGAAAAACCGTTTGCCGATCGTCCTGTTTGCGCTGCTGGCGGGGATCCAGTCATGCTTCATGCTGCCCGCCGCCGCCGATCCCGGTCCGGCCGTCCCCGCCTCCGCCGCCCTGCAGCGACACGCGGTTCCGGCGCAGGCCTGCCCGGCGAATCTGCAGGGCCTGAGTCTTTCCCAGGTGGTCCAGCTGGCCTGCTGCAGTGGCCACAAGGGCATTTGCGGCTGTCGCGCCGGCAAGATCGTGTGCTGCGACAACACCACCAGCACCGAACCCGGATGCAGCTGTCACGGCGATGAAGCCATCGCCAACTGAACGCCCTTTTCTATTTACCCGGGGCGACCCAGACCCCGTCCCAGCCCGTCGGCGGCGGCGTTTGCCGGAACGCGGCGATGCGCGCCAGCATGACCTGACCGGGCTTGTCCTGCGGATCGATTTCAAGACACGCCTGGAACGCTGATGCGGCCGCATCCCATTCCTGGCGGCGGTAATGTGCGAGTCCCGTCTCGTAAGCCTGCACCCGCCGCCGGACGGCGTCGCTCATCTCGTTCGCATACCCCAGCAGCTCGAACACCCTGACGGCCTCCTGCTTGCCGGCAACCTGCAGGCTGTCGATTTCGCGGAAGGCCAGCGTATCGCCCGCCAGCTCGCGCGTTCCCTCGCTGACCAGGATCTGGGTCCCGTAGAACTTGTTGGCCTGCTCCAGCCGCGAGGCAACGTTCACGGTGTCGCCGATCACAGTATAGCCGCGCGAGGTTTCCGAGCCGATGTTGCCGACGGTCACGTCGCCGCTGGCGATGCCCATGCGGACGTTGACCTCGGGCAGGCCGTGGCGGACGCCGAACAGATCAGGCAGGCCGGCACGGAACGTCTCCATGCGCGCCATCTGATCCAGCGCGGCGATGCAGCAGAGCCGGGCGTGGTCGGCAGCCTCCGTGAAAGGGGGTCCCCAGAAGGCCATGACGGAATCGCCGATGTACTTGTCGACGATGCCCTGCTGGCTGCGCACCACCTCGGACATCAGCGAGAAATAGCGATTCAGGAAGCGTACCGCGGCGTTTGGCGTCAGGCCTTCGCACAACTGGGTGAAGCCGGCGAGATCGGAGAAAAACACCGTCATCACGCGATGCTCGCCGCCGTCGGCCGGAATCTGGTTTTCCAGCAGGTTGCGCACGATGCGGGGGTCGACGTACTGGCCGAAGGTCTCGCGGATGCGCTCCTTCTCGCGCAGCCCCACCACCATGTGATTGAAGGAACGCGCCAGGGTCGCCAGTTCGTCGTGCGTCTTGACGAGAATTTCGACCTCGAGGTCACCCGCCTCGACTGCCTTGGTTCCGCCCAGCAGCCGCTTGACCGGTTCGACCAGCGAGCGGGTGACGAAGGCGGCGAAGATCAGCCCGAGCGCGGTGGCGATTGCGGTGACGATCCAGTTGAGCGTGGTGGCATGCTTCTCTTCCGCCTTGGCCTGGGTGGCAGTCTCCTGGGTCAGCTTGTTGAGCAGGTCGATGGTCTTGCCGATCTCGATGTCGACCGTGTCCTTCTCGCGCAGCAGCGCGTCGTGAACGATCCGTTCCGAGCGCGGTGTGCCCTCTTCCGCCTCGATCTGGAACTGGCGGAAGGTCATGTGGAAGTGCTGCCGTGCAGTCTGGATGGCGGGCAGCTGCTTGGCCAGCACCGCGAGCGTCACGCGGTCGAGCTCGATGTTCTTTTCCGCCTCGGCCTCGCCCAAGAGGCGCAGCGACGAATCGACGATCTGGTCGGCGTTGATGCCGCGCATGTCGAAGCCGTTCGACTCGCTGGCGAGGAAGGCCTTGTCGCGCGGGACCGCCTTCATGCCGGCCAGCACCCGCTCCATGTGAACCATCTGCTGACGAATCAGGATTTCGACGCTGGCCACCTGCTGCTGCAGCGGCAGGTAATAGTCTGCGAGGGCACGGACCTGATTGTTGAGCTGCCGGAAGTTGAGCACCGACAGCCAGGTGACAACTACCATGAGCGCCAGCAGGGCCATGGTGATGCTGAAAATCTTGAGGCTGATGGGAAGTCGCATGAAGTCAGATTCCTGAATGCGCCGGAAGCGGAAGCCTGAGCGCAAGCCGCCTTTCAGTCAACCTCATGCCTGCCGGACCGATCGCCTGCCGTGACGCCATGCTGCCAGTCGGCAGCGCGTTGCCGACCGTATCCGCCGCGCATCAGCGGCAGCTCGTGACAGCGGACATTCAGGGGCCCCGTCCGTGTTCCGCCGGCCTGGAACGGACGACGCCGGGAGGACGCGAGCGGATCAGCCAACCCTGCCCGGCACGACAGGCGTCCCGCTTGCCACGTCGGCGCACTGCGCACGGTGACGCAGCGCATGGTCCATCAGTACGATCGCCATCAGCGCCTCGGCGATCGGCGTGGCGCGAATGCCGACGCAGGGATCGTGGCGGCCATGGGTCACGACCTCGACCGGCTGGCCGTGCAGATCGATCGAACGGCCGGGCAGGCGCATAGACGACGTGGGCTTGATCGCGATGTGAGCGACGACAGCCTGGCCCGACGAGATGCCGCCGAGCACGCCACCGGCATGGTTGGAAAGGAATCCTTCGGGGCTGATTTCGTCGCGATGCTCGGTGCCCAGCTGGCGGGCTGCCATCATGCCGTCGCCGATTTCCACGCCCTTGACCGCGTTGAGCCCCATCAGCGCATGGGCCAGGTCGGCATCGAGCTTGTCGTAGAGCGGCTCGCCCCAGCCGGGCGGCACATTTTCGGCCATGACGCTGATCCGGGCGCCGACTGAATCGCCGGATTTCCTGAGCGCGTCCATGTATTCCTCGAGCGCCGGCACGATGGCGGCGTTGGGCGCGAAGAAGGCATTGCTGCCGATCTCGTCCCACGACACGAACGGCACGTCGATCGGGCCGAGCGCGCTCATGTAGCCGCGAATCACGATGCCGTATTTTTCCCCGAGCCATTTCCTGGCGATCGCGCCGGCGCCGACGATTGGTGCGGTCAGCCGGGCCGACGAGCGGCCGCCGCCGCGCGGATCGCGAAAACCGTATTTCTGCGTGTAGGTGTAGTCGGCGTGGCCGGGGCGGAAGGTCTCGGCGATATTGCCGTAGTCCTTGCTGCGCTGGTCCTCGTTGCGGATCAGCAGCGCGATCGGCGTGCCGGTGGTCTTGCCCTGGTAAACGCCGGACAGGATTTCGGCCGTGTCGGATTCGCGGCGCTGGGTCACATGACGCGAGGTGCCGGGCCTGCGCCGGTCCAGGTCCTGCTGAATGTCGGCCTCGGCCAGTTCCATGCCGGGCGGGCAGCCGTCGACCACGCAGCCGATCGCAGGGCCGTGCGATTCACCGAACACGGTGACACAGAACAGTTTGCCGAGTGAGCTGCCTGACATGGAAATAACCTGGTTAGAATCGGGAACAACCGCGCCGGTCGAATGCCGCGAAGTCTAGCACAGGCGCGGCCTCGGGCACGGCCGCTGGCGCCGGCCGAACTTCTCGTCATGACGCTGTTCTATGCTGGGAGGATGATTGACCCACCCTGCGATCCAGCGAAAGCGAGCCGCCATGAAACCACGCATCAGCATGATCAATCTCGGAGTCCGTGACCTCGCTGCCGCGGTCCGGTTCTACCAGAACGGGCTGGGATTTCGCCGAATGGAATCGCCCCCCGAGCTTGCGTTCGTCACGCTCGCAGGCAGCTGGCCGGAACTGCATGTCCGTGACGCCCTGACCGAGGACGCCACCGTCCCGCCCGGGGGAAGCGGATTCGCGGAATTCACGCTTGCCCGCAACGTCGATTCGGAACCGGAAGCGAACGCCGTCATGCAGCAGGCGCTGGCAGCCGGCGCAACGCTGCTCAAGCCTGCGCAACAGATCTTCTGCGGTGGCCTTCTGGACGACTTCACGGATCCGCACGGCCACCTCCGGGAAATTGCCCGCAATTCCTGCTTCCAGGTGGGGCCGCACGACGAGGACGCGTCGTGAATGCCGCGCGCCAGGTCACCGCGCTCGGGCAGAGCCTCTGGCTCGACAATTTGTCGCGCAGCCTGATCGAGGACGGCACGCTGGCCAGCCTGATCGCCGAGGACGGCATTTCGGGCGTGACCTCGAATCCCGCGATTTTCCAGAACGCGCTCGCCACCAGTCCCCATTACGCCGACGACCTGGCACGCCTGAAAGCCATCGAGCCCGATGCGGAGCGCCGTTACGAAGCGCTGGTCATTCCTGACATCCGGGCCGCCTGCGACCTGCTGCGTCCCACCTTCGAAGCCAGCGGTGGCAACGACGGCTACGTCAGCCTGGAAGTCGCGCCGCGCTGGGCCTACGACGCCGCGCGCACGGTCGCGGAAGCGCAGCGCCTGTCAGCTGCCGTGGCACGGCCCAATCTGCTGATCAAGGTGCCGGGCACCCCCGAGGGCATCGACGCATTCGAGACGCTGACGAGGCTCGGCATCAACGTCAACGTGACCCTGCTGTTCTCGCTTGCCCAGACCCGGGCAGTGTTCGACGCCTACCTCCGCGGGCTGAACGCCCGCAGCCAGGCAGGTGCCGATGTGCGCCGCGCCAAGGCGGTGGCAAGCCTGTTCCTGTCGCGTGTCGACACGCTGGTCGACCGGCAATTGACCGCCATCGGCACCCAGGAAGCGCTGTCACTGCGCGGCAAAGCCGCGGTGGCGATGGCCCGGATCGCCTACCGGGGCTACCTCGAGACCTTTCATGGCGAGGCCTTCGCCGCGCTGGCGCAACAGGGCGCCAGGCCGCAGTACCTGCTGTGGGCAAGCACGGGCGTCAAGAATCCGGATTATCGCGCCTTGCTGTATGTCGAACCGCTGATCGGCGCCGAAACCATCAACACCCTGCCCGACAAGACGCTTGCCGAACTGCGCGACCACGGCAGACCTGCGCTGCATCTGCAGGACGGTCTCGCCGAGGCCAGGGCGCAACTGGCCGGACTGGCACATCTGGGCCTCGACATGGAGATGGTCGGCCACAGCCTGCAGGTCGACGGCGTCAAGCTGTTCGAGGCTGCATTCCAGAAACTGCTGCAGCAAACCGGCTGAGCGCCTCACGCGGGAAATGCCTGCGCTTATGGTCGGCAAAAAATTCTTGAATGGACAGAATTGCCCCCCAAGAACAGCATGTCGGGCTTTGCCCGCCCACGTGCAGATAAAGTAGTGGGCTTTACGGAACCGTGACCAGGAGATCGCCATGTCCTATACCCGTTTACCTTCCCGCAATCTCGACCAGTCCTCGGGCCTGTTGCGTCCTGCCTGCGTGTTGCCGGATCGAGTGAACCTCGAAAACCCGGCGCTCGACGTGATGACGGATTTCCGCCGCCTGACCGCCTTCATCGCCACGCCTGGCGACAGCATCAAGCAGGCCGAGGAGCGCATGGTCCGCCGCAAGGTCCGGCTGCTGTTCGTGATGGACAGCAAGGATCGCGTGGCCGGGCTCATCACCAACACCGACATTCACGGCGAGAAGCCGCTGCAGGTCGTGCAAAGCCGCCGCATCCGCCGCGACGAGGTGCTGGTGGCCGACATCATGACGCCGGTCGACCGGCTCGAGGCGATCGATTACGAGGACATCGCCCACGCCCGCGTCGGTCATGTGCTGGAAACGCTGAAAGCGCGCGGGCGGCAGCATGCGCTGGTGATCGAAAACGTCAATGGCCGGCAGATGGTGCGCGGGCTGCTGTCGCTGTCGCAACTGTGCAAGCAGCTGGGCGTCAACGTCGTCACCACCGAGGTCGCCAACACCTTCCACGAGATCGAGCAGCATCTGGCGCACCGCTGAGCCCGACGCACCGCCCCGCCCGTCGCTCAGCTCCCCGTCGCCGGCAAGGCGCTCGCGCTGCGCACGCCGTGCGGCGCGTTCTGCAAGGTTCCCAGGCGCGAGGTCTTGTGCTCAAATCCAGGTCTTGCGGCGGCACGGTAGCGGACCTTGGCCGCACAAAACCATAACAAGCTCATGAACATCACCGTCAGCGAACTGATCGTCCGGTATCTGGAGCGCCTCGGCATCGACCACATCTTCGGCATGCCCGGTGGACACGTGCTGCCGATCTACGACCGGCTCCACGATTCGTCGATCCGGAGCGTGCTGGTCAAGCACGAACAGGGCGCAGCCTTCATGGCGGGCGGCTACGCGCGACTCGCGCACAAGCCCTCGGCGTGCATCGCGACCGCCGGACCGGGCGCGACCAATCTCATCACCGGCATCGCCAACGCCTTCGCCGAGCGCCTGCCGGTGCTGGCGATCACCGGCGAGACCTCGACCTACATCTTCGGCCGCGGCGGCCTGCAGGAAAGCGCGGGCGAAGGCGGCACCATCGACCAGTGCGCGCTGTTCGCGCCGATCACCCGCTACCGCCGGCTGGTCGAGCGTACCGACTATCTCGGCCAGGTGCTGAACCAGGCGACGCAGGCGCTGCTCGGACGCAATCCGGGCCCGGTGCTGCTGTCGATTCCATACAACGTGCAGAAGGAAAGTATCGACGCGGCGCTGCTGGACCAGCTGCATTTCCCTGCTGCCGACGTCACGCGCGCCGCTTCGACCGACGCGCTCGCCGAACTGGTCCGCCATGCCCATGCGCCGGCCATCGTCGCCGGCTATGGCTGCATCCGCGCCGGCGCGCGCGACGCGGTGGCCGCACTGGCGGAAACCTTCAACATCCCGGTCGCGACCAGCCTCAAGGCCAAGGGCGTGGTCGCCGAGGGCACGCGGCTGTCGCTCGGCTGCCTCGGTGTCACCTCCAACGGCAACGCCTACCGCTACCTCGCCGGGCACGCCGACCTGCTGATCGTGCTCGGTGCGAGCTTCAACGAACGCACCAGCTACCTGTGGGACAGGAAGCTGCTGGCCGGCAAGAAAATTGCCCAGATCGACCGCGACCCCACCCAGCTTGGCCGCGTGCTCCAGCCCGATGTCGCGATCTGCGGCGACATCCTTGCGACGGTCCAGGCCCTGCACGACACGCTGGCATACGAAGCGATGCCGCCGAAAACGCTGGCGCCGCTGCACGGCCACGACGTGCACCCGCAGGGCGCCCCGCCACCCGAGCCCGCGGACGACGCAGCCTTCGAGCTCGTGCGCCAGTTCTTCACCCGGCTGGCCCGGCACTTCCCGCGCGACGCGCTGGTGTTCGACGACAACATCGTGTTCGCGCAGAGCTATTTCGACGTCTCCAGCCACAACCACTATTTTCCCAACACCGGCATCTCGTCGCTCGGACACGCCATTCCTGCCGCCCTCGGCGCCCGCTGCTTCGCACCGGACAGCCCCACATTCGCCATCCTCGGCGACGGCGGGTTCCAGATGTGCGCCATGGAGCTCATGACTGCCGTGAACCACGACATCCCGATCAACGTGGTGGTCATCAACAACGGCACGCTCTCGCTGATCCGCAAGAACCAGTACCAGCTCTATGGCGAGCGCTACATCAACTGCGACTTCAGCAATCCGGACTTCGGCCTGCTCGCGCAGTCTTTCGGCATCCGGCACTATCGCGTCCAGGCCGAGGCCGATCTCGACCGGCTGTTCGCGGAAGCCGACCTCGAGCGCGGCATCAATCTGATCGAAGTGCTTCTCGACAAGCTCGCCTTCCCGCGCTATCTGTCGGCGCGCTAGCGCCGACGTTCCCCGCGAATGGACGCTGTTGTTCATGCGAAGCCGGTTCGCACGCGTTTCCCGACGCCCGCCGGGTTGACGCTGTCCAGGCGCTCTGCCACAGTCGGCCATTCGTTGAACTGAGAGGGGGACCCGCGATGGATACCGCCAGACTCTTCGAACAACTGATCGCAAGCGCGGGCGAAGATGTTACGCGCGACGGCCTGCAGAAGACGCCCGAGCGCGCCGCCGCGGCGTTCAAGTTCCTGACGCAGGGCTATGGGCAAACGCTTGATGAGCTCCTCAACGAAGCCGTTTTCGATTCCGACAACAACGAGATGGTCATCGTCAAGGACATCGAGCTGTATTCGATGTGCGAGCACCACCTGCTGCCCTTCGTCGGCAAGGCCCACGTCGCCTACCTGCCGAAAGGCAAGGTGATCGGCCTGTCGAAGATCGCGCGCATCACCGACATGTTCGCGCGCCGCCTGCAGATCCAGGAGCAGCTGACCACCCAGATCGCCGAGGCCATCCAGACTGCCACCGGGGCGGCCGGCGTCGGCGTCGTCATCGAAGCCCAGCATTTCTGCATGATGATGCGCGGCGTGCAGAAGCAGAATTCGTGGACGATCACCTCGATGATGCTCGGTGCCTTCCGCGATCACGACCGGACCCGGCAGGAATTCCTGCAGTTGATCGCGAAGAAGGACTAGGTCGCGACGCCATGAGCGAGGCGACGCGGACGCACTGGCCGTAGCACCGTGCCCGGTCGGGCGCGCCGCCAAGCAACTCGGGATGCATTGTCCCGACTTGCCGGACCCAGGGGCGCTGACGCGAATCGTGACTTGCGGTGATGCTTCAGAACGGAGCGGAGCTCTCGAAGGTACAGGCCTCGCCGGTCTTCGGATGCGCGAAGCATAGCCATTGCGCATGCAACAGCAGGCGCTCGGACAAGGCACATGCCGCCGGCGGGGCGTAAAGCGCATCCCCGAGGATCGGATGCCCCAGGGCTCGCATATGGACGCGCAGCTGGTGCGAGCGGCCGGTGATGGGCTCGAGCTCGACGCGGCTGGCGGCGATGCTTGCATCGTATCCGACCACCCGCCAGCGGGTGAGGCTGGGCTTCCCGTGAACCGGATCGACGACGCGCAGGGGCCGGTTGGGCCAATCGACGCTGATCGGCAGGTCGATCGTTCCCCAGGCTTCGGCCGGGGTCTCCAGCCGACCGGCCACGACCGCGAGGTAGCGTTTCTTGACCTCGCGCGCGGCGAACGCCTGGCTCAGTTTTCGCTGCGCCGCGACGCCCCGCGCCATCACCATCAAGCCGGAAGTGGCCATGTCCAGACGGTGCACGATCAGTGCGTCGGGATAGCGGATCTGCACCCGCGCACTGAGGCAGTCCTGCTTGTCTGCGCCGCGCCCGGGCACGGCCAGGAGGCCGCTGGGCTTGTCGACCACCAGCAGGGCGTCGTCGACGTAGAGGGGCTCGATGACGGGCTTGTCGGGATGCAGCGTCATGGGCAAAGCGGATTTCTGATCCTGGGGAAGCAATGATAGCCAGGATGCCCGCCTGAGCTGAAACCGCGCAGCCGATGCGTATTGCTCGCGGGTGCGACGCGGTCAGGGTTGCTGGCGTGGACGCGCTCGGGGATGATGAATCCATGCGTGACGCCGACTGGAACGACCGTGCAAAGCCGATCTGGACAACCGTGCTGATCATGCTTGCCCTGTGCCTGGTCGGTTGCGCCACCGATCCCGACCCCGCTGCGCCGGCTGATGCGGCGCCGCTGCTGGACCTGCAGCCGGACGGCGCGTTCTATCGGGACGGACAACTGGCACTGCAATACAGCATCGGCCAGGAAAAGGCCTTCCTGTTGGCCACCTGGCCCGTGGACGGCCTCAGCCCGGACCACCATAACTACCGCACGTCCGTCATCGACCTGGCGGCCGAAGACCCTGCGAGCCCGGACGCGCTGCAGCGCGACTGGCAGGCGGTCACGCTTTTCGACAATGCGCGCTGGACGGCGCTGGTCGGCACACTCCTGGACCAGATGGCCCCCGACAATCCGGCAACGGGCACGCTGGTGGCGGTGCAGGGGAACGATATCGTGTTGCAGCGTGATGCCGCTGGCAGGCTGCACAGCTATCGGCTGGAAAACAAACCGGCGGACCTGCAGATCGGGCGACGCATCAGCGAGGAAGCCTTCGCTGCCCATGCCAATGACACTCTGCAAGCCGAACTGTTACGCGAGGGCAAGGCGTCAGCGCCGGTCCTGTTCGTTGCGGGTGAGGACGAACTCGGTGCTGCCTTTGTCCTGTTCGACTTCGGCCGCAGGCAGTCGGTGTTCATCGCCCAGCCGCCGAGCCCGCTGCCGCCCGGTCGCAAGCTCGGCTATTCGCTGCGGCTGATCGATTCCCTGACGTTCCGCAGCCACGTGTTCACCGCGCTCGGCCATCCGGTCACCATGACGAACCGGTTGCTGTGGCTGACCGCCCACTCCGGCGTTGTCCTGCTGCCGCACGGCACGACGGCGGCGAACGGCACCCTGACCCCGCTCGCCACCGGTCCGGGAATGGATCTGGCGAAATGGGCGCAGCAGCTGGATGCACTCGTCGGACCCGAGCAGTACCGCGGCAGCATGAAGCCGCTGATCGATGGCGAAGCGTTTTTCGTGTCGCTGGTCCAGGCCATTCAGGACGCGCGCGAATCGGTCGAGATCCGGCTCTATATTTTCGACAGCGACGACTATGCGCTGCGGATCGCCGATCTGCTGAAGCGCCGTTCGCACGAAATCAAGGTACGGGTCCTGATCGACCAGATCGGCACTCTGGCTGCAGGCCAGGTTCCGTCGAAGTCGCCCTACTATTCGCGCAGCAAGCCGCCGGTGTCGATTGCCGCCTACCTGAAGCAGGATTCGAATGTCGAGGTGCGCATGGTCAACAACCCATGGCTGACCTCGGATCACACCAAGGTCATCGTCGTCGACCGCAGCAAGGCATTCCTCGGCGGCATGAACATCGGCCGCGAATACCGCTACGAATGGCACGACCTGATGGTCGAGCTGGAAGGCCCGATCGTCGGCCGGTTGCTCAAGGACTTCGACCAGCGCTGGGCCTATGCCGGCTTCGGCGGCGATCTCGCGTTTGCCCTCGCCTCGCTGAACGACGCGCCGTATTCTGGTGAAGCGGGCGGGCCCGGTTTCATCGACATCCGTCCGCTCTACACCCGCACCGGCAACGCCCAGATCCTGCGCGCCCAGCTTGCCGCGATCCGCCAGGCGAAATCCCGCATCTACGTCGAACAACCCTATGTTTCGGACGACGAGGTCATCGCCGAACTGATCCGCGCACGCCGGCGGGGCGTCGACGTGCGCGTCGTCCTGCCCGTCCGCAACGACTCGGGATTCATGAACAGCGCAAACCTGATTGCCGCCAGGGCCTTGCTCGGCAACGGCGTCCGGGTCTATGGCTATCCCGGCATGACGCACGTCAAGGCTGCCTTGTTCGACGGCTGGGCCTGCGTGGGATCGGCCAACCTCGACAAGCTGAGCCTGCGCATCAACCAGGAGACCGATCTCGCGACGTCGGATCCACATTTCGTGGCGCTGATCCAGCGCGAACTGTTCGAGGCCGATTTCGCCCGCTCCACCAAATGGACCGCAGCGAAGCCGGTCGGCTGGAGCGACTACATCGCCGAATTCATCGCCGACCAGTTGTGAGGCCGGCGCGAGTGCCGCCCATGCAATGCCCGGCGGCCAGCCGGTCTGCGGAGCCTCGTGCCGGCTGGCCGAGGAATGTTCTAGGCCTGCGTGCCTTCCAGCAACGCCATGGCCCACGCCACGCCGAAGCCGTTGGCGTCGCTCATGACTGCGCCGAGCCCGCCCTTGCAGCTGTGGCCGGACAGGTCCATGTGCAGCCATGGCGTGTCGGCGACGAAGCGTGACAGAAAGCGCGTGGCCAGAATGTGGTCGGCCTCGCCTTCCATGCTGCACTGCCTGACGTCGGCCACGGTCGAATCGAGGCTGCCGTCGTAGTCTTCTGGGTAGGGGAAGACGACGATGCGCTCGCCGCTCGCGGTCGCAGCGCGGGACGCCGAGTGGGCCAGTGCGCTGGACGAGGCGAACACGCCCGACATGCGGCTGCCGAGCGCATAGTGCATGCTGCCGGTCAGCGTGGCGAAGTCGGCGATCAGCACAGGCTTGGCCCGGGCCGCGAGCGTCAAGGTATCGGCCAGCACCATGCGCCCTTCGGCGTCGGTGTGGACGACTTCGATGGTGGTGCCGTTCAGTGCCTTGACCACTTCGTTCTGCCGGTAGGCCTGCGGACTGATGTGGTTCTCGGCGAGCGCGACCCAGCCTTCGAGCGCGACCGGCAGCTTGAGCCTCGATGCGGCAGCGAGGATGCCGAGCACCACGGCCGAGCCGTTCATGTCCTCGTGCATGCCCTGCATGTATTTCGCTGGCTTGAGGTTGTGGCCGCCGGTGTCGAAGCAGATGCCCTTGCCGACGAACGCGACAGGCTTGTCCTTGCCGCCCTTGCCCCGGTAGCCGATGCGCACGATCGCCGCGTCCTGCGCCGGCGAACCCTGCGCCACGGCGCAGAACGCGCCCGCGCCCATTTTCTTCAGCTTGTCGAAGGGGTATTCCTCGACCGTCCAGCCATACCGCTTGGCCAGCGCCTTGATGCGCTTGCGGTAGACGCCGGGCGTGAGTTCGTCCGGGCCCTGCACGGTCAGACTGCGCGTCAGCAGGTTGCCTTCGGCCAGCGCCTTCAGGCGGGCAAAGCCGTCGGACGACTTGCAGCCGAACAGCGCCACGCTTTTCAGAATCGGATCGGCCTTGGATTTGCGCGAGGGCAGCGGCACCGCGTTGACCAGCGATACATAGACCGCCGCTTCCGCCGCGCGCGCCTTGCCGCGCTCGTCGCCGAAAACGGCCAGTGTCAGCGACTTGGGGTGCTCTGCAAGGAGCAGCGCCAGTGCCTTGCGCACGCTCTCGTGGCATTCGAAGGCGCTGGCGTCTCCCTTCAGCATGGCATAGACCGCGAGCGTGCCACCCGGCAGCTGCACGGCAACGGGCGATTTGGCCAGCGCGTCGACCTTGAGGTCGCGCCGCTTCATCGCCGCCAGGAGTTCGGTACGGCCCGGCACTTCGGGAAGCGTTTTCGAAACCGGCAGCAGCAACAGGGCGTGACCCGCTGCCTCGAGCGATTCGGGGGAGATTTCCTGTTTGTTTTCAGCGAGTTTGGGCAGCATGGCCGGTCCTTGGAGATGGCGTTTTTCTTGATGGTCTGCGGGGTTTGCCGGATAATTGCGGGGTTTTGACTTATCCAGCGCATTTTTCCGACCCCATCCGATACAGGGTAACCGAATGAAGATTGAAGACAAGAAACGCGTGCTGCGTGAAATGGTGCTGCATCGCCGTTTCGAAGAGCGCTGCTATCAGGCCTACATCGAACGCAAGATCGGCGGCTTCCTCCACCTCTATCCCGGCCAGGAGGCCTGCTGCAACGGCGTCATGGAAGCGGCGCGCCCCGGCCACGACTACGTCATCACCGGCTACCGCGACCACGTCCATGCCATCAAGTGCGGCGCCGATCCCAAGGAAGTCATGGCCGAGCTCTACGGCAAGGAAACCGGCTCAAGCAAGGGGCGCGGTGGTTCGATGCACATTTTCGACGTGAGCAAGCGGTTCATGGGCGGCTATGCACTGGTGGGCGGTCCCTTCCCGCTGGCCGCCGGCATCGCCAAGGCGATCCAGATGAAGGGCGGCGACGAAATCGCGATCTGCTTCCTCGGCGACGCCGCCAACAACCAGGGCACATTCCACGAAACGCTGAACATGGCGGCATTGTGGAAGCTGCCGGTGCTGTTCGTCTGCGAAAACAACCTGTACGGCATCGGCACCGCGATCGACCGCTCCACCGCCGTGGTGCATCAGCACAAGCGTGTCGCCGCCTACAACATTCCAGCCGACGAATGCGATGGCCAGGATATCGACATCGTCTACGAACATGCTCGCAAGGCAGTCGACCACGTGCGCTCGGGCAATGGCCCGTTCTTCCTGGAGCTCATGACCTACCGCTACCGCGGCCATTCGATGTCCGATTCGCGCGGCTACCGTTCGCGCGAGGAGGAAGAGCTGTGGAAGCAGCGCGATCCCATCTTCATCCTGCGCGACCGCCTCATCGAAGTCGGCGCCCTGACCATGGCCGAGTTCGAGGCGCTGGAAAAGGAAACCGACGCCTACATCGAGAACGAGGTCATCAAGTTTTCCGAGGAGTCGCCCGAGCCCCGCGTCGAGGATCTCGAGAAGTACGTTCTCGCCGACCGCGAATCCCAGCTTCCGTGGCTCACGGGCAAAGCTGCTTAAGTTTTCAGGATCAATAACATGGCAAACATCATGTACTGGGAAGCGATTCAGCGCGCCCACGACGAAGAAATGGCCCGCGATCCGCTCGTCATCTGCATGGGCGAGGACATCGGCGTCGCCGGCGGCACCTACAAGGCGACCAAGGGCCTGTACGAAAAATACGGGCCCAACCGTGTCATGGACACGCCGATTTCCGAAGGCGGCTTCACCGGCCTCGGCATCGGCGCCTCGTTCCTCGGCGTGCGGCCCGTCATCGAGATCATGTCGGTCAACTTCGCCTGGCTGGCGATGGATCAGATGTTCAACTCGGCCGCCAAGGTCCGCTACATGTCGGGCGGCCAGCTGACCGCGCCGTGCGTGTTCCGCTCCGCCGGCGGCGCCGCGCACCAGCTCGGCGCCCAGCACTCGGCACGCATGGAAAAGGTTTTCATGGGCATCGCCGGCCTGCGCGTCGTGACGCCGTCCAATCCCAGGCAGGCCTACGGCCTCCTGAAGTCGGCCATCCGCTGCGACGACCCGGTGTTCATCAACGAACACGAACTCATGTACAACATGAAGGGCGAAGTGCCCGACGGCGAATTCTTCCACCCGCTCGAAGGCTCGGAAATCACGCGTTCCGGCACCGACGTCACCCTGTTCGGCTACAACATCTCGGTGCACTGGTGCCTCAAGGCCGCCGAGATCCTCGACAAGCAATACGGCATCTCGGCCGAGATCGTCGATCTCTATTCGCTGTCGCCGCTCGATCGCGAAGGCATCCGGAAATCGGTCAGCAAGACCCACCGCGCCGTGATCGCCGAGGAAGACGAGGCGCCGGTCGGCGTCGGCTCCGAAGTGATCGCCATCATCAACGAGGAATGCTTCTTCGAACTCGACGCCGCGCCGGTGCGCGTCCACTCGGCGCTGGTGCCGCAGCCTTACAACCACACGCTGGAAAAAGCGGCGATTCCCGACCACGAGGATGTGGTGAAGGCCGTTCTGAAGATGTTCGGAAAAGCCTGAGGCTTTTCCTCCACGAAGGACACGAAGCAGCACGAAGGATCACGCGTCGCCGGCCGCAACCGGCATTGCCCCTTCGTGCACTGCGTGGATAACGCACTTTTAGGATTCAAGCATGTCCCAACATTACGCCATCACGATGCCGCAGCTCTCGGACACCATGACCGAGGGCGTGGTCGTCACCTGGGAAAAGCAGCCGGGCGACCGCGTCGAGCGCGGCGACATCGTGGCCACGGTCGAGACCGACAAGGCCATCATGGACGTCGAGGTGTTCAAGGCCGGCTATCTCGCCGGGCCCGTTGCCGACGTCGGCGCCACGGTCGCGGTCGGCGGCGCGCTTGGCTACATCACCGACACCCCGGGCGACGTCGCCATTGGCGACGGCGAGGTGGTGGAAGAACAGGCGCATACCGAGATGATCCCGCATCATGCGGGCACGCCCATCGTGATGCCCCAGCTGTCGGACACGATGACCGAAGGCGTCGTCGTCACCTGGGAAAGGCAGCCTGGTGACGCGATCAAGCGCGGCGACATCGTCGCCACGGTGGAAACCGACAAGGCCATCATGGACGTCGAAGTGTTCCAGGAAGGCTTCCTGTCCGGCCCCATCGCCGACGTCGGCAGCGTGGTCGAAGTCGGCCATCCGATGGCATTCATCGT
>JAYRNU010000056.1:0-4626 GCA_041912015.1 Thiobacillus sp. | reverse complement strand
ATCTTCGTCACCGCGACCGGCAACTACCACGTCATCACCCATGATCACATGGTCAAGATGAAGGACCAGGCCATCGTCTGCAACATCGGCCATTTCGACAACGAGATCGACGTCGCGTCGATCGAGAAGTACCGGTGGGAGGAGATCAAGCCGCAGGTCGACCACGTGATCTTTCCCCCATCCGGGGACAAGCCGGACGGCAAGCGGATTATTCTTCTCGCCAAGGGCCGCCTGGTCAACCTCGGCTGCGCCACGGGGCACCCCTCGTACGTCATGAGCTCGTCGTTCGCCAATCAGACCATCGCGCAGATGGAACTGTGGCAGGAACGCGATTCCGGCAAATACCCGATCGGCGTCTACACGCTGCCCAAGCACCTGGACGAGAAGGTCGCGCGCCTGCAGCTGAAGAAGCTCAACGCCCAACTGACCGAGCTGACGGACCAGCAGGCCGCCTACATCGGCGTGCCGAAGCAGGGCCCGTACAAGGCCGAGCACTACCGCTACTGATCACCCCGTCTGGAGGAGCACGCCATGCGTCTGCTGCTGTTGTGGATCCTGAATGCCGTCGCCCTGCTGGCGGTGACCTACCTGTTGCCGTCGATCCAGGTGTCGGGTTTCGCTACGGCACTGCTGGCCGCGTTGGTGCTGGGCTTCATCAACACGCTGGTACGGCCGCTGCTGGCGATCCTGACCCTGCCGATCACGGTGCTGACATTGGGAATCTTCTATTTTGTATTGAACGGCCTGCTGTTCTGGCTCGCCAGCGCACTGCTTCCCGGATTCCACGTCGCCGGCTTCGGTTCTGCCGTGTTCGGCGCACTCCTCTATGGCGTGATCGCCTGGGCGCTGTCGGCGCTGATTCCGAACCCGAGAGGCAAGGGCTGAGCATGGCCGAACGCACTTTCAGCTTTGAATTCTTTCCGCCCAAGACGGCGGAAGGCATGGACAAGTTGCGCGCCACGCGCGAGCAGCTCGCTCAGCTCAAGCCCAAGTTCTTCTCGGTAACCTTCGGCGCCGGCGGCTCGACGCGTGACCGCACGCTCGAGACGGTGCGCGAGATCCAGGCGTCGGGCAGCGAGGCGGCGCCGCATCTTTCTTGCATCGGATCGACCGAGGACAGCATTCGCGACATCCTCAACGAATACAGAAGCCAGGGCATCCGCCATCTGGTCGCACTGCGCGGCGATCTGCCGTCAGGCACCATGGACGCCGGCGAGTTCAACTACGCCAACGAACTCGTCGCCTTCATCCGCCAGGAAACCGGCGACTGGTTCGAGATCGAAGTGGCTGCCTATCCCGAAGTTCACCCGCAGGCGCGTTCCTGGACGATCGACCTCGCCAACTTCAAGCGCAAGGTCGACGCCGGCGCGGATTCGGCGATCACGCAATATTTCTTCAACGCCGATGCCTATTTCCGCTTCGTCGATGATGCACGCGCGCTGGGCGTCGGCATTCCCATCGTCCCGGGCATCATGCCGATCGGCAACTACGTTCAACTGGCGCGGTTCTCCGATGCCTGCGGTGCCGAGATTCCGCGCTGGCTCAGAAAGAAGCTCGAAAGCTATGGCGATGACCTGGCGTCGATACGCGCCTTCGGACTCGATGTGGTCACCGACCTGTGTGATCGCCTGCTTGCCGGCGGGGCGCCGGGGCTGCACTTCTACACCATGAACCAGGCAGGGCCGAGCACGACGATCTGGCAGCGGCTCGGCCTGTAACCCGGTCGCAAACCTGTTCCCGCGCGGCGCGGGCCGGCGCATGTAGAATCCCCGGCATCCCGGCTACTCCGTCACGATCATGAACGCCCTGTGGATCCTGGTTCTGCTCATTCTGTTGTCCGGGCTGTTCTCCCTCGCGGAAATGGCCCTTGCGTCGGCGCGTCGCGGCCGCCTGACCCAGCTTGCCGAAGCGGGCGATCCTCGAGCCGTCGCGGCCCTGGCGATCAAGGACAACCCGAGCCGGCTGCTCGCGGCCAGCCAGACCGGCATTACCGCCGCCGCCCTGCTGATGGGCATCTACGGCGAATCGGCGCTGTCGGCGTCGATCGAAGCGGCAATTGCCGCGGCAGTGCCCTGGCTGGCCGAGTGGCGCGGGCCCATCGCCTTCACGGTCACCATCGTCATCGTCACGGCACTGTCGATCATCCTCGGCGAGATCGTCCCCAAGCGGATCGCGCTCGCCAATCCTGAAAGGGTGGCGGCCTGGTGCGCCCCGGCGATGACCTTCTTCATCCGCCTGCTGTCACCGGCGATCCACGTCCTGTCGTTCATGGCGGATCGGGTGCTCGCCCTGCTGCCCGTCCGTTCTGCGCCGGCGGTCACCAGTCTCGAGGACATCCTGGCCTATGTCGACGAGGGGGAACGCGCGGGTGCCATCGGGCCGGAGGAGAGCCAGCTGT
This sequence comes from Thiobacillus sp., assembly GCA_041912015.1. Classification (GTDB taxonomy): domain Bacteria; phylum Pseudomonadota; class Gammaproteobacteria; order Burkholderiales; family Thiobacillaceae; genus Thiobacillus. The sequence continues at coordinate 2,228 of JAYRNU010000056.1, read as the reverse complement.
TCGGCAACGTGCTGCGGCTGGAAGACTGGCGACTCGCTACCGTCATGACGCCTGCGTCGGACGTGGCCTGGCTCGACCTGCTGTCGTCTCGCGAGGACAACCTGCGCATCCTGCGAGAGGCGCCGCATTCACGCCTGCCCATCTGCAAGGGCGACCTGCAGCAGGTGATCGGCATTGCCGAGAGCCACGACATCCTCAGGGCCGCGATGGAGGGCGACGTCGATTTCGCCGAACTGCCGCTGGCAGCGCCGTTGTTCGTCCCGGCCAGCCTCAAGCTCATCGACCTGCTGCGAACCTTCCGTCAGCAGCGCGCCAATTTCGCGCTGGTGGTCAGCGAATTCGGCCTGACCGAAGGCATCGTGACGCTCGACGACCTGATGTATTCGCTGGTCGGCGACATGGTGCCGATGGCCGCTGATGAACGGGACGCGCTGGCCGTGTGTCGCCCGGATGGATCCTGGCTCCTCGACGGGCTGCTGCCGATCGACGAGATGAAGGACAAGCTGAATATCCGCCACGTGCCGGAGGAGTCGCTGGGCAACTTCCACACCGTGGGCGGCTTCGTGCTGGCTTCGTTGGGCCACATTCCGCGCAAGGCGGAACGATTCGGCTGGTCCGGCTGGGAATTCGAGGTGGTGGACGTCGACTGCAATCGCGTCGATCAGGTACTGGCAACGCGGATGCCGCAGGACGGTGCGACCACCTGAAAACCGATGTCCCAGCGCGACCCCGGGAGGCGCCCGCCATGTCTGCAGCGCTACCCCAGGCAGGCCTTCAGGGCTTCTAGGCAGCGGCCGATGTTTGTCTGCTTGGCGGAATACCCCATCAGGCCGATGCGCCAGATCTTGCCTGCCATGTCGCCGAGGCCCGCACCGATCTCGAGGTTGAAGTCATTCAACAATCGGGTGCGGATCGCGGCTTCGTCGACGCCTTCGGGCACGTAGATCGAGTTGAGCTGCGGCAGGCGCGCGGCTTCCTCGACGACGTATCGCAGACCCATGCTTTCGAGTCCGGCCTTGAGCTGTTCGTGCATGGCGCGGTGACGCGCCCAGGCGTTCTCGAGGCCTTCCTCCTCGAGCATCACCAGCGCTTCGTGCAGGCCGTACATCGGGTTGACCGGCGCGGTGTGATGGTAGGTGCGCTTGCCGGCGGATTGCCAGTAGCCGAGCACCAGATTGAGGTCGAGGAACCAGCTTTGCACCGGCGCTTTGCGTGCTTTGATCGTTTCGATCGCCCGCTCGGAGAACGACACCGGCGATAGTCCGGGCGTGCACGACAGGCACTTCTGGCTGCCGGAATACGCAGCGTCGATGCCCCACTGATCGAGCAGCACCGGGGTGCCGCCGAGGCTGGTCACGCAGTCCATGATGGTCAGCACGCCGGCTTCCCGTGCAATCTGCGTCAGCGTTGCAGCGTCGGATTGCGCGCCGGTCGAGGTCTCGGCATGCACGAACGCCAGCACCTTGGCATCGGGGTGCGCCTTCAGGGCGCCGCGCACTTTCTGCGGATCGACCGGCGCCCCCCAGGCGTCGTCGACGATCACGGGCACACCGCCGGTGCGCTTGACGTTCTCGAGCATGCGGCCGCCGAACACGCCGTTGCGGCAGACGATGACCTTGTCGCCGGGCTCCACCAGGTTGACGAAACACATTTCCATCCCGGCCGAGCCCGGCGCGGAGACCGGGAAGGTCAGCGCGTTCTCGGTCTGGAACGCCATGCGCAGCATGGACTTGATCTGTTCCATGAGTTCGACGAAGGCCGGGTCGAGGTGACCGATGGTCGGCCGCGCCATGGCGTCGAGAACGCGTTGCGGCACATCGGAAGGGCCGGGGCCCATGAGAATACGCCTGGGGGGAATGAAGGAAGCAGTCATAACCTGGGTCCGGGTGTGGATAAAAGACGAGTCAAAACAAAGGCTTGATTTTACGGGCAAACCGACGTGCCCGGTAATCGACGCGGGCGCCGTGGCCCGAGCTACGCAGGGCAGGTGACGCGCGGGCCCCGCGCCCTCGCCCTTGCATCCACGAGCTGCCGTTATGGGGGTGGCTCGCCCATCAGCGGCTTCATCGCGGTCAGCAGGCTGCTGAAAATGCGCGGGTGCAGCTTCTCCTGCTCGGCCAGCATCTGCTTCATGGCGTGGCGCTGTTGCGGCTTGGCAAAGCACGCGGGACAGTTCTCGAAGATGATGGGTAGACCGGCGTCGTGTGCGAAGGCGCGGGTCTGGCGCT
>JAYRNU010000055.1:0-2585 GCA_041912015.1 Thiobacillus sp. | reverse complement strand
GGTTCGGGCGCAAGGTCGGCCGTGCCCTGCGCCTGATCGAGCGGCATTCCGTGAAGGTCCTGCTCGCGATGCGCTTTGTCTGGGGCTTGCGCATCGCGCTGCCGGTCGCGGTCGGCATGAGCCGGGTACCGTGGCCGCGCTTTCTGCTGCTGAACCTGCTGTCCGCGCTGCTATGGGCGCCGCTGGTCGCCGGAACGGGTTACCTGTTCGGCGCCCTGCTCGCGCGCCACGTCGCCGGCCTGCACCGCGTCGAGCACTGGATCATGCTGGCCGTCGTGATGCTGGCGCTCGTCATTCGCCTGGCCGCACGGCGGCGCGACACGACGCGACGCTGATTCGGCTCGGCATTGCCGCCGCGATCGACGTCCACGCTCCCGTCTGCGCGTTGACAAGGTGCATTCGCGCCGCCCTGTCATCCGCCAGAGCGGCAGGCGGAATCACGCGCCGAACCACATGCCCTTGAGTCCCTTGACGATGAACTCGACCGCGATCGCGGACAGGATCAGGCCCATGAGCCGGGTCGCGATGTTGATGCCGGTGGTGCCCAGCCGGTTGCCGATGGGTTCCGCCGAACGCAGGGTGAGCCAGACGATGAGCACGGCCAGCCAGATTTCGGCAAGCAGGATCAGATGCATCCAGGGCACGTCGCGATGGGCATAGATGATGGCCGTGGAGATGGCACCTGGGCCTGCGGTCAGCGGGATGGCCAGGGGAACCACCGCCACGTCCGACTTGGCCTGGGCTTCTTCGCTTTCCGTGTCGGTTTGTCTGGTGCCGCTCATCTTCGCGTGCATCATGGAGACCGCCATGAGCAGGATCAGCAGGCCGCCGCCGACGCGAAAGGAATCGATGCTGATGCCGAACAGGTTCAGGATGTGTTGACCCAGCAGGGCCGCGAGGCTCAGCACGATCCCCACCGCCAGTGCCGAACGGCGGGCGCAGGACTGGCGTTCCTGTTCGCCCTGGGCCTCCGTCAGGCTGATGAACACCGACACGGCCAGCAGCGGATTGAGGATCACCAGCAGGCCGATGAACATTTGCAGGTAGAGGTGCCATTCGTTCAGCATGGCGAATCGCTCCCAGGAAAGCGGTGATGTCGATCGGACCGTCGCCGTGGACGGTCGGGCAGCAGGCCCGGCACGCACCGGATCAGAAGTCGGGCCCGCTGAAACGCTTCCCTGCCGCGGCGCAGCATGCATTGCATCGCATCCGCCGCTTTGATGCAGGAAGCTTCACCGCCGAATATTACGTCCGACACCCGGATCATCCAATCGACCGCAGGGTGGGTGTGCGCTCGCGATAGCGTCCGGCACCGGCCGCCTTGCTTCAGCGCCTTGCATCCATCGCTTTCTCGCGGCAACCCGGAGGGGCGGGCTGCTTCGGGCGCATCCCATTGTCGCAGTCCGCTTGCTGTGCCCGCGCAGCGGCGCGGCCCGCTGCGCGGGCTGCATCCCGAAGCAGGCCGCGCCGCAGGCGCGAAGATAGCTTGACAGGCCCTAGACGCTGTCCTGTATCGCCGCCCCGACAGCGCGCGCACCGCGCGAGGGAGCAGGCGACCCGGCCAGTGCCAGCGCATAGATCCGCTGCAGGTCCTCTTCGCTGACATCGACGAAGGTATCGATCTGGGACAAGGCATAGACGAGACTGCTGTGCGGAATCATGCTTTCCGTGGCCGCTTCGCCAGCGCCTCGCGTGCTGCGGGCCCAGCTTTGCGGATAGCGCCGCCACGCAAACGGGTAATTGAACAGTACTGCCACGGCGAACATGACGACCACGTTCAGCAGCACCGGGAACAACAGGTATCCATAGCCCATTGCGTGAACCGCGTCGCCGCCGAGCACGAAGGACAGCGCCGTCGCGCCACCCGGAGGATGCAGACAGCGCAGCCCGTACATCGCAGCGATCGACAGCGACACCGCGAGCGCAGCTGCCAGCATCGGTTCGTTGCCCAGCCAGTGCACGCATGCGACACCCATCGCCGCCGACACCAGATTGCCGCCGAACAGCGGCCATGGCTGCGACATCGCACCGTGCGGCGCGGCGAACAGCAGCACCGCCGCCGATCCCATCGAGGAGACGAGCAGAATGCCGCCGTGTCCTGGCCAGGCCAGTCCGACCGCCATCGCCGCCAGAATGCCCAGCAGGCCCCCGCCGGCCGAAATCCAGTGTTCGCGCTCGGAGACCGAGTAGGCGAGTTTACGTACCATCGTTGTGAACCTCGATTATTGGTGCGCCGGAGAATGTGCGTGGGCACATACCGACGCCGGGCGGCGCCGACCGAAGCGTCGGCACCCGCCCCTCAGATCAGACGCGTTGCGCAGCCGGCCGCCTCAACCCGTGCTCCAGGCACGGGGACGCCGCATGCCGGCAATCTTGCAGGCCTGCTTGACATAACCGTAAGGGAACAGTTCGAACAGCTTCTTCTGCGCGTCGCGCCCGAAGCGTTCCGCAAGATGCTTGATGACGAAGCGCGCATCCGCGGCGATCTGATGCTCGTCATAGTAGTCGCGCATGAAGCGGATGGCGTCCCAGTGATCGTCGTTGAGCACGAGGTTTTCGTCCGTGGCGAGCGCCACGGCGATCTC
>JAYRNU010000054.1:0-1899 GCA_041912015.1 Thiobacillus sp. | reverse complement strand
GTCAGTGCCGCCCGGGCGCTACTTCCGCATGCTGCTGATCGGCTATTTCGAAGGCATTGACAGCGAGCGTGGCCTGGAATGGCGCTGTGCGGATAGCCTGTCGTTACGTGAGTTCCTGCGCCTCTCTGAGCGCGAGCGCGTGCCAGATCATTCGTGGCTTAGTCGCACTCGCAGCCGCCTGCCGCTCGAAGTCCACGGCCAGGTTTTTACCTGGGTGCTCGAGCGTGTCGCTGAGCATGGCTTGATCAAGGGCGAGCGGATCGGCATCGATGCCTCAACGATGGAAGCCAACGCGGCGCTGCGCACGATCGTTCGGCGCGAGACCGGTGAAAGCTATCGTGAGATGCTGACGCGGATGGCCAAGGACAGCGGCATCGAGACACCGACGGCCGAAGACCTGATCCGCCTGGATCGCCATCGCAAGGGCAAGAAGCTGTCCAATGCCGACTGGGAGAGTCTGACCGATCCGGATGCCAGGATCGCCAAGCTGAAAGATGGCCGCACGCATCTCGCCTACAAGCCGGAACATGCGATGGACCTCGATACCGGCGCTGTGGTCGCCGCCGAGGTGCATGCTGCCGACCAGGGCGACACCACGACCATGCCAGGCACGCTCGCGCGTGCCACCGCGCATCTCGCGGCGGTGGACGCGGCGCCGACGCCCGAGGCGCCTGCTGAGCTAATCGCCGACAAGGGATACCACGCGCGCGACGCGCTGAAGGCGCTTGATGACGGACCGTGGAAGTCCCGCATTTGCGAGCCACACCGCGACGCATTCTCGCGTTGGCATGGCGATGATGCCGCCCGCCGGGCTGTCTACAACAATCGAACGCGGCTGCTGTCCGGCGTTGCCCGCCAGGCGTTCAAGCTGCGTGCCGAACTGGTGGAGCGCAGCTTTGCGCTGATCCTCGATCGCGGTGGCATGAGACGGGTCTGGCTGCGCGGGCGGGAGAATGTGCAGAAGCGCTACCTGATCCATGTCGCGGGATACAATTTGGGATTGATCATGCGGCTGCTGACCGGGGCGGGAACGCCGCGGGAGCTGCACGCGCACGCTTGCGTCTGGCTTGTCATGACTGAGGCGACCGATGGCGCGCTGACCATCATGATATTCGTTATATCCGACGATCAGTTCGCCGCACTCGCCGTCACGATCAGATCGCATCCAGTCAGCTGAAATCGCGATTTCTCAACGCGCTGTTAGCCGGCGAACGCCTCCGGTACCCGATCATCAGGTCCGGCCACCGTCCGCTTCCGACTACCATGGCCCGTGAGCCGTCCGAGCCGACCTGTTATGAGGGGGCGGAGAGGAGCTGGGAGTAGGGGACCGTGTGCTGCGGGGCCGCGCCTGTGCGGTGGCTACATCTCGGATAGCACCCTGTCCGGCGCTTACGCTGCGCTGAGAACGCACAACGAACGTGGCCTGGATTCTATTTGCTCCGAAAGCGAATGGATCACCGGCAAGCTCTTGCGACATGGCAGCGACATGGCATGCTGCCAAACCATCACCAGCGCCTTCCCGCGCACGTATTGCAGGCGCAAATTGCAAGACTGAAAGCACCAGTTCCGTTGAAATTCGAATACAATCGAACCCTAGCGTATGGACACGTCGAGTGGTGCACGCCTGACATTCGCCGGGTGCTGTGCAACAATCCCGGGCCGATGACCGAGCGCGGCACGAATACCTGGATCGTTGGGCGTGGCGAGGTGACGGTGATCGATCCAGGCCCCGACGATCCTGCCCACCGTGCTGGTTTGCTGAATGCAACTGCCGGCGAACGAATCGGTCGGATTTTGGTCACTCATACGCACCGGGACCACTCGGCCGGCGCGACCATGCTGGCAAACCTGACAGGTGCAGCCACCTTCGGCTTTGGCCAACATCCGACCTATGCAGGT
>JAYRNU010000053.1:0-19928 GCA_041912015.1 Thiobacillus sp. | reverse complement strand
GCCAGCCTTACAGCCACAAGCCGCCTTTCATGTTCTGGATGTTCCAGGCGGGCTGGACGTTGTTCGGCGTCAACGAGTGGTGGCCGCGCCTGATCCAGCCCCTGTTCTCGGCAGGGGCGTTGCTGCTGACCTACCAGCTGGCCCGGCGCCTCTGGCCGCAGCAGGCCGGAATCGGTGGCCAGGCTGCGCTGGTGCTGGTGAGCGCGTTGCTATGGATCCTGTTCTCGACCACGCTGATGTTCGACGTGATCCTGGCATTCTGGGTGCTGATCGGCATGCACGGCGTGGTCTCTGCCGCCAGCGGCAAGCGCCTGGGTTTCGCCATGCTCGGATTCGCAATCGGCATGGGCGTGCTGACCAAGGGCCCGGTCATCCTGCTCAATCTGTTGCCGGTTACCGTGCTGGCGCCGTGGTGGCGCCCCGGGTTGCAGTGGGGTCGCTGGTTCATCGGGGTGATCCTGGCGGTGCTGCTCGGCGCCGTCATCGCGTTGGCGTGGGCGGTTCCGGCAGGCATTGCCGGTGGCGAAGCCTATCGCAATGCCATTTTCTGGGGGCAGACTGCAGACCGCATGGTCGATTCCTTCGCACACCGCCGTCCGTTCTGGTGGTATCTGCCCTTGCTGCCTGTCCTGTTGTTTCCATGGTTTGTCTGGCCGGGACTGTGGAAGGCGCTGGCGCAGCAGCGGCGCATCGGCCTGGACCCTGGATTACGGTTCTGCCTGGCCTGGATGCTGCCGGTGTTCATCGCCTTCTGCTTCATCAGCGGCAAGCAGCCGCATTATCTGGTGCCACTGTTTCCTGCATTCGCGCTGCTGACTGCCCGTGTGCTGCATGACAGGCACGCATCCGGGATCGGTTTGCCCGCATTGCTGACGGCAGGGCTGGGCGGGGCATTGCTGTTGGCATCCAGCGGACAGATCGCTGCGATCGCCAAGCAGGTAGAGGTGCTGCCCCCTGCGTGGCCGGGGATCGTATTGGTGCTTCTGGCACTGGGGCTCTACTGGGCGGGTCGCCGCGGCGCGGCGCCCGTGGCGAATTTGGCTGTGCTGGGCGTTGCCACGATGGCGTTGGTGCAGATTGCCGCGATGCATACGCTCGGCCCGCTCTATGACATCAAGCCGATGGCGCAGGCGATCAAGCGCGTCCAGGACGAAGGCCGGCTGGTGGCGAACGCCGCGGCCTACCATGCCCAATACCAGTTCCTCGGCCGGCTCAAGGAACCGCTCGTCGAACTGCGCGGGGGCGAGACGCCGGTCTGGCTGGCGGCGCATCCGGATGCCTATGTGGTGATCTACCTGAAAGACACGCAAACGCTGCCTGCCATTGCTGCGCGGTACAAGCAGGCGTACCGCGGCGGGGCAGTCGCGCTCGTTGATGCCAGGACAGCGGCCGGTATGCTGGCCGCCGCAGTGGAATGAAGCCGGCTTGGGCTTAGGATTCGGCCTCGCGATGCGGCAGCACGACCTCGCGCGAGGGTGAAATGGTCGATATGGCGTGCTTGAAGATCATCTGCGCCGCCTGATCCTGACCTTTCAATAGCACGACGAATTGATCGAAAGATTCGATCCGGCCCATCAGCTTGATGCCGTTGACAAGAAACACCGACACCGGGATGCGTTCCTTGCGGAGGGTGTTGAGGAAAACGTCCTGCAGTTGGTTATGTTCTCTGGCCATTCTTGGCTCCCTGTCAGAAGTTTAGCGGGGCGCGATGCCCCGCTTAGTATTATTAGTTGATTACTCGATTTTTGCACCGGCGCGCACTTCGGTGATGGCTTCGCGCACGCGCTGCTGCTGCAGCTGCTTGACGATTTCGCCGCGAACCGCGTCGAGCGGCGGCAGTTTCGGCATGCGGGTGTCGTCGAGGCGGATGATATGGTAGCCGAACTGGGTCTTGACCGGCTTTTTGGTAATCTCGCCCTTCTTCAGCGTGACCATGGCATCGGAAAACTCCTTGACGTAAGCGCCACGGTCCGCCCAGTCGAGGGCGCCGCCGTTCTTGGCAGAGCCCGGGTCCTGTGAATATTTCTTCGCCTGATCTTCGAACTTGGCATTCTTGTTCAGACTGGCGATGATCTTGTTGGCCTCGGCTTCGGACTTCACCAGGATATGGTGCACGAGATATTCCTCTTCAACCGCGGTTGCCGCAGCCTTGTCGTAGGCGGCCTGGATTTCGGCATCGGTGACCGGGTGGGTTTTGACATAATTCTCCAGATAGGCTTTGGCCAGCTGGTCCTCGCGGCGAATGTTGAGCGCGGCGGCAATGCGCGGATCGTTTTCGAGGCCGAGCTTGATCGCGGCCTGTGACAACAGTTCCAGGTTGATCAGCGAATCGCGTACCTTGGCTTCGAGCTGCGGTGAGTTCGGCTGGCCCTGCGCCATGTCGCGCATGATCAATTCGCCATACAGGGCTGGGATTTCCCGGCCGTTGACCACGGCGATCGGCTTGGCGGCTTCCGATTCATTGGCAGGGGTCGGCGCTGGGGTCGGCGCAGACGTTTCGGCCTGAGCCAGAGGGGACAACGCCAGCAGCATCAGGGCGGGGAGAAGTGCGACACGCATCGGATTCCTTTCAGAGTTCTTCGGGGGTTAGGGCGGTAATAGACAGCGCGTGGATTTCGCGCTGCATCAGTTCACCCATGGCTTCGTATACCAGGCGGTGGCGAGCCAGGGTGGAGAGATTCCGGAATCTGGGCGAGACCAGGACAAGGCGGAAATGCCCGCCGCCGGACGCGGCGCCGGCATGCCCCTTGTGCTGCGCGCTCTCGTCTTCGAGCGTGTAGGTCTCGGGTTCCAGCGTGGCGATCCGCTGGCGGATCAGGTCGGTGGTGCTCATGCGGGCAGCACTTTCTTGAACGGCCTGACGCTGACGCTCGAGAAGACGCCGGCAGACACGTAGGGATCGGCATCGGCCCAGGCTTGCGCGTCGGCCAGTGCGTCGAATTCGGCGACGATCAGGCTGCCGCAGAAGCCCGCGGCACCGGGGTCGGCGCTGTCAATGGCGGGGAAGGGGCCGGCCAGCAACAGGCGTCCTGCCTGCTGCAGGGCCTGCAGGCGATCAAGATGGGCAGGACGGGCGGCGAGACGCCTGTCGAGACTGTCGGACACATCCAGTCCGACGATTGCATAAAACATTATTGCTCTTTTTCCTTTTCCAGATCGGCCTTGTCCAGGTACCGGGTCAGCATCATGCTCTGGCCGACCACGAAAACCAGCATCAGCCCCAGACTGCCGAACAGCTTGAAGTTGACCCAGGCATCCGTCGAGAAGTTGAAGGCGACAATCAGATTTGCAACCCCCATCAAGGCAAAGAAACCGCCCCAACTCGCGTTCAATCGACTCCAGGCGATGTCAGGAAGTTCCATTTGCGTGTTCATCAGGCTCTTGATGACGTTGCGGCCGAATGCGGCGCTGCCGAAAATGATGCCGGCAAATATCCAGTAGAGGACGGTCGGCTTCCATTTGATGAAGCTTTCGTTGTGCAGCCACAGGGTGGCGCCGCCGAACACCGCGATGATGGCCAGGCTGACCCACATCATGGTCTCGACCTTGTGGCCGCGCAGCTTGACCCAGCCGATCTGGCCGAAGCTGGCGACGATCGCGACCAGGGTGGCCAGGTAGATGCCGGGTTTTTCGCCGACACCCGCCGGTTGCGGCAGGCCCAGGCCCGCCATGAAGGTACGGGTGGCCTCGGCATTGGCATCGCCTATCTTGTAGGCAACAAAGAAGACAATGACCGGAAACAGATCAAAAAGCAGTTTTCTCATTTTTCTCGTTCCGGACGGGTCCCGTTGCCGCTGTAATTCGAATGACGGCGTATTTTGCTATGATTCCCCCTCTTGACCAAGCGCTTTTGTCTTGGTGGTCCGGTCCCGATCCATCGATGCTCAATATCGATCTGCATTGCCATTCCAATGTGTCTGACGGCGTATTGCCGCCTGCCGAGGTGGTCGCGCGCGCGTCAGCCAACGGCGTTCACGTGCTTGCGCTGACCGATCACGACGATGTCTCGGGCGTGGCGGCTGCGCGGGACGCTGCCGGCGAGGCCGGGATCGTGCTGATTCCGGGCGTTGAAATCTCGGTGAGTTGGGGCACGCAGACCGTCCATATCGTGGGTCTGCGCATCGACCCGCAGCATCCGGAGCTGGCGGCGGGACTCGCGGGCATCCGTCGCGGTCGCATCGAGCGCGCCCGGCGCATGAGCGAGGATCTGTCGCGCAGCGGCATCGTCGGCGCGTACGACGGTGCCCATGCCTTCGCCGCCAACAAGCAGATGGTCGGGCGGACCCATTTTGCGCGATGGCTGGTGGCGCAGGGTCATGCCCCCGACATGCACAGTGCGTTCCGGCGCTTCCTGACGCGCGGCAATCCCGGCTTCGTCGAACATCAGTGGACCAGCCTGGAAAATGCCGTCAGCTGGATTCGCGCCAGCGGCGGCATCGCCGTGGTCGCGCATCCCGGCCGCTATGCCTTCAACGCGCGGGAACTGCACCTGTTTCTGGACGACTTCCGTTCACTCGGCGGCGAGGGCATCGAAGTCATCACCGGCAGCCACCATCCATCGGAATTCGGCAAGTTTGCCGACCTGGCCCGCGCCTTCGGCCTCAAGGCCTCGCGCGGGGCGGATTTCCATGCGCCGGGGGAAGGGATCGACATCGGTCGCCTGCCTGCGCTGCCGCATTACTGCAAGCCGGTCTGGCAGGACTGGCCCGAATTCGAATCCCGTTTTTCACTTTCGATGGCCTGAGATGACGATGTCCCAATTCTTCAACATTCACGCAGACAATCCGCAGCCGCGGCTGATCCAGCAGGCGGTGGAGATTCTTCGGCGTGGGGGCGTGATCGTCTATCCGACCGACTCCTGCTACGCGCTGGGTTGCCACATCGGCGACAAGGACGCGGCGATGCGCCTGCTCTCGGTGCGCGGTCTCGACAGCGGTCACGACCTGACGCTGATCTGTCGCGATCTCTCGGAGCTTGGACGCTATGCGCAGGTCGACAATACACAGTTCCGCTTTCTGAAGGCGCATACCCCTGGCGCCTACACTTTCATCCTGCGTGGCACGCGCGAGGTACCGAAGCGGCTACTGCACAAGAAGCACGACACGATCGGCCTGCGCGTTCCCGCGCACCCGATCGTTCAGGCGCTGCTGGCCGAACTGGGCGAGCCCATCCTGTCGTCCACGCTGCTGCTTTCGGGCGAGGATGTACCGCTGACCGAACCCTGGGAAATCCGCGAACGTCTCGAGCACCAGGTGGACCTCGTGATCGATGGCGGTGCCTGCGGCCTGACTGCGACCACGGTGGTCGACCTGACCACCGACACGCCCGTGGTGCTGCGCTACGGCAAGGGCGACCCCTCGGATTTCGAGGTCTGATCCCGCCATGGAACTGACCCTGATCCAGAAAATCGTCATCTTCGCGCTGCCCGTGATCTTCGCCATCACGCTGCACGAAGCAGCACATGGCTACGTCGCGCGCTACTTCGGCGACATGACCGCGGCAGCGGCAGGGCGCATCACCGCCAACCCGCTCAAGCACATCGATCCGGTCGGCACCATCCTGGTACCGCTGATTATCCTGCTGACCAGCAAGCTGCTGGGCGGCGGCGCGATCCTGTTCGGCTGGGCCAAGCCGGTCCCGGTCAACTTCGCCCGCCTGCGTCATCCCAAGCAGGACATGCTGTGGGTCGCCGCCGCCGGCCCGGGCGTGAACTTCCTCATGGCCGTGTTCTGGTCGCTGATGATCCAGTTGGGCCATGCGCTGGGCAGCGGATTCGCCAGCGCGCCGCTGATGCTGATGGGCGCCGCGGGCGTGTTCATCAATGTGATCCTGATGGCGCTGAACCTCATTCCGCTGCCGCCGCTCGACGGCGGACGCATTGCGGTCAGCCTCTTGCCCTACCAGGCTGCAGCCAAATACGCCCGGATCGAGCCCTACGGGCTGTTCATCCTGCTCGGCCTCATGTTCACCGGGATTCTGGGCTACATCATGTGGCCGCTGATCAGCCTGTTCATCGGCCTCGTGGCGCTGGTCACCGGCCTCGAATCGGGACAGCTGATCGGTCTGATCCAGATCGTGCTGTCCTGATCGGCTTCATCCTTCACCTCACCTGTCCAAGCGAAATATGTATTCCGATCGTGTTCTTTCCGGCATGCGCCCGACCGGGCGCCTGCATCTCGGCCACTACCACGGCGTGCTCAAGAACTGGCTGCGGCTGCAGAACGAGTATCAATGCCTGTTTTTTGTCGCCGACTGGCATGCGCTGACCACGCATTACGATACCCCCGAGGTGATCGAGGAGAACGTACGCGACATGACGATCGACTGGTTGGCGGCGGGGGTCGACCCGGCGCAGGCCACGCTGTTCGTTCAGTCGCGCGTGATCGAGCATGCCGAGCTGCATCTGCTGCTGTCGATGATGACGCCGCTCGGCTGGCTGGAGCGGGTGCCGACCTACAAGGACCAGCAGGAAAAGCTCAGCGAGAAGGATCTTTCGACCTACGGCTTTCTCGGCTATCCGCTGCTGCAAAGCGCCGACATCCTGATCTACCGCGCCAATCTGGTGCCGGTCGGCGAGGATCAGGTGCCGCACATCGAGTTCACCCGCGAAATCTGCCGCCGCTTCAATCATCTGTATGGCCGCGAACTCGGTTTCGAGGACAAGGCACGCGCCGCGGTCAAGAAGCTCGGCTCGAAGAAAGCCAAGCTGTACGAGGAATGCCGGACGGCCTACCAGCAACAGGGCGATGTCGAGGCACTGGAGTCGGCCAAGGCGCTGCTGACCGACGCGCAGAACCTGTCGCTCAACGATCGCGAGCGTCTGTTCGGCTATCTCGAAGGCTCGGGCAAGATGATCCTCGCCGAGCCCGAGTCGCTGCTGACGGCTGCTTCGAAAATGCCGGGACTGGACGGGCAGAAGATGTCGAAGTCCTACAACAACACGATCGCTTTGCGCGAAGACCCGGACACGGTGGCGAAAAAGATCCGCACCATGCCGACCGACCCCGCGCGCGTGCGCCGGACCGATCCGGGCAATCCCTCCAATTGCCCCGTATGGCAGTTCCACCAGGTCTACTCGGACGACGGCGTGCGGCAGTGGGTGACCGCAGGCTGCACCAGCGCCGGCATCGGCTGCATCGAATGCAAGCAGCCGGTCATCGATGCGGTGCTCAAGGAACTGGCCCCGATCCGTGAACGCGCGCACTACTATGAAGAGAACCCCGATCAGGTGCGCAACATCCTGGCAGACGGCTGCGAAAAGGCGCAGGAACTGGCGCGCGACACGATGCGCGACGTGCGCGAGGCGATGGGGCTGACGTTCGGGTAGGCAAGCCGTGGAGCCCGGTCTTCTGGCGGCATGCCGGCATTCGCAGCCCGGTTCACAGGCCGGCCAGGACCTTGATGTGCGCCGCCGCGCTGCGTCCCAGCGCACCGAGATCGTAGCCGCCCTCGAGCACCGAGACGATCCGACCTGCGGCATGGCGTGCCGCCACGTCCATGACCTGCTCGGTGATCCAGACGTAATCCGCTTCCACCAGGCCGAACTGCGCCATGTCGTCATCGCGATGGCCGTCGAAGCCGGCGGAAAAGAACAGCATCTGCGGCCGGAAGGCTTCGAGGCGCGGCATGATCCGCGTGGTGAAGGCTTCGCGGTAGGCCGTGCCGGTCGTGCCCGCCGGCAGCGGCACGTTGACGATGTGCGCGCTGACCGTGTCGGCGCCGCTGAACGGATAGAAAGGGTGCTGGAAGGTCGAGCACAGCATCACGCGCGCATCGTCGCGAAAGATGTCCTCGGTGCCGTTGCCATGGTGGACGTCGAAATCGACGATGGCGACCCGATCCAGTCCATGCTGCTCGAGGGCGTGGGCGGCCCCGACGGCGACGTTGTTGAAGATGCAGAAGCCCATGGCGCGGTTGCGCGTCGCATGGTGGCCGGGGGGGCGGCAGGCGACGAAGGCGTTGGCCGCCTTGCCCTGTACCACGAGGTCGACCGCCAGCACCGCGCCGCCGGCTGCACGCCTGGCGGCTTCGAGGGTGAAAGGGTTCATGCTCGTGTCGGGATCGAGCAGGTGCAGGCCCTCGCTCGGCGCGGCGGCTTCCACGGCGTCGAGGTAGGCGGCATCGTGGACCTGCAGCAGCTGGCTGCGCAGAACGCCCGGTGCTGCGTGGTGTGCAAGGAAGTCGAACAGTCGGGCCGCGTGCAGCTGGTCATCGATGGCGTTCAGCCGCGCAGGGCTTTCCGGGTGCCAGCCACCCATGTCGTGCTTGAGGCAGGCGGGGTGGGTGATGTAGGCGGTATGCATGGCGAGGAGGGGGGTGGATGAGCGACTATCTTGCCGGCAAGATAGCGCTGTAACAAGGTCTGGCCTAGGATTTGCTTCGATAACACCAGATCATCGTTTCGATCCCTCCATGCAACCCATCCCGACAGGCCATGACCCAACACTATCTGCATCCCCTGTTCAATGCCCGCTCGGTGGCGGTCTTCGGCGCCAGCGAGCGCGAGGACTCGGTCGCCGGCATCCTGTTCAGGAACCTGCGCAATGCCGGTTTCGACGGTGAGGTCTATCCCGTCAATCCGAAGCACGAGACCATTTTCGGCGAGCGCTGCTACCCGCATGCCGCCGCCCTGCCGCAGACGCCTGAACTGGCGCTGATCGCCACGCCGGCCCGGACCGTGGCGCCGATCATGGAAGCATGCGGCCAGCGCGGGATCCGCCATGCCATCGTGCTGTCCGCCGGCTTCCGCGAGGTCGGGGCCGAAGGCGCGGCGATGGAGGAGGCGCTGAAGTCGGTGGCGAAGCAGTACGGCATCCGCTTCATCGGTCCCAACTGCCTGGGCATCCAGCGTCCCGGCATCGGGCTGAACGCGACCTTCAGCCAGGGTGCCACGCTCAATGGCGATCTGGCACTGGTCTCGCAATCCGGCGCGCTGTGCACGGCCATGCTCGACTGGGCCGAGACCAACGGCATCGGCTTTTCCAGCGTGATCTCGACCGGCGCCTCGGCTGACCTCGATTTCGGCGAGATCCTCGATTACCTGGCGTACGACAGCAAGACGCGCGGCATCCTGCTGTACATCGAGGGCATCCGCGATGCGCGCCGCTTCATGAGCGCACTGCGCGCCACCTCGCGCCTGAAGCCCATCGTGCTGGTCAAGGTCGGTCGCCATGCAGCCGGCTCCAAGGCCGTGCAGTCGCATACCGGCGCGCTCGTCGGATCGGACGCGGTGTTCGACGCCCTGGTGCGTCGCGCCGGCGTGGTGCGGGTCAACACCATTCTGCAGCTGTTCGCCTCGGCGCGGGCGCTGGCCTCCCACACCCGGCCAAGCGGCAACCGCCTCGCGATCGTCACCAACGGCGGCGGCCCGGGGGTCATGGCGACCGACCGGGCCGTCGACCTGGGCGTGAACCTGGCCGAGCTTGCACCGGCAACGCTCGAACGCCTCGATGGCCAGTTGCCGTCCAACTGGTCGCATAGCAATCCGCTCGACATCATCGGCGATGCCGCGGCCGACCGTTACCGTGCAGCCGTGGAGGGCTGCCTGGCGGACGATCAGGTCGACGGCGTTCTGGTGATGCTGACGCCGCAGGCCATGACCCGGCCGACGGAAGCGGCCGAAGCGGTGATCGATGCGGCGAAGCGCGCGTCCAAGCCCGTGCTGACCTGCTGGATGGGCGAGGCACAGGTGCAGGCCGGGCGGCAGCTGTTCAAGGCCGCCGGCATTCCCTACTTCGCCACGCCCGAACCCGCCGTCGAGGTGTTCTCCTACCTGTCCGCGTTCTACGAAAACCAGCGCCTGCTCCAGCAAACCCCGGGGCCGCTGTCGCAGCAGGTCGAGCCTGACGTGGAGGGTGCGCGCCTGATCATCGAGAGCGCGCTCGCGCACGGCCGCCACCTGCTCAACGAGGTCGAGTCGAAGGCGCTGCTGTCGGCCTTCCACATCCCGGTCGCGCAGACGCTGATCGCGCGCAGCCCGATGGAGGCGATGCTGATGGCGCAGCAGATGGGATTCCCGGTCGCGATGAAGATCAATTCGCCCGACATCAGTCACAAGTCCGATGTGCATGGCGTGCGCCTGAATCTGTTCAGCGGGCAGGCGGTACGCTCGGCTTACGGCGAGATGCTGGCCGAGGTCAAGCGGGTGCAGCCGTCGGCCGCCCTCGACGGCGTCGTCATCGAACCGATGGTGAGCCGGCCGCATGCGCGCGAGGTGCTGCTGGGCATGACCACCGACCCGGTGCTGGGGCCGGTGATCGTGTTCGGCGCGGGCGGGGTCGACGTCGAAGCCTTCCAGGACCGCGCTGTCACGCTGCCGCCGCTGAACCGCTACCTGGCCCGCGACCTGATCGGTGGCACGCGCATGGCGACCTTGCTGGGTGCGTTCCGCAACCGCCCGCCGGTCGACATGGCTGCGCTCGAAAACGTGCTGTTGCGTTTGTCGGAGATGGTCTGCGAACTGCCCTGGCTGTCCGAGCTCGACATCAACCCGCTGCTGATCGACGAACACGGTGCGCTGGCGCTCGATGCCCGCATCGTCATCGCGCCGCGCGTGCCGTCGGCCGACCGCTACGGCCACATGGCGATTCATCCCTATCCGGCGCATCTGGTGTCGCACTGGCAGTTGCCCGATGGCGCCAACGTGGTGATTCGACCGATTCGTCCCGAAGACGCGGAGCTGACCCAGGCGTTCGTGCGCAGCCTGTCCGAGGAGACCAAGTATTTCCGCTTCATGGATGCGGTGCGCGAACTCTCGCCGGCGATGCTGGCGCGACTGACGCAAATCGACTACACGCGCGAGATGGCGCTGCTCGCCGTCACCGAAATCGACGGTAGCGAAGTCGAGCTGGGGGTGGCGCGCTACGCCATCAACCTCGACGGCGAATCATGCGAATTCGCCCTGGTGGTGGATGATCACTGGCACAAGCAGGGAATCGGCCACAAGCTCATGGACGTGCTGATGGATGTGGCCCGGAGCAGGGGGCTCAAGGTCATGGAGGGCGAGGTGCTCGGTACCAACCGCACCATGCTGAAACTCGTGGAAAGCCTCGGGTTCCGTATCGAAGTGCATCCCGAGGACGACAGCCTGCGCCGCATCTCGCGGGCGCTGTAACCGTCCTGGCGATAGGCAGCCCGCTGTTCAGGCGGCCACGCGATGGCCGCTTTCAGCCGTCAGATAGTAGCGGTCGAGGACGCGGAGCGCGTCGTCGAATTCGTATACCAGCGGCACCCCGGTGGGGATCGTCAGTTCGACGATGTCGGTGTCCGAGATGGAGTCGAGATGTTTGACGAGGGCGCGCAGGCTGTTGCCGTGCGCTGCGACGAGCAGGGTCTTGCCGGCCTGCAGATCGGGCAGAATCGCTTCGTGCCAGGCCTCCAGCACGCGGACCAGGGTGTCGGCGAGCGATTCCGCGGACGGCAGACGATCGGCTGAGATCCTGGCATAACGCCTGTCGAACCGGGGGTGGCGCGGGTCGGAGGTGCTGAGCTCAGGGGGGCGGATGTCGTAGCTGCGGCGCCACACATGCACCTGTTCCTCGCCGTAATGTTCCGCCACTTCGGCCTTGTTGAGTCCCTGCAAGGCGCCATAGTGCCGCTCGTTGAGACGCCAGTCCTTGGTTTCCTGCAGCCAGATCTGATCCATCGCCTCCTTCGCCAGGTACAGCGTGCGGATCGCCCGCTTCAGGACCGAGACGTAGGCACCATCGAACACGATGCCGTGGTCGCGCAGCAGACGTCCGGCCTGGATCGCCTCGAGCCTGCCGGTCTCGGACAGGTCGGCATCGGTCCAGCCGGTGAAGCGATTTTCGCGGTTCCACAGGCTTTCGCCGTGGCGCAGCAAGACGAGTTTGAGCATGGTGAGACGGTTCCTTCGGCATGAGCAGGGGATGCGTTCGAATCAGAAGCAAGTCGCAAGCCAATTGACATCCGTTGCTGCCACGGGGTTCCACCAGGATCTGCGGCGAACTGTCGCAACAGATTGGTGCGCCCCGCACCTGCCTGGTGCAGGCTTGTCGCCCTGTTGCGCGCGGTATTCGGCGATACCGGCATGGACAGGCGATTGGCAGGACGTCCGGAAGCCTCGACGAGTTGGCACCCTGCTTGCAAGAGTAAGTGGCGCCCCAACCAACGGTCACGACATGAACCTACCGCAGGAACTCGAATATCGTCCCCCGGCCGAGACCAGTCGCACGGGTCTGTCGAAGGCCTGCCTGCAGCGCGCCTTTCTGGACAACCTGTTCTTCGTGCTCGGCAAGTTTCCCGGTCTGGCGAACCAGCACGACTACTACATGGCGCTGGCCTACACGGTGCGGGACCGCCTGCTGGCGCGTTGGACCGACACTGCCGAGACCTACATGCAGCAGGGCGCGCGCACGGTGGTGTACCTGTCTGCCGAATACCTGCCCGGCCCGCACCTGGCCAACAACATCCTGAACCTCGATATCGAGAAGCCGCTGCGTCAGGCGGTCGCCGAACTGGGCCTGAACTACGACGCGCTGCTCGAGCAGGAGGTGGAGCCCGGACTCGGCAACGGCGGCCTCGGGCGGCTGGCAGCCTGTTTCCTGGATTCGCTGGCGACGCTCGAAATCCCGACGCTGGGTTATGGCATCCGCTACGAGCATGGCATCTTCGCTCAGGGCATCGTCGATGGCTGGCAGGTCGAGAAGACCGACACCTGGCTGCGCAACGGCAATCCATGGGAAATCGTGCGTCCGGAGTGGGCGGTGGAAGTCCCGCTCGGCGGGCATACCGAGCGCGTCGAGGACGCGCACGGTCGCACGCGCGTGCGCTGGGTGCCGTCCCGCAGCGTGCTGGGCGTGCCGTACGACACGCCGATCCTCGGCTATCACAACCGCACGGCGAACACCCTGCGCCTGTGGTGCGCCAAGGCAGTGGAGTCCTTCGATCTCTCCACCTTCAATCGCGGCGACTACTGGGGCGCGGTTCACCGCAAGATCGAGTCGGAGAACCTGACCAAGGTGCTGTACCCGAACGACGAGCGAATCGAGGGCAAGGAGCTGCGGCTCGCGCAGCAGTATTTCTTCGTCAGCTGCTCGCTCCGCGACATGCTGCGCATCATGCACGTGCAGGGGATTCCGTTGCGGCGCTTTCACGAGAAGTTCGCCGTGCAGCTCAACGACACCCACCCTGCCATCGCCGTGGCCGAACTCATGCGGCTGCTGGTCGACGAGCACGACATGGCATGGACGACCGCATGGGACGTGACCCGGCGCACCTTTTCCTACACCAACCACACGCTGCTGCCCGAGGCGCTCGAGCAGTGGCCGGCGAACCTGCTGGCGCGTCTACTGCCGCGCCACCTGGAAATCATCTATGAAATCAATGCCAATTTCCTCGACGGCATCCGCTGGGCCTGCCTCGGCGATACCGATACCGTCGCCCGGCTGTCGCTGATCAACGAAAGCGGCGAACGCTATGTGCGCATGGCGCACCTGGCATGCATCGGCAGCCATGCGATCAACGGGGTGGCGGTCCTGCACACCGAGCTGCTCAAACAGGACGTGCTGACCGACTTCCATGCGTTCATGCCGGAGAAGTTCTCCAACAAGACCAACGGCGTCACGCCAAGGCGCTGGCTGGCGCTGGCCAATCCACGTCTTGCCGCGCTGCTCGGACGGCGTCTCGGCGACGGCTGGCTGACCGACCTGACGCGGCTGCGCGAGCTCGAGGGCTTGCTCGACGATCCGGACCTCCATGCCGAGTGGCGTGACATCAAGCGCGCAAACAAGGCGCGCTACGCGGATTGGGTACGGCGCGTCACCGGCATCGCCCTCGATCCGGACACGCTGTTCGACGTTCAGGTCAAGCGCATCCACGAGTACAAGCGCCAGCATCTGAACGTGCTGCACATCGTCGCCCGGTATCACCGGATCCGATCCAACCCGGCCATCGAACTCGCGCCACGCACGTTCATATTCGGCGGCAAGGCTGCGCCGAGTTACGCCATGGCCAAGCTCATGATCCGCCTGGTGACCGCGGTGGCCGAGGTGGTCAACCGCGATCCGGTGGTGAACGGGCGCCTGAAAGTCGTGTTCGTTCCGGACTTCAACGTTCGCACTGGCCAGGCCCTGTATGCAGCCGCCGAGCTGTCGGAGCAGATCTCGACCGCCGGCAAGGAGGCTTCCGGAACCGGCAACATGAAATTCATGATGAACGGCGCGCTGACGATCGGCACCCTGGATGGCGCCAACATCGAAATCCGCGAGGAGGCGGGCGCTGAAAACTTCTTCCTGTTCGGACTGACCGCCGAGGAAGTGGCCCGTCGCAAGCGCGAAGGCTACGACCCGATGCACCATTATTCTGCCAGTCCGGACCTGCGTGCCGCGATCGACCTGATTCGCGACGGATTCTTCTCGCGCGGCGACGGCACGCTGTTCCGCCCGCTGCTCGACAACCTGCTGTATCACGACCCGTACATGCTGTGCGCCGATTTCCAGAGCTACTTCGACTGCCAGACTGCGGTCGACGAGGCGTATCTCGATGCCGAGCACTGGACCCGCATGAGCATCCTGAATACCGCGCGCAGCGGGAAATTCTCCTCCGATCGCTGCATTCGCGAATATTGCGACGAGATCTGGCGGGTCGGACCGGTGCCGATCGGGCGCGACGTCCGGCCCTTGCGGGTCGGTACCTGCACGGGCTGAAATTCGTCAGGCCCTGTGATCGGTCAGGTTTGGGCCGACGGCATAATTGGGTTATAAGTTGCAGGTTCGAGGAACAGGAAACAGCCATGAATAGCTTCAACAATCCGGGCCCGGGCCCGTCCGATGCCGTGCAGCGCGAGCTGATCAACCTGCGGCTTTACATCAACCTGAAGCTGGCATCATCCGGACAGCCATTCGTGCGCGGACAGGAGAGCGACGCGTTCATGGACGTGGCGCACGACCTGCTGATGGCCTACCGCGCCAAGAACTGGCTGCTGTCCGAATACCTGAACCCGGCCGACCGGCGCATCCAGGACTTTCTCCAGCGCTACCTCGAAGGCGTGGACGGGATTCCGCAATTGCCGGGGCAGACGTTCATCCTCGACCACGAGGGCCTTGCGCGCGAGCTGTCGCTGCCGGTCGATTCGAACGTGTTCCGCTCCGACATCGTCTCCAGCTATCGCGTGCGCCAGGGGGTGCTGCACAATCCGGCCAGCGACCGGCGCACCACCAAGGGTCTGTTCCATGTCGCCGAAGGCGGCCTGCCGATTCCCGGGGACAAGAAGGCGGTGCCGCGCGAGGTCTTTGCCCGCATGCTCGCGCATGCCTTCAATCCACCGCGTGACCTGCTGCGCTTGCCCTACGCGGTCAACCAGCCCGAGCCCGCGCGCATGTTCGTCTCGCTGCTGCTGCGCCCCGTCATCTGTCCGGCCATTCCTGGCGTGTCGCCGGAGAAGAGCATGGAGATCCGCTTCTTCGCGCCCGGCAACCTGGTCAGCAATCTGGATTTCGTCGAAAGCATCTTCGGCAACGGCGGCAACCCGCTGCTGCCGGAGCATGACGCAGCCCTCGACGTCGAGCACTGGAGCGGACACACCGGTTGTGTCGTGCTGGCGCCGCATCTGACGCAGCTGACCAAACGCGAGCTGGGCCTGCCGCACTGGGATGCGGCGAACGAACGTCAGCGACGCGAGGGCATGTGCTGGAAACAGGCGGACGAGCGCTACAACGACGGCCAGGCGTTCAAGCTCACTGCCCGGGATGCGAGCGGCGTCATGGTCACCATCCTCGCCGACAACTACTTCGGTTACTGCAAGAAGGAGGTCAAGACCCAGATCAGCTTCGCGGCCAACCTCTATGGCCTGGCGGAAGAAGAGCACGCGGGCGGCGCACTGCTGTTCCAGTGCCGCAATCACGGCGAGGAATACGGTGTCGACAGCGTCACCCGCGAGCCGGGCTATTCGTATCAGGACATGCAGGCGCGCTACGGCAGGTTCATGCGCGTCATGCCCGAAGGGCACGCCGTGGACGTCAACTATCCGGACATCATCTACGTGCCGCAGACCGTGCGCTTCGACCTCAATGCCCAGAGCATCACCTGGGAGCACGACGGCCGGATGCACCGCATTCGCCTGATTCCGGGCAAGATCTACATGCAGCCGAACGGCTACAAGGTGGAGATGCGGCGCCATCCTGGCGCGCCGTCCTGGCGTCTGGTCGGCATCGAGCCCGAGGGCACCTTCTGCCACAAGCCTTGCACCGTATCGGGTGGCGGCAAGTCGGAAATTTCCAAGTCGCTCGAGGACGCGGTGCTGTACGGTCCCTTGTTCATCGACGACCTCGAACGCGACATCGCCTGGGTGCGCAGCATCTTCGAGGCCGATTTCAGCACGCGCTTCAAGCCCGACTTCGCGCACGAGGACCGGGACGCTTCGCGCAAGCCCCTGAGCATGGAACGCAGCCTCGGCTCGGTCATCAAGCTGCTGACGCCTTCGTCGAGCTATACCGACGCCTACAACGCCTGGCTCGGCAGCATCCCGCCGCGCATCCTGGCACTGGTGTTCCTCATCAAGCGATTCTATCGGCCGGAGTGGGAGGACAACTGGGACGAGGAACTTACGGTTGACGTGGTGGACGGCGCGCCCGGCCATGAACTCAAGATGTTCGGCCGCCGCATCATCGCGAGCTATCTGCGAGTAGGCTTCGACGACGACGAACAGTGGCGCACCTTCAAGCTGCGGCAGGATTTCATTCCCGCTGAGAAGGTCCAGATGGAAGACGACATCACGGTTTCGGTGGTCGCACCGGCGTCGAGGATGATCGGCTGCAGGCTGGGGCAGACCCAGCCTGCCAGCGTCAAGCTGACGCACAACTGCGAGATGCGCCTGTTCCAGCGCCCGGACGATGCCGTCATCCCCGGCTACGACAAGCAGGCCGAGGCCGACATGGCCCTGCCCGGCAACTTCATCTCCAACTTCGAACCGCTGAGCGGCGCGGCGCTCGAGGCCGAAGTCGAGGACGTCATGAGCCTGTACAGCTATACGCCGCCGATGCGCGACCTGCTGCTGGAAGCCGCCAGTGCCGGGCAGATCGCCGTCTCGTCGGCGCGGCCACGGCTGGTCGACGGCAAGCCGTCGAAGAACCCGCGCTACCTGCAGCTGCGCCCCGACATTGCCCAGCCGATGCGCAAGTACGCGGCGGAAATGGGCATGCGCTTCCACCGCAAGCTGGCCGCCGACCTGCCGGTATGCGTGAGCGTCGACGCGGTCCTGTCGGGGCGCCGCAACAACCCGCCGGGACCAGGCATCCGGCCCCTCGCGGTCTACAATCCGATCCATTATCAGGCGCTGCCGGAACTGTTCATGGACTACATCTGTTCCCTGACCGGGACGTCGCCATCGACCACCGGCGCGGGATCCGAAGGTGCGCTGACCAAGGGGCCGTTCAACGCCCTGCGACCCACTGCCGACCTCAACAATGCGCTCGTTTCGATGATCCTGACCGGGCATGACGGCTTCTCGACCCCGGCCGGCCATATCGGGCCGCAGATGCGCGTCGACCACGACATCAGCCTGCTGGTGCCGGAAATCTGGGCGCGGATGCGGAGCGAACACCGCGCCGCCGCCTGGCTCATCGGGCAGGGCTACATGGATCCGCTGGAGGATTTCGACTTCGATGGACGGCGGGTGCTCGCGAGCCGGCTCGGCTACCGCATCAACGAGCGTTTCGTCGCGCATTACATGGGCAAGATTTTCGACAATCCGCGCGAAGTCTTCACCGAGGCGATTCTGAAGCCCGAAACGCAGGACCGGGCGGTCTTTGCGGATGGCGTGCACAACATCGTCGAAGCCCAGGAACGTGTGGCCAGGCGTTACTTCGAGGATGGCAGCATTGACGAGGCCTGCCCGCCGCTCAAGGCGCTGCTCGCGATCATGGCGTTCGGCCACTACCGCGGACTGGATGTGCATGCGCCGGAGATCCGGGTCATGTTCACGCGCGAGGCGATGCTCGAGTCCGACTGGTACCGGCAGCGCCTGCTGGCCAAGCGCGAGCGCGATATTGCGCACTGGACGCACAACCTCGGCGAATTGACGCACTTCGCGCAAAACCCGCGCAACGTCGACGAATCGCGGCGACTCGGCCTCGACGCGCGCATCGCCTACGCCCGTGCGCGGCTCGACGAGCTCAGCGATCCCGGGTCGTGGCGCCTGTTTGTCGGCACCATCGGCGCCGATCCGCTCGCGCCGATCGAAGAAGCAGAGGTCGGCCTGGGCAGCGCGTCCGAGACCGGCCGTCGGCCCGAACGCGAACCGGCAACGGCACTGGGCTGAGTCCCTCGACCATCTGGGCGGGCGTGCCACGGCGGAAGCGGAAACGCCTGGCCTGTCGCAGACGCGTCATGCAGGTCGTTCAGTCGGCGATCGCGCGCAGATCGAGGCAGAACGGGTTCAGTGCGAGGGCCGGCGCGGTCCGCTGGGCAAACGCCGGGTCGCGCGGCACGATCTCGAGCGCGATCCGCTCGGCGCGGCGCGCGCTGGCAGCGGCTAGATCCGCGGGCAGGCCGGCATAGGCCTCGCCGTCGGCGCGCCATTCATGAAGCGTGACGAGATGGTCGGCGGCTCGTCGAGGATGGCGCAGCAGCAGCTGGACGGGCGCCTGGAGGCCCAGCGCGGGGTGCAGGCCCCAGCCCGGAACGAAGCTGCGATAGCGCAAGCCGAACACCTTGAGCGCGCCGCGCGCATCGCGCTCCTGCCGCATCGGCAGATTCACCCCCGCAGCAAGGACCTGCCAGCCATGCCAGTCCGTTTCGTCGTCTGCCTGCAGCCGCAGCCGCAGCTCCAGCCGCACCGTGCTGGCATCGACCAGGCGGGAACTGCCGCCCTGCTCGGGGCTGGCGGCGTCGCCGAGCAGGGGCCAGAATTCGAGCGCGCGCCGCACCTCGAGCGTGCAGCCGGGCAGGTCCACCTGGCCCAAGATGCGGAATTCCTCGCGCCGCAGCACCGCCTCGATCGCATCGCCGAGTGCGAGGCCTGCCGAGGTCAGGGTTTTCAGCACGGCGTCGAGGTCCTGCTCCAGGTAGAACGGCAGGGCGAAGCGCTGGTGGAGTTCACGCCCCCAGTCGAGCAGGGGCAGGGTGTAATGGCCGCGTGCCAGCATTGCCACCACGCCGCGCAGCAGGCAGGCCAGCGCGGTGGCGCGTTCCGGTGTGTGCTGCATGCGCAGGGCGCGAAACTCGACCAGGCCCAGCTTGCCGCGACCGGCGAGGAACGGGTTCCAGAGCTTTTCGATGTTGGTCTCGGCGCGATGGCTGTTGCCGGCGGCGTCGCACAGAAACGACGCCAGGCTGTGCCACAGCAGTTCGGGCGTCAGCGTCGCCTGCCGGTCCAGCAGCGTCAGCGCGAGATTCAGTTCGTCGAAGGCGTCGCTGCCGCGCTCGTCGGGGCGCACCGACTGGCCGCTGCTGCCGACGAAATCGTGGGCGTACAGGTATGACAGGGCCGGATGGCGGTTCAGAAAACGTACCAGGCGCGGCAGCAGTCGCGGTTCCAGCAGGAAGGGGCTGGATTCGGGCGTCGGGCCGCCCAGGGTGATCTGGCCGCCGCCACCCGAGTCCGCCACGGCGCCGTTGAAATACAGACGATAGGGCGCGAGGCCCTGTTCGGCAGCCGCCGCATAGATTTCGCGGCTGCGCGCCAGGAAGCTCGCGGCGTCGACGCTCGGCGCGGTGTTGATCTCGATCACGGCCGGATCGGGCGTCACGGTGGTCCATTCCATCGCGGCATCCACGGGCGGCGGAAACCCCGCCAGGTGCAGCGTGGGAAGACGATTCGCCAGCGCCGCGCGAGCGATGCGGTCGAGCACTGCGAGGAACATGGCGACCTCGTCGAACTGCGGCAAATCGATGCAGGGCGTCGGATCCTCGCCGGACATCTCCATGCGCAGAATGAACAGATAGGCGCCCGCTTCGGCCAGTTCGTCGCG
>JAYRNU010000052.1:0-7674 GCA_041912015.1 Thiobacillus sp. | reverse complement strand
TCGGCCTTGCTCCCGGCCCCGGGACAAATGGCGCGCGGGCCCCGCCCATCCCGGGGGGACGCGCCAAACCCACCGCCGCCGGGCCGCCCGGGGGCGCGTCGGCGTTTTTGCTCAGGCTGTCTTGGAGTAACGCGGGCGGTTCGTCGATTCCTGCTTCAGGTAACGATCGAAGCACATCCCGATATTGCGCAGGAACAGCCGGCCAGTCTGCGTGACGCTGATCCTGTCGTCATCCAGCAGGATCAACCCGTCATCGGCCAGCGGGCGCAGGCCGTCGAACGCATCGGCAAAATAGTCGGCAAAGCCGATGCCCCACTCGCTGCCGAAAGCGGAGAAATCGAGTTCCAGGTCGCACATCACCCGGGTGATGGCATCACGCCGGATCTGGTCGTCGCGTGTGAGCTTCAAGCCGCGCTCCACGGCGAATCCGGTTGCAGCGATGCGTTCCTGGTAGCGCTTCAGGTTCTTCTCGTTCTGCATGTAGACATCGGCCGTCTGGCTGATGCTGGAGGCGCCGAAGGCGAGAATGTCGCTGTTCTTGTGCGTCGTGTAGCCCTGAAAATTGCGCCACAGGGTCTTGTCCTGCTGCGCGCGCACCAGTTCGTCTTCCGGTCGCGCAAAGTGGTCAAGCCCGATATTGACGTAACCTGCCGCACCCAGCATCTCGTTGACCACCTGCTGCAGGCCGAGACGGGTTGCCGAATCAGGCAGGTCGGTTTCCTGGATCAGTTGCTGATGCTTCTTGAGCCAGGGCACGTGGGCATAGGCAAACACCGCCAGGCGATCAGGCGCCCACGCCACCACCCGCTCCAGCGTACGGCTGAAGCTTGCGACGGTCTGCTTCGGCAAGCCGACGATGAGGTCGAGGTTGATGCTGGAAAACCCCAGTTCGCGTGACCAGTCGATGACCTGCTGAATCAGCGCTTCGGGCTGGATGCGGTTGACTGCCTGCTGCACGTCCGGATCCATGTCCTGGACCCCGAAAGACACGCGGTTGAAGCCCGATTCGCGCAAGGCTTCCAGATGTCCCCGGGTCAGTTCGCGCGGGTCGACCTCGCAGCTGATCTCCGCTTCAGGCGCCAGGATGAAGTACTGGCGCATCATGCCCATCAGCCGACCGATGTCGTCGGGATTCAGATAGGTGGGCGTGCCGCCGCCCCAGTGCAGCTGGTGCGCAACACGGCCCCTGCCGACCAGCTCGGCGGTGCGTGCCATTTCCCGGTCGAGCATCGCCAGGTAGGGCTGGGTCTTGCTGTAGTCCCGGGTGGCCACCATGTTGCAGCCGCAGTAGTAGCAGAGCGAATCACAGAACGGAATATGCGCGTAGAGCGACAGGCCGCGATCCGGTGCCGGCGCAGCCAGCGCATCGGCCCAGTCGGCTTCGCCAAAACCGGTGTGGAAGTAAGGGGCGGTCGGATACGACGTGTAGCGGGGTCCGGGTACGCTGTATTTCTGCAGCAGCGCCAGTGTCGAGGACGACATTTTGCAATCCTAATTAAGGGATATCGTTGTCTTTTATCACATGTGGGACCTGAAATCCAGACCGGTCCGTGGCCCGACCCGGGAGCATCGCCCCGACGCAATACGCGCCCTGATCGCCGGCAGGTGGCGGGTGCGCCGCGGCTCGAGACGGCGCGACCCGGGACGTCAAGCGCAGGCGAAGGGGAGAAGGTCACGGGACCGTGACGTTCAGGGTGCCGAATCCGTCGCTGTAGAGGCTCAGCTCGTCGCCTGCCGCAAACTGCCATCCTTCAAGGTGGCCGAAGTCGGTGCTGGATTTTGGTTCGAGCTGGAGCTTGAAGCGCTTGGCTACCGACAAGGCGGGGTTGCGCACCGAGAGCATGACGGGCAGATAGCGGTCGCTGGTGTTCTCGATCACGGCAACCAGCCCCTTGCCCAGGATCGACGATCGGAAATTGATGACCACCGGCAAGGCGGGCGAGGAACCTGTCGTTGCCTGGTAATCGGATTCCTTGTACGCCAGCTGCGCCTTGAGCTGCTCGACCTCGCGCAGGCTGTCCGTCAGCTGGTTGCGCGTTTCGACCAGATAGCTCTCGGTCAGCTGGTGGTTTTCGACTTCCTTCGACAGCCGCCGCTTCACATCGCCCAGATCGACATTGAGCATGAAGGCGTACAGGACCAGGACGCAAATCACCACCAGCTGTACAACGTTGAGCCCGATCGAGACGATCAGTCCGCGCCGTTTCGGCTGGCTCGATAGAGCGGGCGGAACACCGTTCTCCATGGTCAGCCGGTGTTGCGCATCCCGGCGGCAATGGCATTGATCGTGCGCTTGAGCGGCGTCAGCCAGGAATCCTTTTCGGACTCCCCGACCGTCTCGCTGCGATAGCGTTTCAGCATGCGTACCTGGATATGGTTGATGGGGTCGATATAGGGACGTCGGCGCGAGATCGACAGGCTCAGCAGCAGGTTGTCTTCCAGCAGGGACTCGATCTGGGCGACCTGCTTGACCCCGGTCACGGTCAGCGCATACTCATCGGCGATCGAGCGATAGACCGTCATCGTGTTGGGATGGTCGCACAGGCGTGCGTATTCCTCGGAAATTTCCATGTCAGCCTTGGTCAGGGCCATTTGCACGTTGGACAGCAGGCTGCGGAAGAACGGCCACTCGCGGTACATCGCCTGCAGCTGCCCGAGACCATCCGGGTGCCTGCCGATAAAGTCCTGCAGCGCGCTGCCGATGCCATACCAGGCCGGCAGCGTATGGCGCGACTGCGCCCAGCCGAACACCCAGGGAATGGCGCGAATCGATCCCAGCGAGCGGTCTGCCTTCTTGCGATGCGACGGACGACTGCCGATGTTGAGCAGGCCGATTTCGCTGACCGGCGTGCTCTCGTAGAAATAGTCGATGAAGCCCGGCATTCCGATCAGCGCACGGTAGGTTTTCTCGCCCGCCGCAGCGATGTCGCGCATCCGGTCGAGATACGCCTGCGGGTAGCGCACGTCGCTATGCGCGAGTGCCGTGGCGCTGGCCTTGAGCAGGCCGGTGACGCCCATGCCGATTTCGTAATTGGCCGTTTCGGGATTGCTGTACTTGTAATACAGCATCTCGCCCTGCTCGGTGAAACGGATCTCGCCGTTGACCGTGCCGGGCGGCTGCGACAGGATCGCATCGTGCGTAGGTCCGCCGCCGCGCCCGACCGTGCCGCCGCGTCCGTGGAACAGCCTGCACTCGACGCCGTAATGCTGGGTCAGCGCGATGATGGAAAGCTGCGCCTGATAGAGGTTCCAGTTCGATGCCAGAATGCCGCCGTCCTTGCACGAATCCGAATAGCCGAGCATGACCTCCTGGCGATTGCCATTGGCCGCCACCAGCGCGCGGTAGACCTTGTTCGTCAGCAACTGGTCGAGGATCGGATCGCTGTGCTTCAGGTCGTCCACCGTTTCGAACAGCGGCGCCACCTGAATGCGGCAGAACCAGTCGCGACCGCTATGGCCGCACAAGCCGACCAGTCGCGCCAGCAGCATCACTTCCATGACGTGGGAAGCGTTGTGAGTCATCGAAATCACATAGGTGCCGAACACTTCGTCACCGACCTCGGCCTGCAGCTTGGCCATGCGCCGGAACACCGCAAGCGTCTCGCGCGCCTCGTCGTCGAGCTCGCGGTCCCTGACCTCGATCGGGTCGATGTGGCCAATCCAGGCCGACAGGCGCTCGAGACGGTCATCCTCAGAGGCGCCGCCATAGTCGAAATCGGGGTCGATCTGGCGCAGCACGGCCGCCACCGTTCGGGTGTGGACGGTCGACTCCTGGCGGATGTCGAGCTGCAGCAGATGAAATCCGAAACTCTCGACCAGCCTGATCAGCGCCTGCAGATCCTGCGTCGCGATGATGCGGTCGCCGTGGCTGATCAGCGAGTCGCGCACCAGATAGAGGTCGTCGAGGAACGCGGCAGCATTTTCATAGGCCAGATGCGAGGTGAAGCTCGGCACGTCGGCCAGGCATTGATGGACATAGGACAGGTTCGCATCGAGCCGCGCCAGCATCACCGCCGCCATGCGGCGATAGGGCTCGCGGCTGTAGATCTGCACGGCGGTGCCGCGGAACACCTGTTCGCCGTACTCTTCCTCGTATTCGGCCAGGCGCGCCAGGAAAGCTTCTGAAGGGGTGCACCAGCCGCTGCTGTGGGTCAGCGTCTGGCGCAGGTCGAGCACGCGCGCCCGATACTCCTGGAGCGCTTCCTGCATCTGCGTATGCACCGTCCATTCGGTCACATCGGCGGTCACGAAGGGATTGCCGTCGCGGTCGCCGCCGATCCAGGAGCCGAAGCGGATGAAGCTCGGCAGGCTGACCGGGCAGACGCCCTCGGCGTTCATCCCGTAATGCTTGCGCAGGGCCTTCTCGAAATAGTAATAGGCTTTCGGCACTGCCTCGAACAGGCTTTCCCGCACGTAATACAGTCCGTTCCGCACTTCGTCGCGCACTTCGAGCTTGGCGCTGCGCAATTCGTCGGTCCGCCACATCACCCGGATCTCCGAAGCGAGCTGCATTTCGAGCTCCCGCTGGTCGTTGACGCCGAGCGTGGAGTTGTACATCTGGTCGCAAATCAGGAACACCCGACGCATGACCTCCATGACTGCACGGCGCCGCGCTTCCGTCGGGTGCGCAGTGAACACCGGTGCATAGTGCAGGCGATTGAGCATGTCCTGCAGGGTATTCGACGTGATGCCCTGGGCCTTGAGGTCGGCCAGGGTGCGGTCGAACGAGCCTTCCCACAACGCCAGCCCGTGCGACAGCATGCGGCGGCGGTTGCGATGCGCAAAACTCTCTTCGGCAACGTTCACGAGCATGAAATAGCTCGAGAACGCACGCACCACCAGCTCGACCTTGTCGGCAGGCATGGCATCGATCAACGCCATCAACTCGGTGCGGCGCCGCTGGTCCTCCTGCTGGTGCAGGTCGGCAAAACCGCGGCGCAGCGTTTCGACCGTCTCGAAAACGTCTTCGCCGGCAAACTGCAGCAGGGCCTGGCCCAGCAGGGTGCCCAGCAGCTTGACTTGCGCGCGCAGGTCGTCATCCGTCAGGAGATTTTCGGGTGCATTCATAAATGGAATCCAGAGCCGGGCTGGCCGGACTCAGTACAGCAGAGCCAAGCATTTTCTCATAGTCGGCATGCATCACCCAACCGCACGCCGGGCATTGCGGAACATCCGCAGCCAAGGGCCCGCCTCGCCCGTTCCGGGCGGTTTCCACGACAACTGTGCGGCACGGAACACGCGCTCCGGATGCGGCATCAGGATGCTGAAGCGTCCGTCGGCCGTGGTGAAGCCGGTCAGGCCGCCTGTCGAGCCATTGGGATTCATCGGATAGGTCTCGGTCGGCGCACCATGGTGATCGACATAACGCAGCGTCGGCAATGCCTGCGACGCATGGCCAGGATCGCGGAAATCGACCCGGCCTTCGCCGTGCGACACCACGATGGGCATCATCGAACCGGCCATGCCGGCAAAGAACAGCGAGGGCGAAGCCAGCACTTCGACCAGCGCAAAGCGTGCCTCGAACTGTTCCGACAGGTTGCGCTCGAAGCGCGGCCAGGCCGCCGCGCCCGGGATCAGGTCGTGCAGCTGGCTCATCATCTGGCAGCCGTTGCACACCCCCAGCGCGAAGGTGTCGGTGCGCTCGAAGAACGCGGCAAACTGGTCGCGCGCACGCGCGTTGAACAGGATCGACTTGGCCCAGCCTCCGCCAGCGCCGAGCACGTCGCCATAACTGAAGCCACCGCATGCGGCGAGGCCGGAAAATCCCGACAGTTCCACCCTGCCAGCCAGGATGTCGCTCATGTGCACGTCGACTGCGGCAAAGCCGGCGGCATCGAACGCGGCGGCCATCTCGACCTGCCCATTGACGCCCTGCTCGCGCAGCACCGCCACCCGCGGCCGCCTGCCGGTCGCGATGCAGGGCGCCGCGACGTCCTCCTCGGCGTCGAAGCCCAGCGCATAGCGCAGGCCCGGATCGTCCTGGTCGGCATGGCTTGCATATTCCTGTTCGGCGCACGCCGGGTTGTCGCGCAGTTTCGCGATTTCGTAGCTGGTGCGCGCCCAGGCGGATTGCAGATCGATGCGCGATTCGTCCAGGATCAGCCTGGCCTCGCGCCGCACCCGCACGCGGTCGCTGCCATTGACGTGGCCGATGACGTGGAAGGCTCCGCGCAGGCCGGCTGCGATAAAGGCCTGCATCACCGCCGGGGTGTCGGCGCGGCGGACCTGCAGCACTGCACCGGCCTCCTCGTTGAACAGGGCATTGAAAATGCCCGTGGCATAGCCTTGCTCGGGCAGGGCCGCAGGCTCGGGCAGACCCGCGTCCTCGATTTCGTGACGAATCTGGTCGAGGCACAACTCGTCGACGTCGATATCGATGCCGCAGTGCCCGGCAAAGGCCATTTCGCACAACGCGGCGAACAGGCCGCCGTCCGAGCGGTCATGGTAGGCCAGCAGCTTGCCCGCTGCATTGAGCGCCTGCACGGTATCGAAGAACGCCATCAGGGCGGCGGCGGCCGGCGCATCCGGGCAACGGTCGCCCACCTGCTTGAAGGCCTGGGCGAAACTCGATCCGCCAAGGCGGTTCCTGCCCTTTCCCAGATCGACCAGGACGAGATCGCTGTCGCCGGCATCGGTCCGCAACTGGGGCGTCAGATGCGCAGTCGCATCGGGCGTGGTCGCGAACGCCGAGATCACCAGCGAGATCGGCGAGGTCACCGACTTCTTCTCTCCGTCCGCCTCCCAGACGGTCTTCATGCTCATCGAATCCTTGCCGACCGGGATGCTGACGCCGAGCGCCTGGCAGTAATCCGACACCGCGGAGACCGTGTCGTACAGGGCGGCATCCTCGCCCGGATGCCCGGCAGGCGCCATCCAGTTGGCCGACAGCTTGACCTGCGCGAGGCCTTCAACGCGCGCGGCTGCCAGGTTGGTGATCGCCTCGACGATCGCCATGCGGCCCGAGGCCGGGGCATCGATCAACGCCAGCGGCGCCTTTTCGCCAATCGAGAACGCTTCCCCGCGGCGGGTCTGATAGCCAGCCAGGGTGATCGCACAGTCGGCCACGGGGATCTGCCAGGGACCGACGCACTGGTCGCGCGCGGTCATGCCGCCCACCGAACGGTCGCCGATTGAAATCAGGAACATCTTCGACGCCACGCCCGGCATCGCCAGCACGCGATACGCCGCCTCCAGCAGATCGATGCCGTCGAGCGCCAGCGGTCCCGGCGTCGCATCCTGGTGCGCCACGTCGCGCGTCATCCGCGGCGGCTTGCCGAGGATCACCTCGAGATCGACGTCCACCGGCGCGTTGCCGAAATGGCGGTCGGTCACCAGCAGATGGTTGGCTTCGGTGGCCTCGCCCAGTACCGCAAACGGGCAGCGCTCGCGTTCGCACATTGCCCGGAACTGGTCGAGGCGGTCTGGCGGAATGGCCAGCACGTAGCGCTCCTGCGCCTCGTTGCACCAGATTTCGCGCGGCGACATGCCGGACTCTTCCGACGGCGCGGCG
Organism: Thiobacillus sp.; assembly: GCA_041912015.1. Lineage (GTDB taxonomy): Bacteria > Pseudomonadota > Gammaproteobacteria > Burkholderiales > Thiobacillaceae > Thiobacillus. Next base: position 164 of record JAYRNU010000052.1, on the reverse strand, counting down.
CGCAGTTCGAAGCGCCCGCCCCGGCCGCCGCCGTGCACCAGTTCCGGCAGCGCGTTCGACAGGCCACCGGCGCCGACGTCGTGAATCGACAGGATCGGATTCGCCTCGCCGAGCTGCCAGCAGCGGTCGATGACCTCCTGGGCGCGGCGTTCCATTTCCGGATT
>JAYRNU010000051.1:0-14440 GCA_041912015.1 Thiobacillus sp. | reverse complement strand
AGTCATCCCCAATGAACATTTCTTTCGCTCAAGCAAAAGATGTTGTGGCAACCCATCAGGGCAATTCGTTTAGCCGATGACCGGGCTGCCCGCGAACTGGCGTGACAAATGATTGATCAAGTGCATCGCTGCCAGCGGTGCCCGGTCTTCCTGGACGTCACACGCCATCCGGAAGCTTCGACTGCATCATTTTCCTTCGATCAAGCCTGCGCCCATCGACCACGAAGGTGCCATCGCCTATCGCGTGCAGGGTCCGCTTCTCCTTGCGCGAGCTGTCGAAATAGGCAGCGACGCCTTCGAGGACAACGATGTTGTGCTTCCTGACGATATCGATGACCCTGCATTCGATGTTCGCCAGGCACTCCTTGATCAGCGGCGCTCCGACCTGGTTTCCCTTCACGGGCGTCAGGCCAAACTTCTCGAATTTGTCCGTGTCGACACCGGAACACGTTCCGATGCCCACGACGCGGTCGATCAGGTCCACGGTGGGAATTGCAATGACGCATTCCCTGGATTTCCTCAATGCCGCGTAGGAATGGTTCCAAGGGCCCGTGGTGATCGCGAACATCGGCGTGAAGTCGACCACCATGGTCCAGGAGATGGTCATGACATTGTCCGTTGCGCCATCATTCGTGGTCACGAGGACGACCGGACCAGGTTCCATCAGCGTGAACGCCTTGCCGAGCTGCAGCTTTTTCATTCCCATTTCCGTACGATCCCGTTTTCTCAAGTCCTGAACCAAGCGGATCACGCAATCGCGCAGCGACCGATGGGTCCGCTTGAATGACAGCGAGGCTGGCAGGCTACGATGCCACGAAAATCTCGATCGTGTCCGGATGCACCCCGTCGTACTTCATTGCCGCGGCCGCGTCGGGTCCCTGAAGGGCTTGCTTCAGGGCCTCGAGACTGGGCACGTTGTCGATGACGACCCCCACCCGGTTGCCGCCGCCAGGACTGACAAACGTCCGGACCGTCATCCCGTGCGCGCCAAAGAACTCGGCACGCCTGGGCGAAGCCAGCCAGTGGGCGACGTCATCGACATCATGCAAAGCGACTATCGTGGTCATGTTGGCATTCTCCGAACGGTGGAGACTTCAAAATAGCATGCGGGTACCGGAACGAAAGCCTGTGCGCGTGGGGACCAGCCGGCGCGACAAGCCGTGTGGAAGGACGATCCGGAACTTGGGGGAAACGATGAGGGTCGTCATACTAGACGCCTGCAATTTGCATTGGCATGGCGTACCGCCCGGACCGAACACGACACGATGACCGACGAGGAATACATGCGCGCCGCGCTCGAACTGGCCCGCAGGGGCTGGGATGCCGGCGAGGTGCCGGTGGGCGCGCTGGTGGTGTGCGGCGGCGAGATCGTCGGGCGCGGCTTCAACCGCCCCATTTCGAGCCACGACCCGACGGCGCATGCCGAGGTCATGGCGCTGCGCGATGCGGCCGGCCGGCTCGGCAACTACCGGCTGGTCGGCTGCACGCTCTACGTGACGATGGAGCCGTGCGTGATGTGCGCCGGCGCGATCCTGCATGCGCGCCTCGCGCGAGTCGTTTACGGCGCGAAGGAATACAAGACCGGCGCGCACGGCAGCATCGTCGACGTGTTCGCCGAGCCGCGCCTGAATTTCCATTGCGAGGTCACGGCCGGCGTGCTGGCCGACGCGTGCGCGGCGATGATCTCCGGATTCTTCGAATCGCGCCGCCAGCAGCAGCGGAAGGAGGCAACACAGTGAGCGGGCTGTTCATCGAGGTGGATCTGCGCCTGCAGCAGCTTTACCTGTGGGAGCCCTATCCCGACGGCGACCTGCTGATCCGCCAGTATCCGGTTTCGACCGCGATCAATGGGGCGGGAGAGCAGAACGGCAGCTACTGCACGCCACGCGGACGGCATCGCATCGCGCAGAAGATCGGTGACGGCGCACCGCTATGCGCTGCGTTCAGGGCGCGCGAGCGAACCGGCGAAATCTGGACCCCGGAACTCGACGCCGAAAATCCCGGCCGCGACTGGATCCTGACCCGCATCCTGTGGCTGGAAGGCATGGAGCCCGGAAGGAACCAGGGCGGCACGGTCGATACCCACGACCGCTACATCTACATCCATGGCACCCACGAGGAGCACAAGCTCGGCACCCCGGCCTCGCACGGCTGCATCCGGATGGCGAACGCCGATGTCGCGGAACTGTACGACCTGGTGGAGGCGGGTACGGAGGTGCGGATCAGCGAGTGAGGCGGAGTTTGCATTGCCTGAAATCAAAAACGCCCGCAGACGCGGGCGTTTTTGATACCGGATGATGCGCGCTACTGCAGTACGACCAGGACGACGCGGCGGTTCTGCGCGCGGCCGGCGCGATTCATGTTGCTGGCGACCGGGGCCGATTCGCCGTACGAGATCACGTTCATGCGGTGCAGGGGAATGCCGCCTTCCATTGCCAGGTAGCGACGCACCGCTTCGGCGCGGGCCTGGCCGAGCGCGAGGTTGGCGGCGGGGGTGCCGATGCTGTCGGTATAGCCCTGGATTTCGATGTAGACGTTCCTGTTTTCAGACTTGAGCTGGGCGATGAAGGCGTCGAGTTCCTTCTTCATGTCATCCGAAAGCTCCTTGGCGTCGGCCTTGAACGTGACCTGGCTGGTCAGCGTGGTTTCGTACAGGAACTTGCCGGCCGCAAGCTTGCCCGCGGCATTGGCACGGTCAAGGGCTTCCTGCGCGGTGCGGGAGGCGCCTTCGATCGCGGTCTTCTGCGAGTCGAGCGTGGATTGCTGGCTGTTGACGCGGTTCTCGAGTCCCTGGTAGAGGCTGGCGGTATGCCCGAACTTGCTGTCGGTATCGGCCTGCTGGGTCTCGATGTGCTTGTTGACGCCTGCGACCTGCTCGTTGACGTAATCCTTGGTGGCGCAGCCTGCAAGCATTGCCGAGCAGGCGATGGCCAGCGTCAGATTGCGGTGATTCATGTCGATTCTCCCTGTGAAAAATGCCTGCCGTTCGCTGCGTCAGGACGCTGGTGTATGTCGTCTATTTCTATTGTCGGTCATGGCTGCCCATGGCTTGAGCCTGAGCGTCAGGCTGCAAGCGGCATCGGCTTGCCGTCGTTGAGGTTGAGCCAGCCCTTGGCGATGCGGTAGACGAACCAGACGAAGGCCACGCCCCAGACAACGAAGCCGACCAGGATGAACATGGTAATGCCGCCGACAATCGCCCAGACGACGCTCCACCAGAACGTTCGGATCTGCCAGCTGAAGTGGCTTTCGAGCCAGGTTCCCCTGGCGTCGTCGAGCTTGATGTAGTTGAGCACGACGGCGACGATGGCGCTGATGCCGGCAAACATCGACAGTGCATACAGTCCGTAGATGACCGTGGTCAGCGTCTTCAGGCTGTCGAGCCTGGCTTCGGGGCTCTGGATCGGATCCGTCATGGCTGTCTCGCTTTATCGTAAATGGGCATCATCTTCGGCACCAGCGCGTTGAGCGCGACGATGCGGTTGCTCGGCGAAGGGTGGGTGCTGAGGAATTGCGGCGGGCCGTCGCCGTCGGCTGCGCTCATCTTCTTCCACAAGCTGACCGCGGCGTGCGGGTCGTAGCCGGCGCGCGCGGCGAGTTCGACGCCATAGCGGTCCGCCTCGCTTTCACCCTCGCGGCTGTTGGGCAGGGTGAGCGCGATATCAGCCACCGGCGCGAGCACGGTCAGATCCTGTCCAGCGACGATCGAGCCGATCATGAGTCCGCCCTGGGTGGCCATGGCCCGGCTCATGCGCTCGCGGCCGTGGCCGAGCAGCGCGTGGGCGATTTCATGGCCCATGATCTGGGCGATTTCATCATCGGTGAGCTTCAGCTTGGTGATGACGCCGGTGTAGATCGCCATCTTGCCGCCGGGCATGCACCAGGCGTTGAGCGTCGGCTCGTCGATCACCGCGACCGACCATTTCCAGTCCTTGCTCGGCGGATACATGAGTTTGGCCTGGACGATGAGGCGGTCGGTGATGCGCGTGACCCGGCTGTTCAGGGCCGCGTCGGTGCTGAACTTGCCCTTCTTCTGGGTCTCGCTCATCGTTTGCGCGTAGGCCTTCGCCGACGAGGCTTGCGCCTGTTCCTCGGAAACCAGCGCCAGTTGCTTGCGCCCGGAAACCGGATTGGTGGTGCAGCCAGCCAGGCTGGCGGCGAGCAGTGCGGAGACGACGAGCGCGGGTTTCATGGTCATGCGTGATTCCGGACCGGTCAGATCCCGCGCAGCAGCTCGTTGATGCCGACCTTGGACAGCGTCTTCTCGTCGACTTTCTTGACGATGACCGCGCAATACAGGCTGTAGCTGCCATCTTTGGACGGCAGGTTGCCCGACACGACCACCGAGCCGGCGGGAATGCGACCGTAGCTGACTTCGCCGGTTTCGCGGTCGTAGATCTTGGTGCTCTGGCCGATGTAAACGCCCATCGAAATCACGCTGTTGTCCTCGACGATCACGCCTTCGACGACTTCGGAACGGGCACCGATGAAGCAGTTGTCGCCGATGATCGTGGGGTTGGCCTGGACCGGTTCGAGCACGCCGCCGATGCCGACGCCGCCCGACAGGTGCACGTTCTTGCCGATCTGGGCGCAGGAGCCGACCGTGGCCCAGGTGTCGACCATGGTGCCTTCGCCGACGTAGGCGCCGATGTTGACGTAGCTCGGCATCAGCACCACGTTCTTCGCGATGTAGGAGCCCTTGCGCACGGCGGCCGGCGGCACGACGCGGAAGCCGCCCTCGCGGAAGTCCTTGGAGTTGAAGTCGGCGAACTTGGAGGGCACCTTGTCGTAGTAGTTGGTGTAGCCGCCCTTGATGAAGGCGTTGTCTTCAAGACGGAACGACAGCAGCACGGCCTTCTTGACCCACTGGTGGGTGATCCAGTTCTGGCCGTCGGTACGCTCGGCGACGCGCAGTTCGCCCATGTCGAGCAGGTCGATGACTGCCATGACGGCGTCCTTGACCTGAGGGTCGACGTTGCGCGGGGTGATCTCCGCGCGGCGTTCGAAAGCGTCTTCGATGGTTTTCTGCAGGTCTTGCATGGTTCAGGTTCCTTGGTTGCGATGGTGAAAAAAATGGTGTGGCGTCAGCGGATCAGACAGAAATCGGTGTCGACGTGGGCATGCGTCACGCCATGGATCGCGGGCTGCCGTTCCAGCTTCCGGAGCACGGCGTCGATCTGCCACGGTGCCACCTGGCTGCCGAACAGGATGGTCAGGCGGCCCGCGTCGTTGGTGGTCAGGTAGACGCTCAGCACGTTTTCCTCGACCAGCACCTGCATGGCGGCATGCTCGGCCTCGGCGGCCGCATCGGCACAGGCCAGCGCGGGCGTGAACAGCAGGCCTGCGGCCAGATTTCTGACGGATCGGTTCATCCGGCTTCTCCGGCGAAGCGGGCCATGCGGCGGGCCGCCTCGATGCAGGCCGGCAGGCTGTCGACCAGCGCGATTCGGACGTAACCCTTGCCGGGATTGAGGTTGGCGGCGTCCCGGGCGAGGAAGCTGCCGGGCAATACGGTGACATGCTCGGTGCGGTAGAGTTCGCGCGCGAATGCCGCGTCGTCGCCGCCGGGCACGCGCGCCCACAGGTAGAAGGCGGCGTCGGGCGCGTCGAACTGCAGGGCGCCCTTGAGCAGCGGCATCACGGCAGCGAATTTTTCAGTGTATTGCCGGCGGTTCTCTATCACGTGCGCCTCGTCGTTCCAGGCGGCGACGCTGGCGGCCTGCACCGCGGGGCTCATCGCACTGCCGTGATAGGTGCGGTAGAGCAGGAAGGATTTCATGATGCCGGCATCGCCGGCCACGAAGCCGGAGCGCAGGCCAGGCACGTTGGAGCGCTTGGACAGGGAATTGAACACGATGAGGTTCTTGAGCCCGCGACCGAGTTGACGCGCGGCGGAGAGCGCACCAAGCGGCCGCGCGCCTTCCGCGAAATAGATCTCCGAATAGCATTCGTCGGCGGCGATGACGAAGCCGTGCCGGTCTGCCAGCCCGAACCATTCCTCCCAGTCGGCCAGCGACATCACCTTGCCGGTCGGGTTGCCGGGCGAGCAGACGTAGACGAGATTGACCTGTTCCCAGAGGTCTTCAGGCACCTTCGAGGGGTCCATGCGGAAGCCGTTTTCCGGCAGCGTGTTGAGGAAGAACGGGCGGGCGCCGGCCAGCAGCGCCGCGCCTTCGTAGATCTGGTAGAAGGGATTGGGCGAAATCACCACGCGGCGGCCGTGCCGGCTCGAATCGACGCTGGCCTGGGCGAACGCGAACAGCGCCTCGCGCGAGCCGTTGACCGGCAGCACCTCGGTCGCCGCGTCGAGCGTGACGCCGTAGCGGCGTTCCGCCCACGCGGCGATCGCCTGCCGCAGCGCATCCGAGCCCTGGGTGATGGGATAATTTGACAGACCGCCGAGCCCCGCGATCAGCGCGTCCTTGATGAACGGCGGCGTCGGGTGCTTCGGCTCGCCGATCGACAGGTTGATCGGCGCGAGGTCGGGATTCGGCACCACCCCCGCGAACAGTTCGCGCAATTTCTGGAACGGGTAGGGGTGGAGCAGGTCGAGACGCGGATTCATCGGGTATGTTTATCAATCTACTACGGCGAGACTGTGATCGGGGGGCGGGCGATGCTCGGAATCCTCATGTACTTCGAGTACAGTGCGGTTCCAGTGCGCCGTCCGCCCCCGTCCGAGCAGGGTTGTTGCCGCTTTGGCGGGTTACAGCCAGAGCCTGCCCCCTCGCGGGTGGACAGCCGCTCGCTACGATTCCTGGAGGCACCCATCAGCTACGGCTCGTGTCTTCAATGCTGACATTATAAAGCGCCATGCCTTCGATTCGCCTGCAGCGCACCCTTGCCATCGGCAGCCTGTTCTACGCCGCGTCCCTGTGGGGGCTGGTGTGGTACCCCTATCGGCTGCTCGATCAGGCGGCGGTGGGCGGCATCGCATCGGGCTTCTTTTCCTATGCGACGCCGCTGCTGCTGATCGGATGGCTGCACGGCGGTGCGCTGCGCAGCGCCCGCGTACATGGGCGCTGGCTGCTGGCGCTCGCGCTGGCCGCCGGCTGGACCAACCTGGCCTACGTGCTGGCGGTGCTCGAAGGCGAGGTGATGCGCGTGCTGCTGCTGTTCTATCTGTCGCCGCTGTGGACCGTGCTGTTCTCGCGCTTTTTGCTGCACGAAAGGCTCAATCGCGCGGGCTGGGCGGTCATGGCGCTGGCGGCGGGCGGCGCGCTCGCGATGCTCTGGCAGCCGGGCGACTGGCCGCTGCCGGCCAGTTTCGCCGAGTGGCTGGCGCTGTCTGCGGGCGTGATGTTCGCGGCGAGCAACGTCATCAGCCGACATCTGGAGGGCGTGGCCGAAGGCGCCAAGGCCGTGGCGGTGTGGGCGGGCGTCGCGCTGCTGACGCTGATCGGCCTGCTGCTGCGGCCGGCCGAGCTCGATTTCGCGGCAGATGCCGGGGCGACAACCTGGCTGCTGCTGGTCGGCGTCGGCATCGCGATCGGCAGCATGACCTATGCCGTGCAGTACGGCCTCGCACGCGTGCCGGCCAACCAGGCCATCGTCATTTTCCTGTTCGAACTCGTGGTCGCCGCCGTCGCCGCCTATTTCCTGTCGGATGAGCGCATGGGGGTGCAGGAATGGGTCGGCGCCGTCATGATCGTCACGGCCAGCCTGTTTTCCGGTCACATGGAAGACGATCAGCGGAAAGGGGGAACGCATGGCTGACATCTTCGCGCTGCTGCATGCCGGCCTGCTCGTGTCCGACCTGGAACGGGCCCGGGCTTTCTACGAATCGGTGCTGCGACTGGAACGCTGTCAGCGGCCCGAACTGCCTTACCCGGGCGCGTGGTACGACCTCGGCGGCGGCCAGCAGCTGCACCTGATGCAACTGTCCAATCCCGACGCCGGCGCGGTCCGCCCCGAGCATGGCGGCCGCGACCGGCACGTCGCGCTGGGGGTCAGGGACATGGCTGCCTTGCGACGACGCCTCGACGCGGCTGACGTGCAATACACCGCGAGCCGGTCGGGGCGCGCAGCGCTGTTCTGTCGTGACCCGGATTCAAACACGCTGGAATTTGTCGAAGTTCCGTAGCCGGGTCAGGCGTCGCGCCCGGCTTCTGCCGTTACAGGTAATGGGTCCAGAGTCATGCGGGGCACTTCCGCGAACGGACACTTTTATCTCGAACCGTTGCAGCAAGAAACCCGTCAGCCGATCCAGACTCGCCGATTCATAAGGTTTTTGACCTGCCTGATGGACCGCGCGCATATAATCATCAATCAGACGTTTGTTGATATTTCGGATTCGAAGAGCGCCTAAAGATGAAGCGACTGTCGTACTTGATGAGTGTGTTGATCGCAGGCTCGATGGGGACCGCCCACGCCGAAGCAACGGACGATGCCATCGATGCCATTCATCCGAAGCTGAAGGACAGGTTCTACATGAACCTCGGGGGTTACTGGCCGAGCATTGATACCACGCTCCGGGTGGATGGTCCCGACGGCATCGGGACGGGGATCAGTCTGGAGGACGACCTGGCTTTCAAGGACCGCGAGATGCTGCCTTTCGCGCTGTTGGACCTGCGCCTCGGACATCGCTGGCATGTCGAAGGCGAATGGTTCGAAATCAACCGTGACAGCCGCTACACAACCACCGAGGACATCGTGATCGGCGAACCGGACCGCAATGTCACGATCCCGGCTGGTTCATCCGTCGCGAGCTCGTTCGACACGACGATCTATCGCCTGAGTGTCGGCTATTCCTTCTTCAAGCGTCCCGACACTGAGCTCGGCCTGGCGCTGGGCGTCCACGCGACCCAATTTGACCTGGGTATCCAGGAGACGCTGGGCAACAATCACGCTGCAGCCGATGCGCTCGCCCCGCTACCCACGATCGGGTTCTACGGCGCCTATGCTTTTTCGCCGAAATGGCTGCTCACCGGACGGGCCGACGTTTTTTCGCTGACCTATGGCCGCTATTCAGGTTCGCTGCTGGATGTCGATCTGGGGGCGGAATATCAGGTCCTCGATTGGCTCGGCCTGGGCCTGTCTTACCGCTTTGTCGAGATGGACCTCAAAGCCAAGGCCGACGGCCCCATCGACGGCAACGAATGGGTCGGCACCTTCAATTACAAGTATTCCGGGCCGACCCTGTATATGTCGGTGAACTTCTAGAACGTCCTCGGCCATTTCCATACCAGGTCTCCACACCAGGCTTGATTACAGCGGCGAGGCGAAGCACTGCTGGCCATCACGCGCCAGCAATGCCGCGCCATATGCAGCCATGGTGTGCGACGCCGGCTTGACCGGCACGCCGAGCAGGCGCTGGCGGATGCGCGTCCAGGCAGGATTTCGCGCGCCGCCGCCCGCTGTGTCGACCCGGCGGACGGGGGTCGCCCCCATTTCTGCCAACAGCCCGTAGCCCTGGGCTTCGATGCGGGCGAGGCTCTCCAGCAGGCCATGCAGGAATTCGGCATCGTCGGCCGGACGCGGCGCAAGCCGGGGCGCCCGCTGCGGATCGTTGACCGGGAAGCGTTCGCCGGTGCGCGGCAGCGGCAGGTAGTCGAGCGGGCTGGCGATGCCCGGGTCGATCTTCTCGCTCAATGCCGCCAGTTGGCGGTCGTCGAAAAACTGCCGCAGCACCGCGCCGCCTGCATTGGACGCGCCGCCCGCCAGCCAGCGGCTGCCGAACCAGTGGCTGTAAACGCCGTGTTCGCTCGATTCGACCCGGGTGTCGGACAGCAGCTTCAGCACCAGCGTGCTGCCGAGCGAGGTCACCGCGTCGCCGCTCCGCGTGACGCCCGCCGCCAGGAAGGCGGCGATCGAATCGGTGGTGCCGGCGTGCACCATGCAGCCGGGGTTGATCCCGAGATAGCGCGCGCGCGGCCGCGATACGGTGGCGAGGCGGGCGCCGGGCGCGATCGGCACCGGCAGGTAATCGACGTCGGCCAGGTATTCGACCCAGGCCGGCCATTTGAGCGCGTCGAGGTCGAGTCCCATCTTCAGGGCATTGTGGTAGTCGGTCATGCCGACTCGGCCGGTCAGCAATCCCGCCAGCCAGTCGGCCTGGCTCAGATACAGCCGTGCGCCCGTCAGGCCGAGGCGCTTCTTCAGCCACAGCATCTTGGCCAGCCCCGAGGTGACGGCTGCGGCCGGGTGGCCCGGGGTTGCGGTCTTGGCGATCAGCGCCGCCTCGTCGACGGCGCGGTCGTCGTTGTACAACAGCGGCGGATGGCGCGGCGTCAGCTCCTCGTCGCAGGCGAGCACGGTGCCGGAGGTGCCGTCGAGCGCGATGTCGGACAACTGCGAGCGGATTGCGGGCGGCAGGGTCGCGACCAGATCCCACAGTGCCTCGCGCCAGATGCCGGCACGGGCATAGTCATCGAGCGCGCCGAAGTCGCGCGCGTCCTCGGCGACAAGGCTGCCGTCGGCGTCGACGACACAGCCGCGCACGCCAGAAGTGCCGAAGTCTATTCCAAGAAAATACAACGACTTATCCGCGGGTGTTCGATTGATGCTCGAACTGCGTGAGGTCGACGCGCGGCGCCGGCTGCCAGCCCTTCTTGCGGTGCTCGGCCACGACATTGGTGAAGATGCCGCCGCGCACGTAGAACTTGGCGGTCAGCCGCATGAAGCGCGGCTTGGTCACCTTGACCAGGTCATCGAGGATGCGGTTGGTGACGTCTTCATGGAAGTGGCCTTCCTCGCGGAAGCTCCAGATGTAGAGCTTGAGGCTCTTGAGTTCGACGCAGGTCTTGTCGGGGATGTAGTCGAGGAACAGCGTGGCGAAATCTGGTTGTCCGGTCTTGGGACAAAGGCACGTGAATTCAGGGACTTCCATGTGAATGTGAAAGTCGCGTCCCGGCTTGGGGTTGGGGAAGGTTTCGAGGGTCTTGGCGGGCGTGGAGGGCATAGGAGGCTCAGTGTAGAATGGCTGCACGAAAACGTCCGCGCAGGGCGTTTGGGGACATCATTATAAAAGCCAGGGTTCCGCTGTCTTGCGTTTAACTCACATCAAACTTGCCGGATTCAAGAGTTTCGTCGACCCCACCGTGATTCCCGTGCCCGCCCAGCTGACCGGCGTGGTCGGTCCGAACGGCTGCGGCAAGTCGAACGTCATCGACGCGGTGCGCTGGGTGCTCGGCGAGTCCTCGGCCAAGCACCTGCGTGGCGAGTCGATGCAGGACGTGATCTTCAATGGCTCTGGCACCCGCAAGCCGGCCTCGCGCGCGTCGGTGGAACTGGCATTCAACAACGATCTCGGCCGTGCCGCCGGCCAATGGTCGCAATATGCCGAGATCGCGGTCAAGCGCGTGCTCGACCGCAGCGGCGACTCGACTTATTACATCAACAACCTGCGGGTGCGGCGGCGCGACGTGGCGGACCTGTTCCTCGGCACCGGCGTCGGCGCGCGCGCCTACGCGATCATCGAGCAGGGCATGATCTCGCGGCTGATCGAGGCCAAGCCCGAGGAACTGCGCGGCTATCTCGAGGAAGCGGCCGGCGTCTCCAAGTACAAGGAGCGCCGCAAGGAAACCGAGGCGCGCCTCAAGGACGCGCGCGACAACCTCAACCGCGTCGAGGACATCCAGAGAGAACTCAAGGGTCAGGTCGAGAAGCTCACGGCGCAGGCCGAAGTCGCGCAGCAGTACCGCAGCCTGCAGGCCGACCTGACGTTCTCGCAGCATCGCCTGTGGTATGCGAAGAAGCACGACGCGTCCCAGCAGCGCGCGCGCATCGACAGGGAACTGGTCGAGGCGCAGAACCGGCTCGAAGCCGAGACCGCGCGCCTGCGCCATATCGAATCCGAGCTCGAAACCGCCCGCCAGGCCCAGTTCGCCGGACAGGACACGCTCAACACCGCGCAGGCGGCGTATTACCAGGCGCAATCCGACGTGGCGCGCATCGAACAGACCATGGCGCACCAGAACGCGACCCGCGAGCGGCTCTATCGCCAGGTGCAGGAACTGGTTGCACGCGTCGAAGGCCAGCAGGCCCGCCGCAGCACCACGCAGGCAGCACTGGCGGACGTCACCGCGCAACAACCTGGCCTGCAGGCGGTCCTGGCCGAGGCCGAGGCCGCTGCGCGCCAAGCCACCGACAGCACCCTGCCGCAGAAGGAAGCCGCCTTGCGCGAGGCGCAGCAGGCGGTGGGCGACGCCCAGCGCGTGGTGAACCAGGGCGAGCAGGCGCGCCAGGTCGACGAAAACAGCCTCGGCCATACCCGGCGCCAGCTCGAGCAGCTGGAGACACGCCAGCGCCGCCTCGCCCAGGAACAGGCGCAGCTGCCCCGTCCGGATGCGGCCGGCCTGGCGCAGAAGCAGGTCGAGCTCGACGATCTCGCACAGACCCTGGCCCGGGCGCAGGCCGGGCTCAAGGAAGCCGAAACCGCGCTGCCCGAGCTCGATGCCGCACGTGCTCAGCACATGCGCGATCTCGAGGCTGCCCGCAAGTCGCTGCATCAGACCGAAGCGGAGCTGGCCGCGCTGAAGAAGCTGCAGGAAAGCCTCAAGGCCGACGAGAAACTGGGCGCATGGCTGCAGCAGCGCAATCTCGAGCATGCGCCGCGCCTATGGGAGAAACTGCGTGTCGCCCCCGGCTGGGAAGCCGCGGTCGAGGCGGTGCTGCGCGAGCGCCTGCAGTCGGTTGCGGCGGACGCCGAGTCGAACTGGTTCGTCGACGCGCCGCCGGCGCGGCTGACCGTGTGGGTCGGGCAGGGCGCGGCCGAAGCCAGCCCGCCGGAGGAATACCTCGCGAGCAAGATCGCCAGCGACGACCTCGCTGCCCATGCCGCACTCGGCGACTGGCTGGCCGGCGTCTACTGGGCCGACGATGCCGAGACGGCCCGTGCGCGCGCTACCCGTCTCGTCGCCGGAGAATGCGTGGTGACGCCGCAGGGCCATGTCTTCACCCCGCACAGCGTGACGTTCCACGGCCCGCATACGGCGGTCGAGGGCATCCTCGCGCGCGGGCGCGAGCTCGAGCGGCTGACCGCCGACGCGGCCCGTCTGCGCGAGGACGTAGCGCGGCTCGAAGCCGCCCAGGCAGAGATACAGCAGCGCTACCAGGAGCGCCAGCGCGAGATCCAGGCGCTGCGCGCGCAAACCGGCCAGACGCAGAGCCGTCATCACACGGCACAGATGGAACTGCTGCGCCTGCAGCAGGCGGTGGAACGGGTGCAGAGCCGGGCGTCGCAGATCGCCCAGGAACTCGACGAAATCAGCCGCCAGTCGACCAGCGAGCGCGGCACGCTCGAAGCGCTGGAGATGCGCCTGAAGGACTACCGCGTGCAGGCGGATGCCGCCCGCGACGACTTGTACGCCGCCCGCCAGAAGCGCGACCAGGCCGACCGCGCCGTGTTCGAGGCGCGCGAGCTGCAGCGGGCGGCCGAGCGGCGCCACCAGGAAGCCGGCTTCGCGCTGACCACGTGCACCGGCAAGATCACGGAACTCGGCGAAGCCCTGGCGCGCATCGACCAGGAGATCGCCGACGATGCAGCACGGCTGACGCAGGTGCGCGAGGAACTGGCGCAGCTGCCGGCAGACGCTCTCGACGCCGAACTGCAGCAGGCGCTGGACGCGCGTACCGGATGCGAGAAGGCGCTCGCCGACGCGCGCGATGCGCTCGAAGGCCTGACCACCCGGCTGCGTGGCCACGACGAAGCGCGCCTGGCGTGTGAACAGGGCCTCGATCCCTTGCGGCACAGCATCGAGCAGCTCAGGCTCAAGGACCAGGAGGCCATGCTGATGCAGTCGCAGTTCGAACTGCAGCTGCGCGAAGCCGCGGCCGACGAGGCGATGCTCGAATCGGGCCTGGCTGACAGTCCGCGTCCGACCCAGCTGCAGTCCCAGATCACGCGCCTGCAGGGCGAGATCGCCGCGCTGGGCGCCGTCAACCTGGCCGCGCTGGACGAGCTGAACCAGGCCCGGGAGCGGGCCGAATACCTCGCGGCGCAATGCGCCGACCTGACCGAGGCCGTCACGACGCTGGAACAGGCCATCCAGCGCATCGACCAGGAATCGCGCGCGCGCCTCAAGGAAACCTTCGACACCGTCAACCAGCACATGGGCGAGCTGTTCCCGCAGTTGTTCGGCGGCGGCCAGGCGCGGCTGATCCTGACCGGCGAGGAACTGCTCGATTCGGGGGTTCAGGTGTTCGCACAGCCGCCGGGCAAGAAGAACGCCTCGATCCACCTGCTGTCCGGCGGCGAAAAGACCCTGACCGCGCTGTCGCTCGTGTTCGCGATGTTCAAGCTCAACCCGGCGCCGTTCTGCCTGCTCGACGAGGTCGACGCGCCGCTCGACGATGCCAACACCGAGCGCTACTGCAATCTGGTCAAGGCGATGTCCGACCACACCCAGTTCCTGTTCATCACCCACAACCGCGTCACCATGGAAGTGGCGCAGCATCTGGCCGGCGTCACCATGCAGGAACCCGGGGTGTCGCGCGTCGT
>JAYRNU010000050.1:0-27189 GCA_041912015.1 Thiobacillus sp. | reverse complement strand
GCTTTCCTTCCTTGAAATTTTCGACTGCCTGGACCAGATAGACGTCCTTCTGGCCGGCAATCTTCGGAAAGTCCGGGCCGGCGCTCGTCCCGTTGGCGTAATGGCACGAGCTGCACAATTGAAGGCAGGTATTGCAGAGCTTGAGCTCAGTCATCGATTGCGTGCCGGGTGACTCGGGAGTGGGATGAGTCTGCGACGAACAAGCTGAGAAAATCAGCACGCTGGCAACAAGGCTTATCAATTTTCCTATCCGCATTTTCATGGCTCGCTTGTTCATTTTCATTGAGAGAATCACGTGCCTTAGGCAAGGTCACGTTACGAAATATTCCAGAGTATGCGCGTTTCGGCCAGATGGCCGCGCAATACCCCAAACGGGGTCCGAATAAGGCTGTCCCGCCGTTCGCTCAGAAGCTACCTAGCGCTACGGGCTTGTCATTTCTTGTATTCCCTGTTCGCATCATATAGCACGGCTGCGAGAAACGATCATTGACACAAATCAAATCAGCCGGTCGGCGCACCTGAATCCCGAATGCGGGCCGAAGCGCCCCATGTCGACGGCCGCGCATACCGGGGGCCCCATGCGTCCGGTGGCGCCCGAGCAACCTGCTTAACACTCGTTCATGGGCAGACCGGGGCGATTCACGCGGTTCGCGCAACTTGGCTGGCCGTCGTATCGACCGCGCCGAAGCGCCGGCCTCAGCCCCTGCCGATTCGGGGTCGTTCGCAGCACGAATCCCGCGCATCGGAACGCTCGACAACTCCCGTTCAACGATCGACACGCCGGATGCGGCCCCCGACCTAGTCGGAACGCAGGCCGTCTTCGACCCAGGTTTCCATGTATTTGTAGCCGACGGCGAGGACCACGGGACCGATGAATATTCCCAGCAGTCCGAAGGCGATCAACCCGCCGATCACGCCGACAAAGATCAGCAGCAGCGGCAGGTCGGCGCCTTTCTTGATCAGGTAAGGGCGCAGGAAGTTGTCGAGGGTGCCGACGATCACGGTCCAGACCAACAACACGGTTCCCCAGACATTGTCCCCGCTCCAGTACACCCAGACGACTGCCGGCACCAGCACCAGCGTCGGGCCGAGTTGGGCGATGCAAAGCACGAACATCAGCACCGTCAGGATCGATGCCATGGGCACACCGGCGACCGCAAGGCCGATGCCGCCAAGCGCCGACTGCACCACCGCGGTTACGACGACGCCGAGCGCGACGCCCCGAACGGCCTGACTGGCGAGCGTGATCGCATTCTCGCCTTGTTGACCCGCCAGACGAGTTCCGAAACGCCTGATCCAGGCGGCGGCCGTTTCACCGCCAGCGTACATGATGGCGGCGATGAACACCGTGAGCACGAACTGGAACAACACCATGCCGAAGCTGCCGACCTTGTTGGCAAACCACGTGCCGATCATGGTGGCATACGGGGCGAGCTTGTCCGCGAGCTCGGGCAGGCCTTCGGCGACAAACAGTTGCCACTGATGCTGGATCTTGGGTCCAAGTACGGGAAAGTCGACGACCCAGGCCGGTGGCGGCGGAACGTGCATGTCGGCCAGTTGCTTCGTCCATTCGGCGACGCGATCGATGTTTCCCAGGACGGCGGCAATGGCCAGGGAGAGCGGCACGACCAGCACAAGCAGCAGCAGGATCGTCATGACCGCGACTGCCAGCGATCGCTTGCCCCACAAAAGTTTCTGGATCTTGAGCATCAATGGCCAGGTGGCCACGGTCACCAACGTGGCCCAGATCATGGCTGGCAGAAATGGCCGCAGTATCCAGAAGGATGCCGTGATCAGGCCACCGAGGAAAAGGATGGCCAGGATGATCTGCGTGAGGTCGCGTTTTATCGTGATCATGACGGTGGGAGCTCAGGGGAGGACCGGAAGGGCAGCATGGAACGGCCATGGGAATGGGGGCGTACCACCTGGTCCGCATCAGAGCATGGCTCGCCGGCGTGGCCGTTCCATGTTCCATGTCGGAGGTGTCTCCGGGTAGATGGACCGACCTTCAGTTCTTTTCCTTGCTCCATGAATCCTTCAGTGTCACGGTGCGGTTGAATACCGGCATGCCGGGCCTGGAGTCGACGCGGTCGACGACGAAGTAGCCGTGTCGTTCGAACTGGAAGCGGTCTTCCGGCACCGCGTCCCTCAGCGCCGGCTCCAGCTGCGCACGGATGACACGTACCGAGTCGGCGTTCAGGTCGTCAAGGAAGTTGCCCGTTCCGCTGCCGGGCTGGGCCACTGCAAACAGGCGGTCGTACAGGCGCACTTCGGCATCGCAGGCGTGCGCGGCCGAGACCCAGTGAATGTTGCCCTTGACCTTGACCGAATCGGCGCCCGGCGTGCCCGACTTGGTGTCGGGCAGATAGTCGCAGTGCACGGCGGTGACGGTGCCGTTTTCATCCTTGTCGCAGCCGGTGCAGGTGACGACGTAGCCGTAGCGCAGCCGTACCGAATTGCCCGGGAAGAGCCGGAAATAGCCCTTGGGCGGGGTTTCGGTGAAGTCCTCGCGCTCGATCCACAGCGTTCTAGTGAACGGGATGGCGCGCTTGCCGAGCTCCGGCTGCTGCGGGTGGTTGGGAGCGAAGCAGTCTTCCGACTGTGCTTCGGGATAGTTGTCGATAATCAGCTTCACCGGATCGAGCACCGCGATACGTCGCAGCGCGACGTCGTTCAACGCATCGCGCTGGCAGGATTCGAACACGCTGTAGTCGATCCAGCCATCCGATTTCGACACCCCGATCTGGTCGGTGAATCGCCTGAAACCTTCCGGGGCATACCCGCGGCGGCGCGCGCCGACCAGCGTCGGCAGACGCGGGTCGTCCCAGCCCGAGACATGCTTCTCTTCGACGAGCTGGATCAACTTTCGCTTGGACAGCACGACGTAGGTCAGGTTGAGTCGGGCGAACTCGATCTGCTGCGGCAGCGGGCGGGTGAAGAAGCCGCCGGCGGCGAGCTTGTCCAGGAGCCAGTCGTAGAACGGGCGCTGGTCCTCGAATTCGAGCGTGCAGATCGAGTGGGTGATGTGCTCGATTGCGTCCTCGATCGGATGGGCGTAGGTGTACATCGGGTAGATGCACCAGGTGTCGCCCGTGTTGTGGTGATGTGCCCGCTTGATGCGGTAGATGGCCGGGTCGCGCAGGTTGATGTTGGGCGAGGCCATGTCGATCTTGGCACGCAGCACGTGAGCACCGTCGGCAAACTCGCCGGCGCGCATCCTGCGCAGGAGGTCGAGATTCTCGTCGGCGCTGCGGCTGCGGTAGGGGCTGTCGGTGCCGGGTTCGGTCAGCGTGCCGCGGTATGCGCGCATGTCGTCAGCCGACAGCGAGTCGACGTAGGCGTGGCCGGACTGGACCAGATATTCTGCGCAGGCATACATCGTGTCGAAGTAGTTCGATGCGAAGTACAGATGGTCGCCCCAGTCGAAGCCCAGCCATTTGACCGATTCGATGATCGAGTCGACGTATTCCTGTTCCTCTTTCTCGGGATTGGTGTCGTCGAAGCGCAGATGGCAGACGCCGCTGTAATCGCGCGCGAGCCCGAAATTCAGGCAGATCGACTTGGCGTGCCCGAAGTGCAGGTAGCCGTTGGGCTCGGGTGGAAAGCGCGTCTCGACGCGCCCCTGCCATTTTCCGCTGGCATTCTGCTCGTCGATGATGTTGCGGATGAAATTGGCGGCTGGAACGGGGGCTTCGTGCGACATGATGGAAGGCAGATCTGGGATGCGTGGATTGTAGCCGGTTCGGGGTGCGCTTCAGCAGATGATGCCGCCGCCGAGACAGACTTCGCCGTCGTACAGGACGACGGACTGGCCGGGCGTCACGGCCCACTGTGGCGAATCGAAGCCGAGCGCCAGGGTATCGCCCGCGAGCGACAGTATGCGGCACGGTGCATCGGTCTGGCGATAGCGGGTCTTGGCGGCATAGGGCTTGTCCGGATCGGGCGCAACACCGCTGATCCAGCTGAGCTGTCCCGCTGTCAGGGTCGTGCACTGCAGCAGGGGATGATCGTGTCCCTGCACCACGACCAGCGTATTGGTCGGCATGTCCTTGGCTGCGACGAACCATGGTTCGGTGCTGCCGTCCTTCTGCCCGCCGATTCCGAGGCCCTGGCGCTGCCCCAGCGTGTAATACATCAGGCCCTGATGCGTGCCGACCACGCGACCTTCGGGCGTTTTCATGTCGCCGGGTTCGCGCGGCAGGTAGCGCTCGAGAAATTCGCGGAAATTGCGCTCGCCGATGAAGCAGATGCCGGTACTGTCCTTTTTCGCGGCGTTGGGCAGGCCGATCCTTCTCGCAATTCCACGCACCTCGGGTTTCGGCAGATGCGCCAGCGGAAACAGGGCCGGTCGCAACTGCGACTGGCTCAATCGGTAGAGAAAGTAGCTCTGGTCCTTGCTGACATCGGCAGCCTTCAGCAGCGTCGCACGGCCGGCATCGTCGGTGCCCTTGCCGACGTAATGGCCGGTGGCGATGAAGTCGGCGCCGCGCGCGATCGCATCGTCGAGGAAGGCCCTGAACTTGATTTCGGCATTGCACAGCACGTCAGGATTGGGGGTGCGCCCGGCCCGGTATTCGGCGAGGAAATAGCTGAATACCCGCTCCTTGTATTCGGCCGCGAAGTTGACCGCCTCGACCTCAATGCCGAGCACGTCGGCAACGGCCAGCACGTCGAGAAAATCCTGGCGCGCGGTACAGTACTCGGTATCGTCGTCGTCGTCCCAGTTCTTCATGAAGACGCCGAGCACGTCGCAGCCCTGCTGCTTGAGCAAATGGGCAGCGACGGCGGAATCGACGCCGCCCGACATGCCGACGACGACGCGCGTGTTCATGAATGGCGCACGAAGTCGAGCGGAAAGCGCCGCCCGGCCAGGTAATCCTCGATGCAGCGCATGACCAGCGGGCTGCGGTGGGGAATGGGACTTGCGGCGAGTTCGTCCGGCGTCAGCCACAGGGCGCGAACGATGCCGTCGTCGAGCGTGCGCCCCGGGTCGAATCCCGCGATGTCGCAGACATAGGCAAAACGAAGATAGGTGATGTCGCGGCGCCGATAGTAGGTCGTGTAGCAGCCCAGCAGCGCGCGCGGCTCGACATGATGCGCGGTCTCCTCGAGCGCTTCGCGCCGCACGGCTTCGAGCAGGGATTCGCCGCGCTCCCAGTGGCCGGCTGGCTGGTTGAGCCGCAGGCCTTCGGCAGTGTGTTCCTCGACCACCAGGAATCTGCCGTCGCGCTCGACGACGGCAGCGACGACGACGTGGGGCAGCCAGGTTTGGGTGTCAGACATGCCCTTCCTTCCATTCGCCGGGCTTGAGGCTGTCGAGGCGCCAGTTGCCCACGGCGGCGCGGATCAGCCTCAGGGTGGGGAAGCCGATCTTCGCGGTCATGCGCCGCACCTGGCGATTCTTGCCTTCGGTGATGACGAGTTCGATCCAGCTTGTCGGAATGGCTTTGCGAAAGCGGATCGGCGGGGTGCGCGGCCAAAGGGCCGGCGGCTCGTCGATCAGGCGTGCGTGCGCCGGCCGGGTGATGAAATCGCCGAGATCGACGCCGCGACGCAGCGGTTCCAGCGCCGCGTCATCCGGCACCCCCTCGACCTGGGCCCAGTAGGTTTTGGGCAGTTTGTGCCTGGGGTCGGCGATGCGGCGCTGGAGCATGCCGTCATCGGTTAGAATCAGCAGGCCCTCGCTGTCCGCATCCAGGCGTCCGGCTGCGTAGACATCCGGCAGCGTGAGGTAATCCCGCAAACCCTGCCAGCGGCCTTCGGCGGTGAACTGGCTGAGTACGCCGTAGGGTTTGTTGAACAAAATAAGACGCGACACGTCGGTGGGGGACAAAATCCCATTCTACCCAAAAGGGTAAGCGTAACGTTTACGAGACATCATGAGCACACATATCCAGATTCCCCCCGGGGGCCAGAAAATCACCGTCAACGCCGACAACGCGCTGAACGTTCCCGATACACCGATCATTCCCTTCATCGAGGGCGACGGCACCGGCGTCGACATCACGCCGGCGATGCGCCGGGTGGTCGATGCGGCCGTGGCGAAGGCCTATGGCGGCATGCGGCAGATCGCGTGGATGGAGGTGTATGCCGGCGAAAAGGCGACCCGGGTCTATGGCGCCGATCAGTGGCTGCCGGACGAGACCGTGCAGGCCGTCAAGGACTACGTGATCTCGATCAAGGGCCCGCTGACCACGCCCACCTCCGGCGGCATCCGCTCGCTCAACGTCGCGCTGCGCCAGATGCTCGACCTGTACGTCTGTCTGCGCCCGGTGCGCTACTTCACTGGCGTGCCCAGTCCGGTCAAGGCACCGGAGAAGGTCGACATGGTGATCTTCCGTGAAAACACCGAGGACATCTACGCCGGCGTCGAGTGGGAAGCCCATTCGCCGGAAGTGAAGCAGGTCATCGAATTCCTGCAGAAGCAGATGGGCGTCAAGAAGATCCGTTTCCCCGAATCCTCCGCCATCGGCATCAAACCCGTGTCGATCGAAGGCTCGGAGCGCCTGATCCGCAAGGCTATCCAGTACGCCATCGACAACAAGCGCAAGTCGGTAACCCTGGTGCACAAGGGCAACATCATGAAGTTCACCGAGGGCGGCTTCAAGAAATGGGGCTACGAACTTGCCGCGCGCGAGTTCGGCGCCAAGCTGATCGGCGAAGGTCCGTGGATGGAGTTGCCCAACGGCATCGTCATCAAGGACGTGATCGCCGACGCCTTCCTGCAGCAGATCCTGCTGCGCCCCGATGAGTACGACGTGATTGCGACGCTGAACCTCAACGGCGACTATATTTCCGACGCACTGGCGGCCGAAGTCGGCGGCATCGGCATTGCGCCCGGCGCGAACCTGTCCGACACCGTGGCGATGTTCGAGGCCACCCACGGCACAGCACCCAAGTATGCCGGCAAGGATTACGTCAACCCGGGCTCGCTGATCCTGTCGGCCGAAATGATGCTGCGCCACCTCGGCTGGATCGAGGCTGCCGACCTGATCGTGTCGAGCATGGAAAGGGCCATCTCAGCCAAAACCGTGACCTACGATTTCGCGCGTCTGATGGATGGTGCGACCGAAGTGAAGTGTTCGCAATTCGCCGAGGCGATGGTTGCGAAAATGTAGGATCCATCGAGACAAAAAACCCCGCCGCGGCGGGGTTTTTTGCTGGATCAGCGATCTCAGCCCTGGGGCTGGATGTTGGAAGCCTGCTTGCCTTTGGGGCCCTGGCTGACTTCGAACGAGACCTTCTGGCCTTCTTTCAGCGTCTTGAAGCCGCTGCTCTGAATGGCGGAAAAATGCGCGAACACATCCTCGCCGCCATCATCGGGGGTAATGAATCCGAAACCCTTGGCATCGCTGAACCACTTGACAGTACCTGTTGCCATTCAAACTTCCTCCTTGGCGAAACACAAAACACAACCGCTGACGCGGATGACATGACGGCTTGATTGTTTTGGCCGTCGGTCTGAATTCAAGCGCGCTACCCGGTAATGCCCTGCGGTAATGCCAAACCTGCACGGTTCTTGAAACCAAACTTTTTGCTTTTTACTCCGCCGCATGAGTTTTTACAAGGGGAATGCAGGAAAAAACAAGGGTTCTGGCGAGGGTGTGGTTTTCGGTCAACTCGGGGGACAGGTCGCGTTCAAGTCAGGCATGACGCCTCCCTGGGCGTGCGCGACAGCGCCGTTGCGGTAGCATCCTTGCCATGCGCGCGACCTGGGACATCTTCTGCAACGTCGTGGACAACTACGGCGACATCGGCATAGCCTGGCGGCTGGCGCGTGGACTGGCCCGGGAACATGGCGCCGCGGTGCGGCTCTGGATAGACGATTTGCATGTGTTTCACCAAATCTGGCCTGCCATATCACCCGACGCCGAGCGACAGGTCTGCGAAGACGTCGCGATCTGTGCCTGGCATACGCCGTTTCCGGCAGCCGCGCCGGCACAGGTGGTGATCGAGGCCTTCGGTTGCGAGCTGCCCGAGGCCTATCTGGCAGCAATGAGCCGGCAGTCGACGCCTCCGGTCTGGATCAACCTCGAATACCTGAGTGCCGAAGCCTGGGTGGACGATCATCACGCTCTGCCTTCCCCCCACCCGCGCCTGCCGCTGACCAAATACTTCTTCTTTCCCGGCTATACGCCGCAGACCGGCGGCTTGCTGGTCGAAGCCGGCCTGGAAGCGGCACGCCACGCGTTCCTTGATGCCGGCACGATGGCCTTCTGGCAGCGGTTCGGACTCGACGTGCCGAAGGACGACGAACTGCGGGTCTCGCTGTTCGCCTACGAAACCGCCGCGCTCGGCGCCTTGCTCGATGCCTGGGCGGGCGACACGTCGCAGGTGACCTGCCTCGTCCCCGAAGGCCGGGTAATACCGCAACTGGCTGCATGGCTGGATGTCGAGAAGGTGCGGGCCGGCGATGCACATCGGCGAGGGACCCTGCAGCTGCATATCCTGCCGTTCGTCGATCAGGACACCTACGACCGCCTGCTCTGGGCGTGCCATCTGAACTTCGTGCGCGGCGAGGATTCGTGCGTCCGGGCGCAATGGGCGGCGCGCCCGATGGTCTGGCAGGCCTACCCGCAGATGGCGAACGCGCACTGGAGCAAGCTCGTGGCGCTGCTGGACCGCTACACGGCCTCTCTGGACAGCACGACGGCTGATGCAATACGGGGCATGTGGCGAAGCTGGAATGGCATGCCGGGATGGGATGTCGCCACCAGCTGGGCCGGCTGGCGGTCCAGCGAGGCCGCGATCGCGCAGCATGCCAAGGCATGGTGCGAACAGCTCGGGAGGGTGGACGGGCTCACCGCGAAGCTGGTGGATTTTGTCCAAAATAAGCTAAAATAGCGAGTTTTTTAAATCCCTTACATGCTCTTGCAGCAGGAACCACACTCATGAAAATCGCTCAGGAACTCCGCGCCGGCAACGTCGTGATGATCGGCAAAGACCCGATGGTGGTGCAGAAGGCCGAATTCTCGAAGTCCGGCCGCAATGCCTCCGTCGTCAAGATGAAACTCAAGAACCTGCTCACCGGCGCCGGTACCGAAACGGTCTACCGTGCCGACGACAAGTTCGACACCGTGACGCTTGATCGCAAGGAATGCACCTATTCCTACTTCGCCGATCCGCTCTACGTGTTCATGGATGGCGAATACAACCAGTATGAAGTCGAGGGCGACAACCTTGGTGACGCCCTGAACTACCTCGATGCCGGCATGCCGGTCGAAGTGGTGTTCTACGATGGCAAGGCGATCTCGGTCGAGATGCCGACCACGGTCGTCCGCGAGGTCGAATACACCGAGCCGGCGGTGCGCGGCGATACCTCGGGCAAGGTGATGAAGCCAGCCCGCATCAAGCCTACCGGGTTCGAACTGCCGGTGGCCGCGTTCGTCGAAATCGGCGACATGATCGAGATCGACACCCGCACCAACGAGTTCAAGCGACGCGCGAACTAGGTTCGCGTGTTCGGCATGCAAGAGGCAGCTGCGGCTGCCTTTTGTTTTTTGGCTCTCCGGTTCGCGGCGGTAAAATGTCGGTCAGCATCGTGACCGACCGACCATGACCGATCCACGCTTCATCCATCTCCGCATGCACACCGAGTATTCCGTCGTCGACGGGCTGGTGCGGGTGGGAGAAGCGGTCAAGCGCGCGCGCGATGTCGGGATGCCTGCGCTCGGCCTGTCCGATCTATCGAACACCTTCGGCTGGGTGAAGTTTTACCGTGCGGCCCGGGGTGCCGGGATCAAGCCGGTTTTCGGCTGCGACGCGTGGCTCAGCAATGCAGCCGACAGAAACCGCCCCTCGCGCCTGCTGCTGCTGGTGCAGCATCGAGAAGGGTATCGCCGGTTGTGCGAACTGCTGACCCGTGCCTATCAGACCAATGTTCACCGGGGTCGTGCCGAAATCGATCCGGACTGGCTTGCCGAAGGCACCGATGGACTGCTGGCGTTGTCCGGGGGCGATGCCGGCAACGTCGCCCAGGCGATACTCGATGACAAGCGAGATGCGGCACGCGCAGCTGCCGAGGCCTGGTCTGCGCTGTTTCCTGGTCGGTATTACCTTGAACTGCAACGTTACGGCCAGCCGCACACCGAGCGCCTGATTGACGGCCTGCTCGACATCGGCGCGGCACTCGATTTGCCGTCGGTCGTGACGCACCCGGTCCAGTTCATCGGCCCCGACGACTTCAAGGCGCACGAGGCGCGGGTGTGTATCGCCGAGGGCTTGATGCTGGGCGATCCGCGACGGCCCCGGGCCTTCTCGGCAGAGCAATATTTCAAGACGCCCGACGAGATGGCCGACTTGTTCGCCGATCTGCCCGAAGCCCTGCAGAACAGCGTTGAAATCGCCAAGCGCTGCAACCTCACGCTGCAACTCGGCAAGAGCAGGTTGCCCGACTTTCCTACTCCTGACGGCATGAGCCTCGACGATTACGTGCGGCAACGCTCGTTCGAGGGGCTGAACGCGCGCATGGCCAGGCTCTATCCCGACGCGTCCGAGCGCGCGGCCAGGATGCCCGACTATGTCGAACGGCTGGAGTTCGAGCTCGGAACCATCATCCAGATGGGGTTCCCTGGCTACTTTCTGATCGTCGCCGACTTCATCAACTGGGCCAAGAACAACAACGTGCCGGTCGGTCCTGGACGCGGTTCGGGGGCGGGCTCGCTGGTCGCCTACAGCCTCGGCATCACCGACCTCGACCCGCTTGCCTATGACCTGCTGTTCGAGCGTTTCCTCAATCCCGAGCGGGTATCGATGCCGGACTTCGATATCGACTTCTGCCAGGACGGGCGTGACCGCGTGATCCAGTACGTCAAGGACAAGTACGGTCATGACGCGGTCTCGCAGATCGCCACCTTCGGCACCATGGCGGCCAAGGCGGTACTGCGCGACGTCGGCCGGGTGCTCGACCTGCCGTACCTGTTCGTCGACAAATTCGTCAAGCTGGTGCCCAACGAGCTCGGAATTTCGCTGGCCGAGGCGCGCGAGAAGGAGCCACAGATCGACGAGCGGGCACGGAACGAGGAAGAACTCGCCGAGATGCTGCCGCTGGCCGAAAAGCTCGAGGGCATCACCCGCAACGTCGGCATGCATGCAGGCGGCGTGCTGATCGCACCGGGCAAGCTGACGGATTTCTGCCCGCTCTATCGTGCCGAAGGCTCGGACGCAGCCGTGTCCCAGTTCGACAAGGATGACGTCGAAGCCATTGGCCTCGTTAAATTCGACTTTCTCGGCCTACGCACGCTGACGATCCTGGCCGAAGCGGTGCGCTTCGTCCGGCGCCATGATGGCCGCAAGGACTTCCGCCTCGAAGACATGCCGCTCGACGATCCTGCCGTCTACCGGCTGTTCGCCGAAGGCAACACTACGGCGGTGTTCCAGTCCGAATCGCGCTCGGCCAAGGACCTCGAAAAAAAGCTCAAGGGCGACTGCTTCGAGGACATCATCGCCCTGATGGCGCTGAACCGGCCGGGCCCGCTCGGGTCGGGCATGGTGGACGACTTCATCGTCCGCAAGAACGAGCAGCGCAAGACCGGCAGGGGCAAGGCGGAGTGGTATTTCCATCCCGACCTGGAGGAAACGCTGAAATCCACCTACGGCATCATCGTCTATCAGGAGCAGGTGATGCTGGTGGCGCAGATCCTGGCGGGCTACAGCCTTGGCGGCGCCGACCTGCTGCGACGCGCCATGGGCAAGAAGAAGCCCGAGGAGATGGCCAAGCAACGGGAGATCTTCCTGGCAGGTGCCCGCGGGCGCGATGTCGACGATGCGCTCGCAGGCCGCCTGTTCGACCTCATGGAGAAATTCGCCGAATACGGATTCAACAAGTCGCACTCGGCCGCCTACGCGCTGGTGGCGTACCACACCGCGTGGCTCAAGGCCCACTATCCGGCCGAATTCATGGCGGCAACCATGTCGTCGGAAATGTCCGATACCGACAAGGTGCGCATCTTTTACGAGGACTGCCGCGCCAATGGGCTGGCGATGCTGCCGCCCGATGTCAACCTGTCCGGCTATCGTTTCGAGCCGGTCAGCGCGAGCGAGATCCGCTACGGGCTCGGTGCGATCAAGGGCAGCGGCGAGGCGGCCATCGGCGCCATCGTCGCCGAGCGCGAGGCGAACGGTCCCTACAAGGGGCTGTTCGATCTGGCGCGCCGGGTCGACAAGCGCTATCTCAATCGCCGCGTGCTCGAGGCGCTGGTCAAGGCCGGCGCGTTCGACAGCATCAACGACCATCGTGCAAGCCTGATGGCGTCGGTCGGTGCCGCGCTCGAGGCCGCCGACCGTGCTGCGCGCAGCGGTGGCCAGGCAGGCCTGTTCGGAGAAGTGCTCGAAGGCGGGGAGGATCTGGTCGACGTGCCGGCGTGGCCGGACCAGGAAAAGCTGCTGCAGGAAAAATCAGCGCTCGGTTATTTCTTCAGCGGCCATCCCTTCACATCCTATCTGGCAGAGGTGTCGGGCTTCGCCAAGAAGACGCTCGACAGCCTCGAGCCTGCGCGCGACCCGGTGATGCTGGCCGGCATCGTCATCTCCCTGCGTACCCAGATGACCCGGCGCGGCAAGATGCTGATTCTGCTGCTGGACGACGCGACCGCGCAGGTCGAGGTGTCCGTCTTCAATGAACTGTACGAACAGAACAGGCATTTGCTGAAGGAGGACGCGCTGCTGATCATCGAAGGCAAGGTCAGCCGGGACGACTATACGGGTGGCCTGCGGGTCACTGCAGACAAGATCTACGATCTGGCCGGGGCCCGCACCCGTTTTGCCCAGGGATTGAGCCTGGCCTGCAATGGCCAATGCCACGCCCATACGAACAGTGGTCGCAAGCTGGCGGAATTGCTCTCGCCCTACCGGGTGCAGGAGGGCGGTTGTCCGGTATGGGTGGAGTACCGCCATCCCAGTGCGAGTTGCCGGATCCGGCTCGGAGATGATTGGCGGGTGCGGCTCGACGACCGCCTGTTGGAGTCGCTGGGTGGCTGGCTCAAGCCCGAAGCGGTCAGCGTGATTTATTGATGGTTGTGGTGCAAATGAAACAGAAATGCCAAACAATGACTTTTTTGCAACAAAGTGTTGACAGGTGAAGTCTTATATTAGAGAATTCTAATAACACTGAGGGCACTGCAATGGTGCCGTCGGTGTTGTCTCCTCCAATCCTCCTCCTTTGGTGGATTTTCTGCCCGGCTCTCGAGCCGGGCATTTTTTTGCCTGTGCTCAGCCAAGCCGGTCTTGAGTGACGGTGGTGCGTACTTCGAAGACCCGGAATTCCCCCTCTGCGGATGCCTGATCCAGTCGCGTCACGCTGGCCAGTGGCGGACCAGCGCGCGTCCAGTCGAGCATGGCCGTCATCTGGCTGTCGGAGCCCTGGATGATGGCCTCCACGGTGCCGTCAGCGCGATTTCTGACCCAGCCTGTGATGCCGAGCTGCTCGGCCTTCTGGCGCATCGATTCTCGAAACCAAACGCCCTGCACCCGGCCATGGATCACAAGGTGCCGGGTCTGCATCGACTATTTGACCTTCATGCCGGGCATGGCGCCTGAATCCGGCGACAGGATGTACAGGCCGGGCGCGTCACCGGAGGCAGCCAGCACCATGCCTTCGCTCATGCCGAACTTCATCTTGCGGGGCGCCAGGTTGGCGACCATCACCGTGAGGCGCCCCACCAGCGATTCGGGTGCATAGGCCGACTTGATCCCGGCAAAAACCTGGCGGGTGCCGAGTGCACCCAGGTCGAGCGTCAACCGCAGCAGCTTGTCGGCCCCCTCGACGTGCTCGGCGCGGGCGATGCGCGCGATGCGCAGGTCGATCTTGCTGAAGTCGTCGATGCTGATCGTGTCAGCCAGGGGCACGCCCGCCACCGGCATCGCGGCATGCACCTGGGCCTCGGCATGGCGCACGGGCGCAGGGGGCGGTGCGGGATCGAGGTTCTGCTTGTTGGCGTCCACCATGGCTTCGATCGACTTCGGGTCGATGCGGGTCATCAGATGGCTGTATTCGTTGATGCGGTGGCGGATCAGCAGGCTCTGCGCATCCTCCCAGACCAGCGGCGGAACGTTGAGGAAGGCCTCGACCTGCTCGACCAGCCTGGGCAGCACCGGCTTCAGGTACAGGGTCAGCAGACGGAAGCAGTTCAGGGATACGGTGCAGACTTCGTGCAGCCGGTAGACCGCTTCGTCCTGCTTCGCCAGTTCCCAGGGCTTCTCGTCGGCCACGTACTGGTTCGCACGGTCGGCCAGCGCCATGATCTCGCGCAGTGCCTTGGCGTAATCGAGTGCCTCGTAATGCGCGGCAATCGAATCGGCCGCGGCCTGAAACTCCCCGATCAGCTCGATGTTGGCGACGCCGTCGGCGAGCATGCCATCGAATTTGCGGTGGATGAAGCCAGCGGTCCGGCTCGCGATGTTGACGTACTTGCCGACCAGATCCGAATTGACCCGTGCGACGAAATCATCGAGATTGAGGTCGATGTCCTCCATCGTGCCGTTGAGCTTGGCTGCGTAGTAGTAGCGCAGCCACTCGGGATTGAGGCCCTGCTCGAGGTAGCTTGCCGCAGTGATGAAAGTGCCGCGCGACTTCGACATCTTCTGCCCGTTCACGGTCAGAAAGCCATGCGCATAGATCGCGGTCGGCAACCGGTGCCCCGAATATTTCAGCATCGCTGGCCAGAACAGGGCGTGAAAGTACAGGATGTCCTTGCCGATGAAATGCACCAGCTCGGTCTTCGAGCCGGCCCCCCACCAGGCATCGAAGTCGAGGCCGTTATCGGCCGCGTAGCGGGCAAAACTCGCCATGTAGCCGACGGGTGCGTCCAGCCAGACATAGAAATACTTGCCGGGCGCACCCGGAATCTCGAATCCGAAATAGGGCGCGTCGCGGCTGATGTCCCAGTTGTTGAGGCCGGAAGCGAACCACTCCTGCATCTTGTTGGCGGCCTCGCTCTGCAGTGCGCCCGAGGTCGTCCATTCGCGCAGGAAAGCTTCGCATTCGCCGAGCCTGAAGAAGTAATGCTCGGAATCCTTGTGCACCGGGGTTGCGCCTGACACCGCCGATACCGGATTCCTGAGCTCGGTCGGGCTGTAAGTTGCGCCGCACACCTCGCAGTTGTCCCCATACTGGTCGGCGGCGCCGCACTTCGGGCACTCACCCTTGATGAATCGGTCCGGCAGGAACAGGTTCTTCACCGGATCGAACATCTGCGCAATGGTCTTGACCTCGATCAGGCCGGCGTCCTGCAGGCGGCGATAGATCGTTGATGCCAGTTCACGGTTCTCGTCCGAGTGCGTCGAGTAGTAATGGTCGAAACCGATATGGAAGCCGGCGAAGTCGCGCGTATGTTCGTTCCACACCCGTTCGATCAGCGTCTCGGGCGCGATCTCTTCCTTTTCCGCACGCAGCATGATGGCCGTGCCATGGGTGTCGTCGGCGCACATGTAGCGGCAGGCGTGGCCACGCATTTTCTGGAAGCGCACCCAGATGTCGGTCTGGATGTATTCGACCAGATGGCCGAGATGGATGCTGCCGTTGGCGTAAGGCAGGGCGGAGGTGACAAGGATCTGGCGGGACATGGAAAGGTTCTGAAAAGACCCCGTGGGGTACTGGAAGGCGCCATTTTACCCGCAGCGGAACAATCCCTGAAACGAACGCAGGGCAGTCAGAAATGCGAGCCGGGCTGCTTCAGAAACTCGATCTCTTCCGCAGTGGAGGGCCGGCCCAGCATGGCATTGCGGTGGGGGAAGCGGCCGAATCGGGCCACCACGTTGCGGTGCTGGCGTGCATAGTCGAGGAACCCATCGAACAGCGTGCGTTCGTCGGATGCGGCATCGTGCGCGAGCTGTTCAAACAGCGTCACCGACAGGTCCTGCATTGCATTCGACTCGGCGTGTTCCAGTGGCAGATAGAGGAACACCCGTTCGATGGAGGCCAGTCGTCGTGCTTCGCCCTGTGCCAGAGCATCCAGAGTCTGCGCCAGGGCCTGCGGGTCGGTGGCAAATGACTGGGCGCGGTGGCGATGGATGTGGTGCGGAAACTGGTCGAGGACGATGACCAGTGCGAGTCTTCCGCGCGGCGTGTCTGCCCAGTGATCGAGTTCGCCTGCCGCTGCAGCAAGCAGGGCATCGGCAAATCGATCGATGACCTTCTGGTCGTTGGCCGCGGATTTCCCGAACCACAGTTTGCGCTGTCGCGTCGCGACTTCTGCAGCATTTCCTGGCGGGCCAAACCAGAAGTCGAGCACGTCTGTCGGCTTGACGGTCATGGCGGAGTGCGCAATTGGCCTAGAAGATATCGTCGGGCAGGCTGTCGTGGGAGCCGTCGCAGAACGGCTTGTCCTTGCTGTGCTTGCAGTTGCAAAGCCACACTGTCGCCTTTTCCTTGATGACGAACGAGATCGGTTCGAGTCCGGTGCCTTCGTGCGAACCGTCGCAAAACGGCTGGGTCATCGAGCGGCCGCAGGCGCACCACCAGTATTCACCGGGTTCGAGCTCGAGTTCTACGGAATTGCGGTCATATACAACAGGCTCGGACATGCGGGTCTCCTGAGAAAGCATTGATTCTAGCCGCAACGACGAGGCGTAAATCCGCAAGGATTTTGTGTCTTTTGAGCGTGGGAGACTGATTCGCGGAGGAGGCGGACGGAAGATCGATCCGCTCCGATGCATGTTGTGCGCACGGAATGGCGGAAGCATCGAGTATCGCGCCCGCTCCGGAAGCTCCAGGGATTTTCCAGGTCTGTCGCATTCCCCTTTTGCCGCAAGGCGGCACGTCAGTCGAACTGGCATGCAGCAACGCATGTACATCGAGCCAAGTCCGGAAACGGGTTGTGTCGCCGGCGTCTAGAAGCTGTGAAACCAGGCATCTGCGGCAACCCCCCTGGCGGGGCAAAAGCCGCATGATTGCACGGATTTGGAAGTGGTCGGGGTGAGAGGATTCGAACCTCCGACTCCTGCGTCCCGAACGCAGTACTCTACCAGGCTGAGCTACACCCCGAGGCAGATGGCGGACCCAGCAACAGCAGCTGAATTCCGATTCTGAATGCACACAAACGGGAAATTGAATCTACGCGGTCAAAAACTTCGGTCAACCGCGAAAGCCGCTAATTGTAGCAAAGCTGATTTGGAATTTGAATCAGGCAAGCAAGAAATTGCTGCATTGGCAGTCTCGGCTTCACGCTGAGCGGCTTCGCGCGTGTATTGCAGGGCGCGGGTGTCCTTGATGGCCGCGAGCACGCTCTGGAATTCGGTGAGACCGCCATGCTCAATGGCCTGGCGAATGCTGGCGGCCTGGTCGGCTGTGCCATGCTTCATCGCATACAGCAGCGGCAGGGTGGGCTTGCCCTCGGCCAGGTCGTCGCCGATGTTCTTGCCGGTTTTCAGAAAGTCACCGGAATAGTCCAGCACGTCATCGATCAGTTGGAATGCCGTGCCCAGGTGCATGCCATAGCGGGCCAGCGCCTGTTTCTGATCTTCCGATCCGCCGCCGATGACTGCGCCCAGGCGGCCAGCGGCTTCGAAGAGCTTGGCGGTTTTGTAGCGGATGACGCGCAGGTAATTTTCCTCGTCGATGTCCGGATCGTGGCAGTTGAGCAACTGCAGGACTTCGCCTTCTGCAATCGTGTTGGTCGCGTCGGACAGGATGCGCATGACTTCCATGTTCTCGACGCTGACCATCATCTGGAAGGCGCGCGAATAGAGGAAGTCGCCGACCAGCACGCTGGCGGCATTGCCGAACAGCGCATTGGCCGTTTCGCGTCCGCGTCGCAGTTCGGATTCGTCGACCACATCGTCGTGCAGCAACGTGGCGGTGTGGATGAACTCGACGACGGCCGCGAGGGTGTGATGCGCATTGCCCCGATAGCCGAAGCAACCGGCAGCAAGCAGAACCAAGGCTGGGCGCAACCGCTTGCCGCCGCTGTTGATGATGTATTCGGAAACCTGGCGGATGAGCACCACGTCGGAATACAGGCTGTCACGGATGGTTTGGTCGACGGCACGCATGTCGTCGGCCAGGAAGGATTGCAGGCTCTCCAGGGACACGATAGGGACTTTATTATTGGATGACCCCGCTATGGTAGCAGTCCACCCGTTGTTTTTCACGGCACGGCCCCCGCCGCTCGCCGGTTGGACGGTTCAAATTGTTTGACTCAACTCGTGTTCGCAGATAGAATCTCGCGCTTTCCCGGGTTCGTATTGGTTGGAGACCCCCATGTACGCAGTCATCAAAACCGGCGGCAAGCAGTATCGCGTGTGCGCCGGCGACAAACTCAAGATTGAAAAGCTCGACGCCGAGATCGGCAGTGAGATCACGTTTGACCAGGTGTTGATGGTAGGCGAAGGTGCCGACATCAAGATGGGCGCCCCGATGCTGCGCGGTGCCACGGTCACGGCCACGGTGCTGAACCAGGCACGCGGCGACAAGATCAAGATTTTCAAGATGCGCCGCCGCAAGCACTACCGCAAGAGCCAGGGCCATCGCCAGTACTTCACCGAAGTGCAAATCGGCGGCATCAGCGCATAAGGAGCACAGAACATGGCACACAAGAAAGCAGGCGGCAGTTCACGCAACGGTCGCGATTCGGAATCGAAACGCCTGGGCGTCAAGCGCTACGGCGGCGAACTGGTTCTGGCTGGCAACATCATCGTGCGTCAGCGCGGCACCCAGTTCCATCCCGGCGACAACGTCGGCATCGGCAAGGACCATACCCTGTTCGCCAAGGCCGACGGTACGGTCAAGTTCGAAATCAAGGGTGCGGCCCGTCGCCGCGTGGTTCGTATCGAGCCCGTCGCGGCCTGAGTCGATTTGATCTGAACCCGACCCGCCAGCCAAGAAGCCCTGTCCGCCGGATGGGGCTTTTTTGTTTGTGGCGTGCATGGAGTGACATCCCGAGATGAAATTCATCGACGAAGCGAAGATCGAGGTGCTGGCCGGCAAGGGCGGCGACGGCAGTGCCTCGTTTCGCCGTGAAAAATACATCCCGAAAGGCGGACCGGACGGTGGCGACGGTGGACGCGGCGGCAGCGTGTACGCGGTGGCTGACCGCAACATCAACACGCTGGTCGAATTCCGCTTCAAGCGCATTTTCAAGGCGCAAAAAGGCGAGAACGGTCGCGGCGCGCAGTGCTATGGCAAATCGGGCGAGGATCTCGTCGTCCACGTTCCGGTCGGCACCGTGTTCACCGATGCCAACAGCGGCGAGGTGGTGGCCGATCTGGCCGAAGACGGGCAAAGGGTTTGCCTCGCCAGGGGCGGCAAGGGGGGGCTGGGCAACCTGCATTTCAAGTCGAGCATCAACCGTGCGCCGCGCCAGCATACGCTGGGAGAGCCCGGCGAAGAACGTGAGCTTGCCCTGGAATTGAAGGTACTGGCCGACGTCGGGTTGCTCGGCATGCCCAACGCAGGCAAGTCGACCTTCATCCGCGCGGTGTCGGCAGCGCGTCCCAAGGTCGCGGATTATCCGTTCACCACGCTTGCGCCCAATCTCGGCGTGGTCCGGGTCGACAGCGAACGCAGCTTCGTCATTGCCGACATTCCGGGACTGATCGAAGGCGCGGCCGAGGGCGCCGGGCTGGGACATCAGTTCCTGCGCCACTTGCAACGCACGCGGCTGCTGCTGCATCTGGTCGACATTTCACCGCGATGGGAAGGCGGCGATCCGGTGCACGAGGCGCGTGCCATCGTCGAGGAATTGCGCAAGTACGACGAGGCGCTGTATGAGAAGCCGCGCTGGCTGGTGCTGAACAAGATCGACATGGTGGACGAGGCCGAGCGGCAGGCGGTGGTCGACGGCTTCGTCCGGGACTATGGCTGGCAAGGGCCGGTGTTCGCGATCTCGGCGCTGCAAGGCTCGGGCTGCAGTGCGCTGACCTTTGCGATCATGGATCACTTGTCCGAACAGAGGGCCCTGCACGTCGAGGACAACTCAGCGGCGGAAAAGCCGGAAGCGGACTAGGCTTCGCTGGTTTCTCCGGACGAAGGCGCGTCGTCCGTCACGCGCTTCCATTCGTTTTCATGCAGGGCGACCTGGTACTTGGCCCAGCGCGCGAACTCCAGCGGGCTGCAATGCCCCTTCTTGCGCCGACAGATGCCGGCGACTCCCCTGAAGTAGACCACTTTCTCGCCGGTCTGCTCGTCGTCGACGATTCTTGCCAGCTGGCGCACGCCCCAGGTGCGGCCGTAGGCGCCGTTGCTGTAGAAGAACCCCACTTTCAGATCGTCCATGCTCATGTCGTGATGCGCCGGTAGATATCGGTGACCTTGAGCGGCAATTGTCGCACGTCATCCAGAATGATGTAGCGTGCCGCGCCGTACATGTGCGGCAGGTAGTCGCGTGCTTCGCGGTCGAGCGTGATGCAGAAAGGGTGAATGCCGGTCCGGCTGGCCTCGAGCAACGCCATGCGCGTGTCCTCGACGCCATACTCGCCGCGGTAGACGTCGAAGTAGTCGTCCGGCCGTCCGTCAGACAGCGTGACCAGCACCCGCGTCTTGGCTTCGACCTTGTTCAGGAGCTTGGCCATGTGGCGCAGCGCGAAACCCATGCGCGTGTATTCCTGCGGGCGGATGCCCGAGATGCGCGCCTTGACCTCGTCGTCGTAGCGATCGTCGAAGGTCTTGATGCGGAAGAGTTCGCAGCGCTTGCGCGTGGTACCGGAGAAGCCGTAGATCGCGTAACGGTCGCCCAGCAGCTCCAGCGCCTCGCAAAGCAGGATCAGCGCCTCGCGCTCTGCTTCGTTGATCCAGCCCTTGGTCGAGCCGCTCATGTCGACCAGGAAGGCGACGGCAATATTGCGTTCCGCCCGGTGCATCTGCTGGAACAGGCGGTCGCTCATCTCGCGGCCGTCGCGCGCATCCGCCAGTGCCTCGATCAGTGCATCGAGGTCGATCTCGTCGCCCTGGGTCTGCCGCTTGTCGAGGCGGTTCTCATCGCGCAGCGCCTCGAATTTCTTGCGCAGGTGCTTGACCAGGCCCTGGTGCTTGTCCAGCGTGACCCGCACGAAATCGTCAAAGACCGGCGCCACGGCCTTTTCGCGCATCACGCACCAGTTCTTGCGGTAGTGCTGGCGACCGTGATCCCATTCCGGGTACAGTTCGGCGCCTTTCTCGTGGTAGGTCCCGTGCCAGACCGCATCCGGGTCTTCAGGCTGGTCGAACACCTGCCTGGGGTCGTATTCACCCTCGCCGGCAGGGCTCAGGTACTCCGGGGGGATCTCGCCGAAATCGAGATAGACCGAGGTGAGCAATTGTTTCACGTTGTCAGGGGGCGCGAGCGGCGCGCCGTCGAGCGTGATCTCGAAATCCAATGCGCCATTTTCATCGTGCGGCGTCACGTCGATCGTGGGGGGCGCATGCCCGGATTCACTGGCCTCGCTCGATTCCGAATCAGGCGCGTTTCGCCGGTGTTCCTCCAGCAGTTCCGACAGCTTGATGCGCAGCCGCGCCTTTTCCCTGTCCAGCCTCGCTGCGCGTGCACTGGCCACGGCGTCGGGGCGCAATTCCCCCTGGTGACACCAGGCCTGGAAATCGGGCAGGGCATAGGCTGCATCCAGCAGCGCCATGCTGTCTTCCACGCGTGCATCGACCGTGGCGAGCCGATCGGAGACGGCTTGCCAGGGTGCGGGCAGTTTGTCCCCCAGGGTTTC
Organism: Thiobacillus sp.; assembly: GCA_041912015.1. GTDB lineage: Bacteria > Pseudomonadota > Gammaproteobacteria > Burkholderiales > Thiobacillaceae > Thiobacillus. The sequence goes on along the minus strand of JAYRNU010000050.1, from coordinate 5,562 downwards.
CATGAGTCGCTGGATGTCCCGATGCAAGCCGGGAAGTTCGCGGCCGATGCAGGCGGTCAGCCGCACGGTTTCCAGCGCGTTGAATTGTTTCAGTGCCCGCTCAGGCTGGGGGAAGCGGGCGCATGCAGCGGAGATGTTCGTGCGCAGGGTGCCAAATCGGGTCTGCGCCCACAGCAGGGCCACCATCGCCTTGGCGAGCTTGAAATTGTCGTCGCGGTTGGCCAGCCGGGTGGTCATGGCCGGCAGGAAGATCGTCTCGCCGTCGGTGTAGATGCCGTTGCCCTGTTCGATCTTGAGCTTGCGTCCGGACAGCCCGAGCACGAAGTTGCCCAGCACGCCGGCGATGTCGTCGAACAGGGCGCCCTCGGTGTGCAACTGGCCTGCCCTGGAATAGTTGTCGGCCTGCTCGGCCACCGACAGGGCGGCATAGATGCCGGTCCGGTCGTAGGTGTCGCAGAGCTGAACGGCCCAGGCTTCGATGGCACGCCTGTCGAGGCGTCGCAACAGGTCTGGCGCTCGCTTGGCGAAGTGAAATGCCAGGGTGATGTGGGTGCTGGCGATGCGCTTGATCCAGTCGAGGACGAAATCCTGCTCCTCGCGCACAAGCTTGGAGAGTGCACGCGCCACCGGGCCCACGGCATGGAAGGTGAACTCGGTTTCCAGCCAGACATCGAGCAGGGGCTCGATCTCCGCACGCGTCAGCTGGGGGTTGGCCATGACAGGCTGCGCTGCATCAGAACAGCGAGGAGGACAGCTCCTGGATCGCCTTCAGCATGTCGGTGTCGTCGGTGACGGCCTGTGCGACCGCCGATTTGCAGGCGGATACGGGGCTGACGCCGTCGGCGATCAGTTTGCCGGCATGTACCAGGAGACGCGTCGAGGCGCCTTCCTCCAGACCACTGCCCTTGAGGTTGCGCGTCATCTGGGCGAACTTGACCAGCTTTTCCGCCATGTCGGCGGCAACGCCGGATTCGGCGACGACGATGCGGCGCTCGAGGTCGGCGGCAGGATAGTCGAATTCGAGCGCGACGAAGCGCTGGCGGGTCGACTGTTTCAGGTCCTTGAGCACACTCTGGTAGCCGGGGTTGTAGGAAATGGCGAGACAGAACTCGGGCGGCGCCTCGACGATCTGGCCAAGCTTTTCCATCGGCAGGGCGCGCCGGTCGTCGGCCAGCGGATGGATCACGACCATCGTGTCCTTGCGTGCTTCCACGATCTCGTCGAGGTAGCAGATGCCGCCTGCGCGCACTGCGCGGGTCAGGGGGCCGTCCACCCAGACGGTTTCGCCGCCCTTGACCAGATAGCGGCCGACCAGGTCGGAAGCGGTCAGATCGTCGTGGCACGACACCGTGATCAGCGGACGCTTCAGTCGCCATGCCATGTGCTCCATGAAGCGGGTCTTGCCGCAGCCGGTCGGCCCCTTGAGCAGAACGGGAATCTGCTGGCGGTACGCGGCTTCGAACAGCTGGATTTCATCGCCGAGCGGTTCGTAATACGGTTCCGTCTCGATGAAATGATGCGCGGGATCGAAGGTGCGTGCGTTCATGGTCGGTAGTCGATGCTCAGAAACAGCCTGCCTTCTGTTTTTTCTTTTCGAGGTCCCTGGCTTCCTGGTTCCACTTGTCCATCTCGTCCTGGGTGTAGCCCTTGCGATGCGCCTTGTCCATCTTGTCGAGCACGTTGCCGAGTTTCTCGGACAGGGTGTCGCATTCGCGGGCGGAAGCAGGCGTGGCCTTGCTGGCGGCGGCGTTGCCCGACGGGCGCCTTGTTTCCGGAGCAGGCTGACTATCGCGCGGCTGCGCCGTTTTCGACGGCGCGGCCTGCGTTCGGCTTGATGATGGGCGTGCAGGCTCAGGCAGCGGAGGTGGGTCGATTTCGAGCTTCTGCACTTCCTTCGCATTGCGGCAAGGCAGGTTGGAATACGTGACCCTGCCCTGCGTGTCGATGCACTTGTTGAGCGTGGCGGCAAGACTGCCTGTCGGCGCCAGGCCGATTGCCAGCATCAGCGCGACCAGGATGCGCATCGACTCAATGCTCCCCGGAGTACTTGTCGTCTTCGAGCGCCATTTTTTGCTGGAATTCGGTTTCCTTCTGCTGCTCGGCCAGCGCACGGCGGCGGGCGAGCCGCTTTTCGTATGCGTCCGGCCGCTCGTCGACGAACTTTTCGCCGAACAGCGCGTGGCGCAGGAAGTTCAGGCCGAACTCGAGCAGCGCCTCGTCGTCGGCGATCAGCGTGGCCATGATCTCGACCGGAATGTCGTAGGTTTCGTTGAAACTCGGGCTCATGACGAAAGCGCGGAACCGGTCGACGTCGTAACTCGCCATGAAGAACAGCTGGTTCGAAACTGGCGTCGGCTTGCCGATCGCGGGTCCGGCCGACTTGCGCTTGACGACCAGCTGGCGCCAGGCATGTGCCTTATGGTCGTAGAGATCGACGCCCTGCTCGTGACGGTATTCCTCGATCGTCTGCGTCTTGTCCTCGAAGTGGCCGAGGCAGTGCGGTTCCTTGACCAGCGCATAGGCTGCGCGGTCGAAATATTCGTCGGAACGGCGCATGGTCAGCAGCGCGACCGGGTAGTAGCGGCAGGCGGTGGGGCGGTCCTCGTAGACGCCGCAGCCTTCAGGCGTCATGAACTGGCAGGCCGTTCCGCCTTCGACCGCCCGCAGCTTGATGCCGGGCATGCCGTCCTTGTCCATTTCGAACGGTACGGAGTACTGCTTCAGAAACTCGCCGGACGACATGTCGAGGCGCTTCTTCAGGCGCAGCACGTCGTAGGGCGTCAGCGGAATGTCGATGTTGCTGCAACAGGCATTCCAGCATTTGACGTTGCGATGGCAGCGGAATTGCAGTTTCGCGTCTTCCGCCAGCATGATGGGTTTGACCGGACTGTCGGCAAAGGGGGAGTCCGCGATCAGGTCCTTGAATTCGTCTTCGTTCATTTCACTACCTTCCGGCGGTTCGCGCCGCCTCCAAACACACACTCGAGAGCGCTGCCTTTCACTCAATTCGCTAGGTTACGCGCTTTCGGCTGGATGCTAAACCTTGTTGCCATCACAGTCTTGCCGGATGGAAAAAAACCGGGCGCCCTGAAGGCGCCCGGAGTTTACCGCATGACTAACGAATCAGTGCGCTGCGGGCTTGAACAGCTTGGACTTGTCGACCAGATCCACGTGGGCGCGCTTGAAGCAGTTCCACTGTTTGGTGTTCTTGTCGTACACCGAGTTCACGAAGCAGTGCCAGTTCTCCTCATCGACAAAGTTCTTGTCCATGCGGTAGTAGAAGCCGGGATAACGGCTTTCTTCGCGGAACTGGATGTGCTTCATGTGGGCTTCCGCCGTCAGGATACGGTGGTAGTTTTCCCAGGCGCGGAGCAGTTCGTGAAGGTCCTTCGCACGCATCTTCGCGGCGTCTTCCTTCAGCATGCCCAGCTTGTCCTCGGCCACGGCCAGCATGTTGGCGTTGGTCTTGTAGTAGGTCGCGACACCGGCAACATACTCGTCCATGATCTTCTGCAGACGGAACTGCAGCATCTTGGGCGTGATGTAGTTGGGGTTGACGTCGATGGCCGTGGTGTAGTCCTTGTGCTCGAGGTAGGTACGCACCGGCTTGTAGATGTCTTCCACCAGCTGCTCGACGGGGGTGTCGAGCTCGGGCTTCATGTCCTTGTTGTCGATGCAGTACTTGACCATGGACTTGGCGCACATGCGGCCTTCGGCGTGGGAGCCGGAGGAGAACTTGTGGCCGGACGCGCCCACGCCGTCACCGGCGGTGAACAGGCCCTTGACCGTGGTCATCGAGCGATAGCCCCAGTTCCAGCCCTTGGGCAGGTGTGCCGGGATCTTGCCTGCGTCGGCGTGGTTCTCGTCGGTGGGGGCGCCAACGTCAGTCGGGCCGGACACCCAGATGCCGCAGCAGCCGGAGTGCGAACCCAGCAGGTAGGGCTCGGTCGGCATCAGCTCGGAGTTCTTCTTCTCGGGCTCGATGTTCTCGCCGACCCAGATGCCGCACTGGCCGACGCACATGTCGAGGAAGTCTTCCCAGGCTTCGGCTTCGAGGTGCTTGACTTCGCGCGGGGTCAGGGTCTCACGCAGCTTGGCGAGAGCGGTCACGGTATCCATGTAGATGGGGCCGCGGCCTTCCTGCATTTCCTTCAGCATCAGGTGGTTGCGCAGGCACGAAGCCGGCACGGCAGCCTGGCCGTAGGGAGGGTAGTCGTTCAGCAGTTCCTTGTTCTTCTGCATGTAGACTTCGCCGTAGGCGTTGACGGCCTGGGCCTTGAACAGCAGGAACCAGGCGCCGACCGGGCCGTAGCCGTCCTTGAAGCGGGCGGGCACGAAGCGGTTTTCCATCATGGTCAGCTCGGCGCCGGCTTCGGCAGCCATCGCGTAGGTCGAGCCGGCGTTCCACACCGGGTACCAAGCGCGGCCGGTGCCTTCACCGACGGAGCGCGGACGGAAGATGTTCACGCAGCCACCAGCAGCCAGCAGGATCGCCTTGGCCTTGTAGACGTAGACCTTGTGGTCGCGGGTCGAGAAGCCGACGGCACCGGCGATGCGGTTGGGGTCGTTCTTGTCGTTGACCAGCTTGACGATGAAGATGCGTTCCTGGATGCGGTCCATGCCGAGCGCCTTCTTGGTGGCTTCGGCAACGATCCACTTGTAGGATTCGCCGTTGATCATGATCTGCCATTTGCCGGAACGCACGGGCTTGCCGCCGTCCTTCAGCGCGGGCAGGCCCTTGGAGCCGTCGTGGCGCTCGCCGTTTTCGTCGGTTTTCCAAATGGGCAGGCCCCACTCTTCGAACAGGTGCACGGAGTCATCCACGTGACGGCCCAGGTCGTAGGCCAGATCATCGCGGGTGATACCCATCAGGTCGTTGGAGACCATGCGGGCGTAGTCGGCGGGATCCTGCTCGGTGCCGATGTAGGTGTTGATGGCGGACAGACCCTGAGCCACGGCGCCGGAGCGGTCCATGGCGGCCTTGTCGACCAGCTTGATTTTAAGATTGACGCCAGACTCGGATGCGGCTGCATCGGCCCAACGCTGGATTTCATATGCGGCGCCGCAGTTTGCCATGCCGCCGCCGATCATCAGGATGTCAACTTCTTCCTGGACGACTTCTGGATTTCCAAATTCAGCCATTTCTATTACCTCGTTCTAAATTCGATTACTTGCGGATCAGTTCGGCAGGGTTGCCGGCACGATAGCCCTTGGTCACGCCGCCATCCGCGCTGCCGGTAAAGAAACCAGTATTGGCGATGTTGGCCATGGATGCGGTGGGCTTGCCGCCGTAAGGATCGATGGAGCCTTCGGGCGTGGTGCGGATCGGGAACTTGAAACGCTTCAGGGTGCCATTGCGGAACTTGATGGTCCACATGATGGAATCGGTACCGCGCAGGGGCTGAACGGAACCGCCCAGGGGCACGACGTCGGCGTAGTGACGGGCTTCAATAGCCTGCTGCGGGCAAATCTTCACGCAGGAATAGCATTCCCAGCACTGCTCGGGTTCCTGGTTAAAGGCGCGCATGGCGTGGCCGGTTTCGGAACCGTCCTTGTCCAGCT
>JAYRNU010000049.1:0-17229 GCA_041912015.1 Thiobacillus sp. | reverse complement strand
TCGGCAGGTTGATCTTGAGTTCGGCGAAGCGTGCGTAGGTCGTCGTCACTGCGAGAAAGATCACGATGACGAGCAGGATGTCGATGAACGGAATCAGGTTGATTTCCGGATAATCCTCGCGGCGCCCCTTGCGGAAGTTCATACGATGGGTGCTCTTACTTGCGGTCGCCGTGAACGATCTCGACCAGCTTGATCGCCTGCTGTTCCATGTCGACCACGAGCGCCTCGATCTTGCGACGGAAGTGGCGGTAGAAGGCCATTGCCGGGATCGCGACGATCAGGCCGAACGCGGTGTTGTACAAGGCAATCGATATGCCGTGCGCGAGCTGGCCGGGATTGGTGCCGCCGCCGGTCTGCGCACCGAAGATTTCGATCATGCCGATCACCGTGCCGAGCAGTCCGAGCAGCGGCGCCATGCTGGCGATGGTGCCGAGCGAGGTCAGAAAGCGGTCGAGCTCGTGGGTCACGGCGCGCCCCGCTTCCTCGATGGATTCCTTCATGATCTCGCGCGAGTTGTGGGCGTTCTTCAGCGCGGTGGCAAAAATCCGTCCCAATGGCGAGCCGTCGGCAAGCCGGGTGATCAGCTCGGGCGTCACGCCGCGTTCCTGGTAGGCCTTGATCGTTTCCAGCAGCAGGCTGTCAGGCGCCACTTCCAGGGTTCGCAGGCTGTAGGCGCGTTCGATGATGATGGCCACGGCGATGACGGAGGCCAGAATCAACGGCCAGATCGGCCAACCGGCCGCCTCGATGATGGCAAGCACTGAATACTGCTCCAGGGTGAAGGCAACAGACGAAATGTAGCGCTCGCACGCCGGTTAGGGCAAGTCCCATTTGTGCGCCGCTTCAATTTGGCGGGTCAGCGGAGTTCTCCACAATTGATGTGCATAAGTCTGTGAAAAACTGCTGTTCGGTGACGCCAAGCCCCCGCCCACAAAGGAAAAACGCTCAGGGCCTAAAAACTGAACAGCATTACATATCTTAATGAATTCAATGGGTTATAATTTTCTTGCGGGCGTCAAGCGAATCGCGCCGGCGCTATTGTGATTTTTTGGTGACTGTGCATGATCCGTGCCTGACGAGAAAAAAATTTTAAAAAATATGGAATATTTCGAAGCCACCAATGACCCCACCGGGGCCTTGCCAGTGCTCACCGTGACGGAGCTCAACCGCATGGCCCGCCGTGCGCTGGAGTCGCAGCTGCCGCTTCTGTGGGTCGAAGGCGAAGTGTCCAACTTCACCCGCGCCGCATCCGGCCACTGGTATTTCTCGCTCAAGGATGACCACGCGCAGGTACGCTGCGTGATGTTCCGCGGCCGCAACCAGTTCGCCGACTTCACGCCCGCCAACGGCGACCATATCGAAATCCGCGCCCTGCCCTCGCTGTACGAAGCGCGCGGTGAATTCCAGCTCGGCGCCGAAACCATCCGCCGTGCCGGCGCCGGACGCCTGTATGAAGCCTTCCTCAAGCTCAAGGCGAAACTCGAGGCCGAAGGACTGTTCGACCCGGCGACCAAGCGCAAGCTGCCGCGCTTTCCGCGCTGCCTCGGCATCGTCACGTCGCCGCAGGCGGCCGCCCTGCACGACGTGCTGACCGCGCTGGCGCGACGCATGCCGGGACTGCCCGTGATCCTCTATCCGACCCCGGTGCAGGGCGCGGGCGCCGGTACGCAGATTGCCGCCGCCATCCGCACCGCCGGTGCACGGGCGGAATGCGACGTGCTGCTCGTATGCCGCGGCGGCGGCTCGCTCGAGGACCTGTGGGCGTTCAACGACGAGGCGGTGGCACGTGCGATTGCAGCCAGCCCGATGCCGGTCGTGAGCGGGGTCGGCCACGAGACCGATTTCACGCTGGCCGACTTTGCCGCCGACCTGCGTGCGCCGACGCCGACGGCGGCGGCCGAACTCGCCAGCCCGGTACGGCTGGAGCTGCTGATGCAAGTGAACATGCTGGCACGCCAGCTCCGCCAGCAGCTCGTTCGCAAGCAGCACAGCGAAATACAGCGGCTCGACTACCTGGCGCGACGGCTGGTCCATCCGGCCGAACAGCTGCGCCGCCAGCAGCTGGCACTGCTGCACTCGACGCAGCGCCTGATCGCTGCCATCCGCGCCCGCCTGGCACGTGAACAATTGCGGCTCGGGCAGTTGAGCCAGCGGCTGGTCACGCCACGCCTTCTGATCGCGCGTGAGCAGAACCGCCTCGATGCGCTCGCTGCCCGCGCCCGGCGCGCCGCCCAAAGCGGCTTCGGCCAGCGTCAGCTCGGCCTGGCGCGCCTCGCCAGCAGCATCGCCCACCTCAATCCCGAGGGCGTGCTGGCACGCGGCTACAGCATCGTGCAGACGAAAACCGGGCGCGTAGTGCACGATGCCGCCGCGCTCGGCGCCGGCGACACGATCGACATCCGGTTTCATCGCGGGCAGGCGCACGCCAGGGTCGAATCGACCGAGCCCGACTAGGTCCTGCCAAGACGATCGAAGTCCGTCGACGACATGCGCGAAATTGTCGTGGAACGACCCCACTTCTTGCGATACGACGATCAGGCACAATCAGGCAAGTCAGCACCGGGACGACCAGGGCAAGGTAATCATTGCGGCCGAAATCGGCCCGCGCAGATTGCGCATCGGCATGTAGCAGCGCCATGCAAAAAATCAGGGCCAGTCGAGGACGTTGCTGCCGAGCGCGTAGCGCAAGCCGGTTTCTGGTTGTCCAGCGAGTGCGGCAACGTAGAACCTGTCGACCCAGGTGCCGATGCCGCAAAAGCCGCCCGTGTTATGGCAACGACCATCTTAGGTGCACGGAAGTGGATGGCGCCCCCATACTGGACTTGAGGAATGCCTTTGCTGCCACCAAAGCCTGCAAACTCGCGGTGGCAACCGAAAGCAGACCCATCATGGACTTAAATCAGGGGGTGCATGCGGGTCACTGATGACCAACAGATCGCATTGCGATTCGGCCAATACATGCTTGGTCACACTGCCGAGCAGCAGCTCCTCGGTAATATGCGCGCCGTGTTTGCCAACGACAATCAGGTCGGCATCGAACTCCTGCTCCATCTGGATGATCTGTTGTGCCGGATCACCATGAACGATTCGTGCCGAATAATCCAGCGCCGTCAAACCGGCGGCCACTGCCAGTTCGTGAATCCGCTTTCGCCGGACTTCGGCCTCCTGAGCAACATACCGGCGGATCACCTGGTCATCGACGCCAGCGAAAGTCAGCTTGCCTTCGTACGGCAGCTCGAAAGCATGAAGGAGGGCCACATCGGCGCCCGGTGCCCAGCTCCTCGCCAGGTGGATTGCCTGCAGCGACACGGGCGAGAAGTCGACGGCCACCACGACACTGCGATAGGCCTCGTGCGGCGCTTGCTTCACCACCAGCACCGGCCGCGACACTGACTTGCGCAGCAGGCGGGCGGCCGTCGATCCCAGCAGAGCGTGGCGCAGGAACGACTCGCCTCGCGCACCGAGAACCAACAGACCAGCATCCAGCGAATCGGCCTCGGCAGCGATTGTATGAATCGGGTTGCCCTCGGCAACGCACGTCCGTGCTGCGACACCCCGATGGATTGCTGCATCGCCGGTCAAGTGTCCGAGTCGAGCGCGGGCATCGCTGTTCAATGCTGCCTTCACGCCGAGGACATCGTCCCCCAACATTTCGCGCAGGCCGTCGAGGGCATCGAGCTCCGTTACGTGCAGAAGGTAAAGTTCGCTGTCAGTGATGGCTGCCAACCGAAATGCGCGCTCGACGGCATGGCGCGACGGTGCGGACAGATCGGTGGCGGCAAGGATCGTCGTGGCTTTTGTCATGTGGCATCCTCCTTCACTGACGTCTCAATCACAGACTGGTAGTCCCAGTCACGAATGTCCTGGAGCATCTGGTCGATATCGGCAGTGGGTATCTGCAACATCCGCAGTGCGGTCGCACCCAAGCGTAAACTTGCCTCGATCGTTTCGGGATAGGCATGGATCGCGCCAGCCTCGATCAGGACCGAACTGGCGTGAAGGTCGCGGGCACGCGCAATCACCGGCACCTGCGGACAATACTGGCGCAACGCGGCGACCGCCCGAAGTGCAACAGCATGGCTATCCACGGTAATGATCGCGAGGCTGGCACGCTCCGCCCGAGCGGCCGCCAGCAGTTCCACATCGGCAATATCGCCGTACAGCACTGCATGCCCATCGGCACGTCCCTGCTGCACCCGTTTCGGATCGCTATCGAAAGCGACGAATTCGACACCACTGGACTTGAGCAGCACAGCGATCGTGTGGCCGACGCGACCATAACCGCCAACCAGAACCTGGGGAGGCGGAAATCCGGCAAGCTGATCTGCCAGCGGTTCGGCAGCGACAGGCGTCCTCGCCAGACGGGTTGCTATTGCGAAGTTGTATCGAATCAGCAGAACACCACCGATCAGTGAGAACAGGACCGCGTTCAGCACGATCTGGCCGATACGCGCGTCAATCACCGTGCTATCGAGCGCGATCGCGAGTAGCGCGAATCCGAACTCGCCTCCCACCGCCAGCAGCAGGGCGGTACGCCAGGCCGCAAGCGCGTCCATGCCGCTGCGACGCACGATCAGGACGACCACGATGATCTTGCTCAACAACAGCAGCAAGGCGCCCAGCAGCGCCCAGTGCCAGATACGCGGCAACGACGCCGGATCGATCAGCATGCCAATGCCGACAAAGAACAGGCCGAGCAGCACGTCGCGGAATGGTCGGATGCTGGACTCCACCTGGTGGCGGAACTCGGTCTCGCCCAGCATCATGCCTGCCAGAAATGCGCCAAAGGCCAACGACAAGCCGAGGCGGCTGGTCGTCCACGCTGCTGCCAGTGCCACCAGCAGGACCGTGAGGGTGAACAGTTCAGCGGAGCGCCGCTCGGCAACCAGGTGGAACAGTGGACGCATTGCCCAGCGGACGGCATAGAAAACGACGGTGAATGCCAGCACAGCCTTGGCCAACGCCCAACCCAGTTCTCCTGCAAGGACGTCGAGGCTCGTGGCAGCACCCAGCACGGGAATCAGAATCAGAAACGGCACAGCCGTGACATCCTGAAATACCGAAATGGCGAGGCCGAGCCGACCGTGAGGGGTGGCATCTTCACCCTGTTCGGCGAGCTGCCGACCGATGATGGTGGAGGATGACTGGGCGAAAACGGCACCGATAACGAAAGCCACAGCCGGACTCAGTCCTGCAATCCAGAGCAGTGCGGCCACAGCTGCCGTTGTCAGTGCGACCTGCGCGGTACCCAACCCGAGGATCTGATGCCGCATCGCATGCAGTTGCGGCAGCGAGTAGTTGAGCCCGATCGAGAACAGCAGGAAGACCACCCCGAATTCGGCAAGTACCTTGAATTCCGGTACATGCACGGTCGGACCCGCGGTATGGGGGCCAAGGATCAGGCCGACCAGCAGATAACCAAGGCTGGAGGGGACATGCAGCCGCTGGAAGGCGACCATGACCGTCACGCTCACCAACAGCAGCAGGATGATTTGAACAAGATGGTCCATGTGCGGCTTACGCGCTCCTGATCGTCATTGAAGCTGAAGGTGTTACATATGCGCGGCTGCAGTCGCGACTCATGATGTCGGTCGCTTGTTGCTGTTCGCAACTGCGGCATGAATCAGGATAGGGCAACCGCCGGCAATGCGCATCATGCACGGCAGGCAGGCCACTGAACTTCATCACCGAGTCCACTCATCGACCGAGTCCACTCATCGAACGCTCGGGGCACCATCATCTTCGCGACATCGCCCTTGAATTGCGTTTTGCAGACGCCATGCAGCCGAACACGCCTCGGGTCCCTGGCCATGATGGCGAACCCCGGATAGCAGAATGGTCGTCGAGAGAAGAAGCTCAGATGCGGGCCTATCATGGGTCGATCCTTGTGCGGCGGCCCGACCGTCACAACTGCCTGTCTAAACTCGGATCAATTTGGCTTAGACACCCATGGCGATGATAAGTCATAGGAGGAAGCGGTGACAGCCAGGTTTCTCGCCTGGCGAGGTCGATTCGGGAGGTGGCCCGCGACGCGTCATGCGCCGCCCTGCGGGCACGGCAAGCGGACGCGACAAACGGAAGCGCGCGAATCGGCGTGCCCTTCGGGATGCTACCGAGCGCGCGTTCGCGGCGTTGCGCCACTTGGCTGGAATGGCCCTTGCCGGCGCGGCGCGCCGCGCATCGATCGCGTTATCGCGGCAACGCAGGCGTGAAAACAGGTTTGACAGGCCCTATGTCGGCTGCAAGGCCAGGAAGTCCGCGACGCGGGCCGTCGCCTGTTCCTCGAGATCCGCTGCCAGACAATCCAGCGGCGTCGCGCCGGGCCACGATCGCAGCCACGTGAGCTGGCGCTTGGCCAGCTGGCGGGTGGCGGCGATCCCGCGCTCGCGCAGCGTCGCGAGGTCGATGTCGCCGTCGAGACAGGCCCAGGCCTGGCGGTAACCAACGGCGCGCATGGCCGGCACATCGGCGTCGAGTGCAGGATCGCGGCGCAGGGCCTTCACCTCCTCGAGCAGGCCTTCGGCCAGCATGGCGTCGAAACGCCCGGCGATGCGGCGATGCAGCACTGCACGGTCGGAAGGGATCAGTGCAAGCTGCAATACCCGGTAGGGCAATTCGGACCGTTCGCGATCGAGCAGCGCCGACATCGGGGTGCCGGTCAGGCGGTAGATTTCGAGTGCGCGGCCGATGCGCTGGGAATCGTTCGGTGCCAGGCGTGCCGCGGTCGCCGGGTCGACCGCGGCCAGTTCGGCATGCAGCGCGGGCCAGCCCCGGGCGGCCGCCTCCGTCTCGAGCTTTTTCCGCAGCGTCGCATCGGCCCGCGGCAGGTCGTCGAGGCCATGCAGCAGCGCGCGAAAATACAGCATGGTGCCGCCGACGAGCAGCGGAACCGTGCCGCGTGTGCTGATGTCGGTCATGAGGCGCCGCGCGTCGTCGCGGAAGGCTGCTGCCGAATACGCTTCGGTCGGGTCGCGGATGTCGAGCAGATGATGCGGCGCGCGCGCCAGCGTGGCGGCATCGGGCTTGGCGGTGCCGATGTCCATGCCGCGATACACCAGCGCGGAATCGACGCTGATGATTTCGAGCGGAAAGCGCTCGACCAGGCGCACGGCGAGCGCCGTCTTGCCCGATGCGGTCGGTCCCATGAGGAAAATGGCGGGGGGCAGGCTCGGTGCTGGCATGGGGTGCGATTATCCCCCAGCTTTCGGATCGCCGCCGCCCGCTGCATGGGCCGGGACGGCCCCGGTGCAGGCGTCACAATCGATGTCTAGAGTTAAGGAGAACCGATTTCTCAATGCAGGCGCCAAGGGCGGCTGCGGGTGCTTTGATTTATGAATGGAGGATCTGGAACATGAATCTCGAAGAACTCAAGTCCGTCGCGAATGCCATCGTCGCCCGGCAGAAGGGCGTGCTGGCCGCCGACGAGAGCAGCCCGACGATCAAGAAGCGATTCGACTCGATCAAGGTGGAATCGACCGAAGAAAGCCGCCGACGCTATCGCGAGATATTGTTCACCGCCGCCGGAATCGAACGCTACATCGGCGGCGTCATCCTGTTCGATGAAACCCTGCGCCAGAGCACGCGTGACGAGGTCCCCTTCCCCACCTTGCTGTCCAGCCGGGGGATCATTCCCGGCATCAAGGTAGACAAGGGCGCCAAGGCGCTGGCGCTGCATCCGGGCGACAAGGTCACCGAAGGGCTCGATGGCTTGCGCGAGCGGCTCGCCGAGTACAAGACGCTGGGCGCGCAGTTCGCCAAATGGCGGGCCGTGATCGACATCGACGAACGCGATATTCCGTCTGCCTTCGGCATACGCGCCAATGCCCACGCCCTGGCGCGCTATGCCGCGCTGTGCCAGGAAGCCGGACTGGTGCCGATCGTGGAGCCGGAAGTGCTGATGGATGCTGCGCACGGAATCGAGCGCTGCGAGGTCGTGACCTCACGGGCGCTCGAAGCCGTATTCAGCGAACTGGACAGGCACCGCGTGATGTTCGAAGGCATGTTGCTGAAGCCGAACATGGTGATCGCCGGCAAGAAATGTCCCCGCCAGGCCAGCGTGCAGGAAGTGGCCGAAGCCACGATCCGCTGCCTGCGGCGCTACGTGCCGGCCGCGGTTCCCGGCATCGTGTTTCTCTCAGGCGGGCAAAGTGCCGAGGATGCGACCGACCATTTGAACGCGATGAATGCGATGGGACCGCACCCGTGGCAGGTCAGCTTCTCCTATGGGCGGGCGCTGCAAGCCCCGGTGCTGGCCGCCTGGCAGGGCCAGGAACATAACGCGCTTGCCGCGCAGAAAGCGCTCTTGACCCGTTGCCATCTGAACGGACTGGCACGCGACGGGAAATATGCGCGTGCCATGGAAGGCGCGTAGCGCGGATCCCCGGGGGTGGGGATGACGGCGCGTAATCTGCGCTGACCGGCGCGACGCGTCCGGCGTCCGCCAAACAAAAAAACGGCGGGTCTCCCCGCCGTTTCGGATGACCTGCGGCTGGATCAGGCCGCGGCAGCGTACTGTTGCTTGGCCTTGCGGGCCGCCTCGATCTCCTCGGGGCCATAGGCCTTGCCGGACCAGAGCATTTCGTAGGCGATTTCCTCATTGCCGTTTTCGCAGAGATCCAGCACCTGCTGGAACAGCGGCTGGAAGGTGTCGGAGCGGTGGGACTTCTCGTGGTTTTCGAAGGTCGTCCAGAAGGTCACGATCAGCGCTTCCTTGCCCTTCATTTCACTTTCGACCGCCTGACCGATGGTCGAGCCTTCGTTGGAAACCGCGCCCGAATTCAGCGCGACAAAGCCGCCGATGAAGCCGGTGTCGGAATGATAGGTCTTGACGTTCTCGCACAGGAACGCCACGCGTTCCTGCAAGTCGTCGACCGTGTACTCGGGCTTCAGAATGACGCGGTTGATGGTCACGACGCCGTCGGACGGGAAGTTTGCAATGAGTCCACTCATGGTATGTCTCCTGTAAGAAAGGGGTTGCAGAGGGTTCCCATTCTATTTACCTGAGTAGTTTAGTCAACTAATTAATTTAATAACGTAATACGTTCATTAATTAATTAAATGAATGGCCTGATTGCAGTTCCTTTTTATTTCAAACGCTTAAGTGATTTTGTTGATGCGCATCAGACATATCTTTTCTGTGCGCTGCGCTTGCCGGGCTGCTTCTTCATGATCACGACCCCTTTCGCAACGCCGACGTCGTCGACCGGGATGTTCTCGTACAGGGGATTCAGCGGCTTCAGCATCCAGCCCTCTTCATGCCTGACGATCTGCCGGAAGATGTACTCGTCGTTGACGTAGGCCACCACATAGGAGCCGTCCCTGACCAGGCCGGACGGCTCGACCACGATGATTTCACCCTCCTCGAACTCCGGCATCATCGAATCGCCCAGCACCATCAGCGCATAGGGTTCTGCGCCGGCGCAATTGCTGGTCTCGTTGATGTCCTGGATGGGGATGGTCTTGCGTTCTGGGCGTTCGGTCATGGGGGACCCTCGAGAAATACCTGACAAATTAACTCAAGCTTATAGACAAAACGCCCGATCGCAAAATCATCGTCCTCGCATGAACAGCCCGTCGAGTTCCTTGAGCCCGATCTGCAGCCAGGTGGGGCGTCCGTGATTGCACTGCCCTGCCCGCTCGGTGATCTCCATTTCGCGCAGCAAGGCGTTCATCTCGGGCAGGGTCAGACGCCGGTTGGCGCGCACCGCGCCATGACAGGCCAGGGTTGCCAGCAGTTCGTTGCGACGCTCGGCCAGCAGGCGCGCCACGCCGTATTCGGCCACCTCGTGCAGCACGGCGCGAGTCAGTTCGACAGGATCGGCATCCTTGAGCAGCCACGGTACCGAGCGCACCGTCACCGAGGTCGGCGAACTGATCGAGAGTTCGAAGCCGATTGCTGCCAAGAATTCAAGATGCGGGCTGATTTCCGCGATGTCGCGCGGGTCTGCCGCGAGCGTGACCGGAATCAGCAAGGTTTGCGCAGGCACGGCGCGTTGATCGAGTGCCGCCTTGAGCTTTTCGTAGACCACGCGTTCGTGTGCCGCATGCATGTCGACCAGCACCAGACCTTGGGCGTTCTGCGCCAGGACATAGACGCCATGAAGCTGCGCCAGCGCATAGCCCAGCGGAGGCATATCGCCGTCCCGGCTCTCGGGCAAAGGCCGCGCCACCGACGCAAGGTCCGCCGCCGGATCGCGGGCACTCCCCGCGTCCTGCGCCAACGGCGCGTCAGCTGGTCGATACGCCTCAAGCGGCGCATAGAACGCCATCGCATCGTTGACCTGCAGTGGCATCGGTGCCTGCTGCGGGCGCACCTGGCCATAGGTGTCGCCGGCCGCGCTCGCTCTGGCGGCGGCGGCTTCGCTTTGCGCTGCAGCGGGCGCCGACAGCAAGCGCTCGACCGCGTGGAACAGGAACTGATGCACGCCGCGGCTGTCGCGAAAGCGGATTTCGGTCTTCGCTGGATGGACGTTGACGTCCACCGCATCGGGCGGCAGGCCGACGAACAGGCAGTAGGCCGGATTCAGCTGGTGATGCAGGACGTCGCGATAGGCTTCCTTGAGCGCATGGACGATGAGCTTGTCGCGCACGTAGCGGCCGTTGACGAAGACGTGCTGTCCGTCGCGGCTGGCCGTCGCGGCACCGGGTCGAATCAGCCAGCCGGATACCCGCAAGCTGCCGGCCGCCGCATCGACCGCGATCGTGTTGCGCTCGAAGGCCTCTCCCAGCACCTGACGCACGCGCGTCGCCACCGACCCGGCGTTGAGGCGCAGCAGCACCCGACCATTGTGCGACAGCGTGAATGCCGTCCCCGGGTTGGCCAGCGCCAGCCGCCGCACGGTTTCGGCGCAATGTGCGTATTCGGTGGCCTCGGTTTTAAGGAACTTGCGCCGTGCCGGCGTATTGAAGAACAGGTCCTGGATGTCGATCGTGGTGCCCGTGGCGCGGGCCGCCGGCGCGGGCGCGTCGAGCCGCCCGCCTTCTGCCTGCACCCGCCAGGCATGATCGTCATCGCCGTTGCGGCTGGTGAGCTGGACCCGCGCGATGGCGGCGATCGACGCCAGCGCCTCGCCGCGGAATCCAAGACTCGCCACCTGCTCGAGGTCGGCGAGGCTGGCGATCTTGCTGGTCGCGTGTCGCGTCAGTGCCAGCAGCAGATCGTCGCGGGGAATGCCCAACCCGTCGTCGCTGACGCGGATGCGCTTGATGCCACCCTGCTCGAGCTCGATCCGGATGTCGGTCGCACCGGCATCGAGGCTGTTCTCGATGAGCTCCTTCAGGGCGGCAGCCGGTCGCTCGACCACCTCGCCGGCAGCGATCTGCGATATCAGCACGTCAGGCAAGACCTGGATGGCCATGGTTACGTTACCCCGTATAGGGCACGCCGCGACGCGCGGCCATCGCACGGCCCAGCCGTTCGATCTCGGCAGGGCTTAGCAGCCGACGCGCCAGTGGCAGGACCTCGCTGTTTTCGAATTCGAGATGGCTGCGATTGAGCGCAATGAAGCGGCGGGCAAGCGCTGCGTCGAGGTCGCCGCTGGCGTCCTGTTCGATCCGCAGCAGATCGGCGCGCAACCGACGCCACAATAGCGCGATGTCGTCGTGCTCGAGCGTCAGGGTTTCGATCAGTTCGCAGGCGCCAGGCGCGCCAGCCTGTTCCAGCAACGGGAACAGATTCCGTTCTTCGTCGTCGTGATGCTGGACGGCCGCGCGGTCGAAGTAGGCCATTACCGCACGTGCAGCCTGGCGTGCCTGGATGTCGGCGCCATGTGCCGGCAAATGCGCCAGCAGCTTGTCGAGCGTCTCGCACTGCCTGGCGATGCGGCCGTGGCACGCTTCGAGGACATCCAGCGGCCGGTCGAACCCGGGAGCAGCCTCGCCCAGCAGGCTGCGGGTCATGGGTTGCGCGTCAGCCGAGACGGCGCGGTCAGGGGGTGCTTGTCGAAGTACTTGAGAACGCCGTCGAGGATGGCGTCGGTCAGCTTGTCCTGGTAACCGGGGTCGTTCAGACGCTTTTCTTCGTCCGGATTGGAAATGAACGCGGTCTCGATCAGGATCGACGGGATGTCGGGCGCCTTCAGCACCGCAAACCCCGCCTGCTCGACATGGGATTTGTGCAGGGTGTTGACGCCGCCGATTTCATTGAGTACGGAATGCCCGAGCTTGAGGCTGTCGTTGATGGTCGCGGTCTGCGACAGGTCGATCAGGGTGCGCTTGAGGAACGGATCCTTGACGTCGATATTGACGCCCCCCACGAGGTCGGCTTCGTTTTCCTTCTTCGCCAGCCAGCGCGCGGCGACCGACGTCGCGCCGTTCTCGGACAGGGCGAACACCGACGAGCCGCGCGCGTGCGGCTTGATGAAGGCGTCCGCATGGATCGACAGGAACAGGTCGGCCTTGACCGATCGGGCCTTGATGACGCGCTGGGCCAATGGGACGAAGTAGTCGCCGTCGCGAATCAGCACCGCATGCATGTTTTCCTGCGCATCGATCTTCTGCTTGAGCAGCTTCGCCAGCGCCAGCGTGATGTCCTTTTCATGCGAGCCGCTGGCGCCGAGCGCGCCGGGATCCTCGCCGCCATGACCGGCATCGATCGCCACGGTGATCAGGCGAACATACTGCGGGACCTCCGGCTTGGCCAGGCCGGCTGGGGACGGCAGGGCGTTCGCATCGGCTGGCACCGGCGGATAGAGATCCACGACAAGGCGATGGCCGTATTGCTCGAGCGGCTTGAGCTGAAAAACCGACGGCTTGACGGGCGCCTTGAGATCAAGCACCAGGCGCATCACGCCAGGACGATTCATGCCGATGCGGATCGCTCCGACGAACGGATCGGCTGCCGACAACTGGCTCGTCAGGGCATCGAGCGCGGGGCCGGCCTCGACACCTTCGAGATCGATCACGAAACGGTCGGGGTTCGACAGGGTGAAATACTTGAAGGAGATGGGCTTGTCCGATTCCAGGGTGACCCGGGTGTAATCGGGAGATGGCCAAAGACGGCTGGCGCTGAGTTGCAGCGCATGCGCCCACCCCGATACCAGCAAACTGCAGAACAGAATCGTTTTCAGCAGGACCTGCAACATGTCTCCAGAAAATGTTTTCCACGCGAACTTGTCGCCGCGCAGTCGGCGTCACGGCTGTCAGCGTCGATCCGCAAGCGGATCACCACATCCGGCGAAGGCAGCCAGCCCGCGGCCTTCTCGGGCCACTCGATCAGGCTGACCGCCTGCTCGTCCCCGGCCTCCCGAAACCCGGCATCGAGCCATTCGCGCGGGTCATGCATGCGATACAGATCATAATGATACAGCTCAAACGCCGGCAAGCTGTAGGTTTCAGCCAGAGTATAGGTCGGACTCTTGACTCTTCCAATATAGCCAAGCCCCCTGAGCACGCCACGCACCAGCGTCGTCTTCCCTGCACCAAGATCGCCTTCGAGGTAGAGCGTCATCCCCGGCTGCAGGTCGCGGGCGAGCTGCGCGCCGAACGCCAGCGTCGCGGCCTCATCGGCCAGATGGCGGATGCAGCGCGCGGTATCATCGTCCTTATGCATGATCAGCAATCAAGCCGACTGGCGCAGCAAATCAAGCAATGGGGGCGCGAGCTCGGCTTTGCCGCAGTCGGAATCACCGATTGCGAACTGGCCGCTGCCGAAACGGGGCTGCTGGCATGGCTGGCGCAAGGATTTCATGGCGAGATGCATTATATGGCGACACGCGGCGTGAAGCGCAGCCGGCCCGCCGAGCTGGTGCCGGGCACGCAGCGCATCATCAGCGCACGGCTCGACTACTTCCCACCCGCCTGCGCCGATCCGCATGCCGTACTGGCCGATGGCGATGCCGCCTTCGTTTCGCGCTACGCGCTCGGTCGCGATTACCACAAGGTCCTGCGCAGCCGTCTGCAAGCGCTGGCCGAGCGGATCGGCGCCGCGACCGGTACGCATCATTTCCGCGTCTTCACCGACAGCGCACCCGTCCTCGAAGTCGAGCTCGCTGCAAAATCGGGTCTGGGCTGGCGTGGCAAGCACACGCTGCTGCTGAATCGCCGGCACGGCTCGTGGTTTTTCCTCGGCGAAATCTATACCGACCTGCCGCTGCCGACGGACGCACCAGAATCCGACCATTGCGGAACCTGTCGGGCCTGCCTCGACGTCTGTCCGACGCAGGCCATCGTCGCGCCCTACCGGCTGGACGCCCGGCGCTGCATCTCCTATCTGACCATCGAACTCGCGGGCAGCATTCCGCTGGAGCTGCGCCCCCTGATGGGCAACCGCATCTATGGCTGCGACGATTGCCAGCTCGTGTGTCCCTGGAACCGCTTCGCCCGCACCGCCACGCTACCGGACTTTGTCGTCAGGAACGGGCTCGACAGCGCGCGACTGGTCGACCTGTTCAGCTGGAGCGAAGCGGCTTTCAACGAGCGGCTCGCCGGTTCGCCGATTCGCCGCATCGGCCACGAACGCTGGCTGCGTAACATCGCCGTCGCCCTCGGCAATGCCTCGCCCTCTGCCGAAATCCGGGCTGCGCTCGGTTCACGCCAGACGCACGCCTCCGCACTGGTGCGCGAGCATGTGGCGTGGGCGCTGTCCCGACAGGCGGACGCTCAGGACGCGCGCAGTTCTTCGCGCGCGTGACGGATCACCGACCACCCCGATGTCAGCGCCAGTCCCGCCAGCACCCCTGCCACGGCGATGTCCGGCCAGCCGTGCGCGGTCGCCCAGACCCCTGCCGCCGCGGCCATGACGGCAAGATTGCCCAGCGCATCGTTGCGCGAGCACAGCCAGACCGAGCGCGCCTGGGCGTCGCCCCGCCGATGCGCATACAGCAGCGCCGCCACGCCGACGTTGACCGCCAGCGCCAGCAGGCTGACCCAGCCCATGATGGCGGGTTCCGGCACGATGCCGGCGGACCACTGCCACGCCGACTTGCCGAGCACGAACACGCCATAGCCCAGCATCACCCAGCCCTTCCAAAGCGCAGATCGCGAGCGCCACACCGGCGCCAGTCCCAGCACGAACAGGGCGATACTGTAGTTGCCGGCGTCACCCAGAAAGTCGACGGCGTCGGCCAGCAGCGATACCGACCGCGCCTCGAAGCTGGCGACCAGTTCGACGCCGAACATCAGCGCGTTGAGCACCAGGGCAATCCACAATGCCCGCCGATACCCCGGGTCGGGCGGTGCGCTGGCGCTGCACGCCGAATCGCAGTTGCAGCCGCTCATGCCGCCTGCCGGCCTGCACGGCGCTGCAGGTAGAATGCCGAATTCACCATCGCGCCATCTTGCCACTCATGTCCACGAATGCACACTCCCCCATCGGCGTATTCGACTCCGGCATCGGCGGACTGACCGTGGTGCGCGCGCTGATGGAACGGCTGCCCTACGAGAACATCGTCTATTTCGGCGACACCGCGCGCGTACCCTACGGCGTCAAGTCGGTCGAGACCATCGCCCACTTCACCACCCAGATCGCGCAATTCCTGCTGGAGAAGGACGTCAAGCTGCTGGTCATCGCCTGCAACACCATGGCAGCAGTGGCGGCGCAGGTCGTCAAGGACCTGTCGCCGGTGCCGGTGCTGGACGTCATCGACGCAGGCGCCGCGTCGGCGCGCGGCGGCAAGCGGATCGGCGTCATCGGCACGCCGACCACGATCAACAGCAATGCCTACGCGCGCGCCATCCACGACTACGCGCCCGATTCGCGCATCCATTCGCAGGCCTGCGCGCTGTTCGTGCCGCTGGTCGAGGAAGGCTGGCTCGACCACGAAGTCACCCGGCTGACGGCGCAGGATTACCTGAAGCCGCTGCTGGCCGAGCACATCGACACCCTGGTGCTGGGCTGCACCCATTACCCGCTGCTGAAGCCGCTGCTGCGCCAGGTTGTCGGCGACGACGTGGCGCTGGTCGACTCCGCCGAAGCCATGGCCGAGCAGGTCGCCGCGGTGCTGGCGGAAAAACAGCTCGCCAATCCCGGTCCCGCCCAGCCGCGCTACGATTTCTACGTCACCGACGTGCCGCTGCGTTTCCAGACCATCGGCGAGCGCTTCCTGGGACGCGCGCTGAACAACGTGCACCTGGTGAAGTGGTAACCGCCGACGTCGTTCCGCCTGTCCAGCGCTTTGCCAATTTGCCCGATACATTCTCATCATGGACCCGACCCTGTCCTCGCGACGCCTGACCGTTGCTTTTCTGCCAGTCCTGGTAGCCCTTGTCACAGCCGAGGGCAGCCCGGCGCATGCGCAGACGACGGCGCAGGTCCTGGCTGAGTGCGCCATGATTGCTGCCGACACCGAACGGCTCGCCTGCTATGACCGCGCCAGTGGCCGCCGCGCCGAGCCGCCGCCCGCATCGCCCGCTGCCGCAGGACCGGCCGTCCGGCCAGCGAACACCGCCACCACCACGGCCCTGCCAGAATCAGCGACGGACACCGCAGCACCAGCTTCCGTTACCGCAGCACCTCCGGCGTCCCTGATTGACGCTGCCTGGGGCTTCGAACGCGCCGCGTCGCGCTACACCATCAACGTCTATCAACCCAACTACCTCCTGGTGGCGAACTACTCGGACAACCCCAACCAGGCGCCTTTCGAGACCCTGTTCGATGCCCTCGACAATCCGGATGCACAACTGGATTCCACCGAAGCCCAGTTCCAGATCAGCTTCAAGGCCCGCATCTGGGCCACCGAAGATAATCGCTTCGGGGTCTGGCTCGCCTACACCCAGCAAAGCCAGTGGCAGCTCTACAACGCCGATCTCTCGCGTCCGTTCCGTGAAACGAATTACCAGCCCGAGGCAATGATCAGCTACAACCCGGATTTCACGATCGGCGGCTTCCGCTGGGCCTTGTTCAATTTGGGCTACAACCATCAATCCAACGGCCGCTCCGACCCGATCTCCCGCTCGTGGGACCGCATCGTGGCCGAGTTCGGCATCGAGCGCGGCAACTTCGCCCTCCTGATCCGGCCCTGGATCATCACCGATGACGGCGGGGACGACAACCCGGATATCGCCGACTACATGGGCCATGGCGACATCACGGCGGTATACAAGTGGCATGGCCACAGTTTCACCGTCATGGGCCGCGGCAATCTGGATACTGGAAAGGGGGCCGGCCGGGTCACCTGGACCACCCCTCCCCTGCTCGGCCCCCTGCGCGGCTATGTCGACTTCTTCTCGGGGTATGGCGAGACCATGATCGACTACAACTGGCGCCAGAACACCCTGGGCATCGGCGTGACG
>JAYRNU010000048.1:0-3266 GCA_041912015.1 Thiobacillus sp. | reverse complement strand
CACCGGGCGCTCGCCCGTTGTGCGGGGGTGTTGCCCACTATCGCAACCACGCGCTCGTAGCCCCTGGGCGTGGGGCCGACGACGCCGAGGGTGCCGACGACCTGGCCGTCGACCGAATACGGGGCGGTGACGAGGCTGCATTCGTCGAGCGGCAGCAGGTCGGACTCGCCGCCGATGAAGATCTGCACCCCGGCGGCATTGCGCGACTGGTCGAGCAGCTTCAGCAGGCCGGTCTTCTTTTCGAAGGCGTCGAACAGGCGGCGCAGCGTGCCCATGTTGCTGGAGAGTTCTTCGATCTCGAGCAGATTGCTGCTGCCGGAGACCACCACGTTGTCCTGGCTGGCGTCGAACGCCTGGCTGCCGGCATCGACCGCGGCAGCCATCAGTTGGGTGATGTCGTCGCGCATGCGGCCGAGTTCGTCGCGCAGCTTGCTGCGGACCTGGTCGAACCCGTAGCCGGCAAAGTGCTGGTTGAAATAATTGGCCGCCTCGGTCAGCGCGGCAGGGCTGTAGCCCTGCTCGGTGAGGATCACGCGGTTCTCGACTTCGCCTTCCATGGTGACGATGATCAGCAGGATGCGTTTTTCCGACAGGCTCAGAAACTCGATCTGGCGGAATGCCGGACTGCGGCGCGGCGTCATCACCAGCCCGGCAAACCGGCTCAGATCGGAAAGCAGGGTGGACGCCGCCGACATGAGTCGCTGCGGATCGGAGGCATTGAGACTGCTTTCGAGCTGGCTGACCTCGACCTGGGGCAACGGGCGCATCGTCAGCAGGGTGTCGACGAAGAAGCGATAGCCGCGCGGCGTCGGCACGCGGCCGGCGGAGGTATGCGGACTGGTGACGAAGCCCATTTCCTCGAGGTCGGACATGATGTTGCGGATGCTGGCAGGCGACAGGTCGAGCCCGGCATGTTTCGACAGGGTGCGCGACCCGACCGGCGCGCCGTCGGCGATATAGCGTTCCACCAGGGTCTTCAGCAGGATGCGTGCACGATCGGTCAGCATGGTTCGATTATATAGGGGACAGGGCCGCAGTGATTTGTTCGATTTCGGCTCAGCGTATCGCACGCTCCCTGAAACCTGATCCCTGACGTCTTATAATCGGCCCTCATGCACACACCTTTCAATACTGTCGGCCTGGTCGGCAAATACGACAACCAGGGAATGGAAGCTTCCGTGCGCGCGCTGGGGGATTTCCTGCGCGGCCGCGGCCACGCAGTCCTGCTGGCCCAGCAGACGGCCGACCATCTGAAGATCACCGATTTCAGGACCCGCGCCCTGCACGAACTGGCGAGCGACAGCGACGTCGTCGTGGTGCTGGGCGGCGACGGCACCATGCTGTCGATCGCGCGCGAGCTCGCACCCCATGGCGTGCCGCTGATCGGCATTAACCAGGGCCGTCTCGGCTTTCTGACCGACATCACGGCCGACCACATGTACGACGCCGTTACCGAAATCCTGAGCGGCCAGTATGTGGCGGAGGAGCGCATCCTGCTGAACGGGCAGATCCGCCGTGCCGGCGAGCGGGTGTTCGAGGCGACGGCGTTCAACGATGTGGTGGTCGGCAAGGGGGGGTCGGGCCGCCTGATCGACCTCGAGATCGCCATCAACAGCGAGTTCGTCTACAGCCAGCGCGCCGATGGCCTGGTGGTCACGAGCCCGACCGGCACCACGGCGTATGCGCTGTCGGCGGGGGGACCCATCGTGCATCCGACGCTGGAGGCGGTGGCGCTGGTCCCGATCTGTCCGCATACCCTGTCGGCGCGACCCATCGTGGTCAGCAGCCATTCGCGGATCGAGCTGCATCTGACCTATGCCGACGACGCGCGCGTGCATTTCGACGGCCAGCATCATTTCGACCTGCAAAGTGGCGATCATGTATGGATCACCCGTGCCAGCCGTCCGGTGACGCTGCTGCATCCGCACGCCTACAGCTATTACGACACCCTGCGGCAGAAGCTGCACTGGGGCAAGAAGCTCTAGGCGGCTTCTAGCGCGCGCATTCATGCTCGCCCACCTGTCCATCCGCAACTATCTGCTGGTCCAGTCGGTCGAGCTCGATTTCGGCCCCGGCCTCACGGTGCTGACGGGCGAGACCGGGGCGGGCAAGTCCATTCTGGTCGATGCGCTGGCGCTGGCACTCGGAGACCGCGCCGAAGGCGGCGTGGTTCGCCCGGGTGCGGCGCGCGCGGAGATCACCGCAGAGTTCGTCATCGATGCCCTGCCCGACGTGATCGCCTGGCTCGATGAAGCGGGTTACCCCGTGGATGACGGCCGGCTGATCCTGCGCCGCGTGATCGATGCCGGGGGGCGCTCCCGCGCCTTCATCAACGGCACCGCGGCGCCGCTGTCGCAGCTCAAGGAAGCTGCGGAAAACCTGCTCGACATCCACGGACAGCATGCGCACCATGCGCTGTTGCGTCCGCAGACGCAGCGCGAGGTGCTCGACGCCTTTGGCGCTGCGCAGGTGCAGGCACGCAGCGTGAGTACGGCCTGGCATGCCTGGCAGCAGGCGCGGCAAAGGCGTCTCGATGCCGAGACCCACGGCCAGGCGCGGCAGATCGAGCGCGACGGCCTGATGGCGGCAATCGACGAACTGCGCGTATTGGGCGATGACCTGGCGCGCTGGGACGAGATCCAGGCCGAGCACGCCCGCCTGGCCCACGTCACCATGCTGATCGAGAGCAGCCAGGCCCTGATCCAGGGGCTGGACGAGGGCGAAGCGGCGGTATCCGGGCAGCTCGGCGAGCTGAGCGTGCGCCTCGAGTCGATGCAGGCGGTCGACGACAGCCTCAAGGATGTGGCTGCGCTCGTCGCTGCGGCGAGCGCCGACAT
The DNA here is from genome assembly GCA_041912015.1 of Thiobacillus sp. GTDB lineage: Bacteria > Pseudomonadota > Gammaproteobacteria > Burkholderiales > Thiobacillaceae > Thiobacillus. Next base: position 429 of record JAYRNU010000048.1, on the reverse strand, counting down.
CGCCGAGGCGGTACATGCGCTGCGCCGTTATGCCGGCCATCTGAGCCTCGACCCCGAGCGGCTTGCCGAGCTTGACCGCATCATGGGCGACATGCACCGGCTGGCGCGCAAGCATCGCGTCCACCCCGAAACCTTGGGCGACTTGCTGCGCCGGTTCCAGGCGCGGCTGGCCGAACTGGCGGCCGACGACGCGCTGGAGGCGCTGCAGGCCGGAGAGGATGCTGCCCGGGCGCACTATGAGGCCGAAGCGAAGCTGCTCAGTGCGCAACGCCAGGTGGCGGCGGCGGCGTTGTCGAAACAGGTCACTGCGGCAATGCACGAACTCGCGCTTGCCGGCGGCCAGCTGGAAGTGCGGCTCGAAGCGTCGGCGGAACCGCGCGCGCAGGGGCTGGAGGAAATCGCCTTCCTGGTTGCAAGCCATCCAGGCCT
>JAYRNU010000047.1:0-5605 GCA_041912015.1 Thiobacillus sp. | reverse complement strand
GATCCTGGCGGTGCCCGTTGCAGACGACGAAGAACAGATATTCCCAGTTGCTCCCCCGTGCCGGCCGCGATTCGAGCTTGCTCATGGAAATCCCTGCATCCGACAGCGGCTGCAGCAGCCTGACCACTGCGCCGGGCTGGTTGCGCGCCCCCATGACCAGCGAGGTCTTGTCGCAGCCGGAAGGGGCAGCGTCGGTCTTGCCCAGCACCAGAAAACGGGTGGTGTTGCCGACCTCGTCCTCGACCCGCGACTCGATGACCGACAGTCCATACAGTTCGGCGGCAGTCGCGCTTCCGAGCGTCGCTGCGTCGGGTTCGGCGGCTGCACGGCGGGCACCCTCGCTGTTGCTGACGACGGCGACACGTTCGGCATTGGGCAGATGGCGGGCGAGCCACTGCTGACACTGGGCGAGCGACTGGGCATGGCCATACACGCGCTGTATGCCCTCCAGGCCGCCATGCTTGCGCATCAGCGCCTGATGGATCGGCAGCATCACTTCGCTGCAGATTTTCAGCGGGCTCGAAACGATGAGGTCGAGCGTGCGCGCGATGGCACCTTCGGTCGAATTCTCGACCGGCACCACGGCAAAATCGGCACGGCCGGTTTCGACCGCATGAAAGCACGCATCGATGTCGGCCTCGGCCAGCGCATCGGCTTCATGGCCGAAGTGCTTGTGCACGGCCTGCTGACTGAAGGTGCCAGCCGGCCCCAGATAGGCGATGCGGAGCGTCTGCTCGAGCGCACGACAGGCTGAGATGACCTCGCGTATCAGCCGCTCGATCACGTCCCCCGACAACGGGCCGGGATTGGCATCCCGCAGGCGGCGAACGATCTGCGCCTCGCGCTCGGGCCGATAGATCTCCTGGCCCTTCTTGGCACGGCCGACCTGCTGGGCGATGCCGGCGCGCTCCGATACCAGTTGCAGGATGGTGTCGTCGATGGCATCGATGCGCGATCGCAAGGCGCCGAGTTCGGCCTGCGTGTCAGGCGCGCTGGGCGATTCGTCCTTCATGCAGGCAGATAGCGCACGGCCAGGACACCGTCGATCGCGGTCAACTGCCCGATCACGGTATCGGACACGTCGCTGTCGACGTCGACCAGCGTATACGCCATGTCGCCCTTGGACTTGTTGACCATGTTGTGGATGTTGAGCCCGGCAGCGGCCAGCAGCGATGATATCTGGCCCACCATGTTGGGGACGTTGGCATTGGCAATCGCCAGCCGGAAGCCGGATTCGCGTGCCATGGCGACATTCGGAAAATTGACCGAATTGAGGATGTTGCCGTTTTCCAGATAGTCGGCGAGCTGCTCGGCCACCATCACGGCGCAGTTCTCCTCGGCCTCCTCGGTGGACGCGCCCAGGTGCGGCAGCGCCACGACCCGGGCATGGCCCTTCAGGGCATTCGCCGGAAAATCGCAGATGTAGGCGTGCAGCTTGTTGGCATCGAGCGCCTCGATCACCGCGGCATTGTCGACCACGCCTTCGCGCGCAAAATTCAGCAGCACCGCGCCGGGACGCATGACGCCGATGCGCTGTGCGTTGACGAGATTGCGGGTGGCATCGACGAGCGGCACATGCAGGGTGACGAAGTCGGCCACGCGCAGCGCATCCTCGACGTTCTCGGCACGCTTGACCTGCGACGGCAGGCGCCATGCGGCGTCGACCGTGATCGCCGGGTCGAAGCCGACCACGTTCATGCCCAGCTTGATGGCGGCTTCCGCGATGTAGGAGCCGATGGCACCCAGCCCGATCACTGCAAGCGTGCGTCCGGGCAGTTCGGTTCCGGCGAACGCCTTCTTGCCGGCCTCGGTGGCCTTGTGCATGTCCTCGTCCGTGCCGCTCAGGCTCTCGACGAACTTGATCGCAGGCACGATATTGCGCGCACCCATGAGCATGCCGGCGATGACCAGTTCCTTGACCGCATTGGCGTTGGCTCCTGGCGCATTGAACACAGGCACGCCGCGCTCGGACAGCTTCTTGACCGGGATGTTGTTGGTCCCGGCGCCGGCACGAGCGATCGCCCGTACACTGGCAGGAATGTCCATTTCGTGGATGTTGGCCGATCGCACCAGGATGCCGTCAGGATCCGTGACATCGCCGCCGACGGTGTAGTGCTCCGGCAAACGTGCCAGTCCGCGCGACGAAATCGCATTGAGGGTCAGAATATTGCGCGGCTTAGCCATGGCTCTTCTCGAATTCGCGCATGTAGTCGACCAGCGCACGCACGCCCTCGATCGGCATGGCGTTGTAGATCGAAGCCCGCATGCCGCCGACCGAACGGTGGCCCTTGAGCTGGATCAGGCCGCGCGCCTTGGCTCCCTTGAGGAAGGCCTCGTCGTGCGCCGCGTCCTTCAGCGTGAACGGCACATTCATCAGCGAGCGGTTGTCCTTCGCCACCGGCGAGTTGTAGAAATCGGTCGCATCGAGGTAGTCGTACAGCAGGCCGGCCTTCTCGCGGTTGGTCCGCTCCATCGCGCCGAGGCCGCCTCGCGCCTTCAGCCACTTGAACACCAGACCCGCCGTATACATGCCGAAGGTGGGCGGGGTGTTGTACATCGACTCGTTGTCGGCGTGCGTCTTGTAGTCGAACATGGTCGGCGCGCCTTTCACCGTTTCGCCGATCAGGTCGTCGCGCACAATGACGATGGTCAGCCCGGCGGGACCGATGTTCTTCTGCGCACCGGCATAGATCACGCCGAATCTCGACACGTCGATCGGACGCGACAGGATCGTCGACGACATGTCGGCCACCAGCGGCACGCTGCCGGTGTCGGGCGTCCAGAAGATCTCCACGCCGCCGATGGTTTCGTTGGGGGTGTAGTGCACATAGGCCGCGTTGGGGTCCAGCTTCCACTGATCCTGTGCGGGCGCGTAGCTGAAGTTCCTGTCTTCGCTGCTCGCCACCACGTTGACCGCACCGTATTTCTTCGCTTCCTTGATCGCCTTCTTCGACCACTCGCCGGTGTTCAGGTAGTCGGCAGAGGCTTTCCCGCGCAGCAGGTTCATCGGCACCATGGCAAACTGCGACGATGCCCCGCCCTGCAGGAACAGCACCTTGTAATTCGCGGGAATGCCCATCACCTCGCGCAGATCGGCCTCGGCTTCGGCGGCGATGCCCATGAATTCCTTGCCGCGATGGCTCATTTCCATCACCGACATGCCGCTGCCATGCCAGTCGACCAGTTCGGCCTGCACCTGCAGCAGCACATCCTTCGGCAGCACGGCCGGGCCGGCACTGAAATTGTAGATCGTCATGTTTGGAGTCTCCCTCATTCCTCTTCGTTGTCGGTTTCAGCCACTTTTTCCAGGCTGATCAGTTTCTCGCCCTTGTCCAGATTGATCAGCGTGACGCCCTGGGTCGAGCGGCTCATCGCGCGGATTTCCTTGACACGGGTGCGGATCAGTACGCCACCGGTGGTGATCAGCATGATCTCGTCTTCGGGCTTGACTAGCGTGGCGGCTACCACGCGGCCGTTGCGCTCGCTGGTCTGGATCGCGATCATGCCCTGGGTGGCGCGTGCGTGACGGGTATATTCGGCAATCGGGGTTCGCTTGCCGAAGCCGTTCTCGGTCGCCGTCAGCACGAAATCGTTCTCGTCTTCGGCCACCAGCAGCGAAATCAGCTTCTTGCCCTTGGCCAGCTTCATGCCGATCACGCCACGTGCGGTGCGGCCCATCGGGCGCACGTCGTTCTCGTCGAAGCGCACCGCCTTGCCGCCGTCGGAGAACAGCATCACGTCGTGGCGGCCGTCGGTGATCGACGCACCAATCAGGAAGTCGCCATCGTCGAGCGCCACGGCGATGATGCCGGCCGTACGCGGACGCGAGAAGTCGCTCAGGGGCGTCTTCTTGACGATGCCGTTGCTGGTCGCCATGAACACGTACTGGTCGTCGTCGAAGGATTTGACCGGCAGCAAGGCGCTGATCTTCTCGCCCTCCTCCAGCGGCAGCAGGTTGACGATGGGCTTGCCGCGCGCCGTGCGCCCGCCCTGCGGCACGTTGTAGACCTTGAGCCAGTAGAGGCGGCCCCGGTTCGAGAAGCAGAGAATGTAGTCGTGGGTGTTGGCGATGAACATCTTCTCGATGAAGTCTTCATCCTTGGTGCCTGCCGCCTGCTTGCCGCGCCCGCCACGCTTCTGCGCACGGTAGTCGTCCAGCGGCTGCGACTTCATGTAGCCGCCGTGCGACAGCGTGACGACCATGTCTTCCGGCGCGATCAGGTCTTCCATCGACATGTCCTGCGCCTGCTCGACGATGGTCGAACGGCGCGCGTCGCCGAACTGCTCGCGAACCTGCGCCAGCTCCTCGCGGATGATCCGGGTGATGCGCGCCGGGTTGGCCAGGATGTCCAGAAGATCGGCAATCCGCTCCATGACTTCCTTGTATTCCGAGATGATCTTGTCGGACTCGAGGTTGGTCAGGCGCTGCAGCTGCATTTCGAGGATGCGCTGCGCCTGGATCTCGGACAGGTGGTAGCCGTCGGCGTGGAGGCCGAACCCGGGGCCGACATTGGCCGGCCGCGAATACTCGGGGTCGATTCGAGCGAGCATCTCCTCGACCATCGCCGACTTCCACGCCTTGGCAAGCAGACGCTCCTTCGCGATTGCCGGCGTCTCGGAAGACTTGATCAGTTCGACGATCTCGTCGACATTGGCCAGCGCCACCGCCAGGCCTTCGAGGATATGGCCGCGTTCACGCGCCTTCCTGAGGTCGAAAACGGTGCGCCGGGTGACGACTTCGCGCCGGTGGCGCAGGAAGGCGTCGAGCATTTCCTTGAGATTGAGCAGGCGCGGCTGGCCGTCGATCAGCGCCACCATGTTCATGCCGAAGGTGTCCTGCATCTGCGTCTGCTTGTACAGATTGTTCAGGATCACGTCGGCGTTCTCGCCACGCTTGAGCTCGATGTAGACGCGCATGCCCGACTTGTCGGACTCGTCGCGCAGGTCGGCGATGCCATCGATCTGCTTGTCGCGCACCAGCTCGCCGATCTTGATCAGCAGGTTGGCCTTGTTCACCTGGTACGGCAGCTCGTCGATGATGATCGCCTGCTTGCCGCCGCCCTTGTCGAGGTCTTCGACGTGGCAGGTGGCGCGCATCACCACGCGGCCGCGGCCGGTGCGGTAGCCGTCGCGCACCCCGGACAGGCCATAGATGATGCCGGCGGTCGGAAAGTCGGGCGCCCTGACGATATTGATCAGCGACTCGATGTCGGTCTCCGGATCGTCGAGCAGCGCCGTCAGCGCGGCGCAGACGTCGGTCAGGTTGTGCGGCGGGATGTTGGTCGCCATGCCCACGGCGATGCCCGACGAGCCGTTGACCAGCAGGTTCGGGATCTTGGTCGGCAGCACCAGCGGTTCCTGCTCGGAGCCGTCGTAGTTGGGCCCGAAGTCGACCGTTTCCTTGTCCAGGTCGGCCAGCAGTTCGTGGGCGATGCGCGCCATGCGCACTTCGGTGTAACGCATGGCCGCCGCGTTGTCGCCGTCCACCGAGCCGAAGTTGCCCTGGCCGTCGATCAGCGGGTAGCGCAGCGAGAAGTCCTGCGCCATGCGCACCATGGTGTCGTACACCGCGGTATCGCCGTGCGGGTGGTATTTACCGATGACG
>JAYRNU010000046.1:0-7162 GCA_041912015.1 Thiobacillus sp. | reverse complement strand
CTCTCGCCCGTCGACCTCGCAAGCCTCGACAAGTGGGACGACTATACGCGCGCCAAGGAAGCGATGTTCTTTGCGACCGACACGGCCGACTCGCCTTGGACGGTCATCAAGTCCGACGACAAGAAGCGGGCGCGCCTCAATGCGATGCGCTACGTGCTGCACCGCCTGCCCTATGCGAACAAGGATGTCGCGCGCATCGGCCCGCTCGATCTGTTGCTGGTCGGGCGCGCGCATGTGGTGTACGAGCGCGGCGAGCGGCACGACAGTCCGCTGATCTGACAAGCCGGAGGCGGGGCTTGGCTGAACGACGAGCCAGACGGTCCGCGCAGGGGTCGATGCGCCCAGTCACGCGGACGGGTCGCTGGCCCGCCTGCGGTTCAGATCGAGAACGGTCGCACAGCGTTCGAACACCAGCGGGTGAATCAAGGGTGATTCGCCACGCGGGTCCGATCCCAGGGTCGTCAGCACGACCGCGCAATTGAGCATGTTGGCGCGGTCGAGCAGGTCCACGACGAATTCATTGCCGTACAGGTGGTAGTTCTCGAGCGCGAGCAGCACGGGACGCTCGAAGCTGCTCGTCTTGATCCAGTCGATGATGCCGGGAAGGCGACGATGGACCTCGTCGACCGTGCTGGGCGCAGTATGCGAGTTGAACTGGAGCACCGATACCGCTTGCCGGCTGACCTTGGATTTCTTTCCCTTCTCGGTGGCCAGGTGCAGCGAATGATAGCGTCCGACCCCGAAAGCGGCATGGGCCTTGGTCCGCAAACCCGCTGCCAGCGTCGGCACCAGCCCTTCGGCAATGTAGATCACGCCAAAGCCCGCCATGGCCGCATCGCCGCAGAGTTCGGTCACGGCCGCCGTGCGTCCGCTGTAGTCCTCGCCCCTTATCAGCACATGGCCCATGAGGCCGCGCTCGGTCAGGATGACTTTTCTGATCGGTGAGCTGGCAGCGAAATTGAGCCGAAATTCGACGTCGGCAGCATCCTTCCTGGGCTTGATTCGATCGATAATCGTTGGCATGGCCTGCTCTCAGCACGGTGCTCGGCAATTGCGCCGGCGCACCATAAGCGCGACAAGTCCGGACAGTTGCGAAATACTCCCGATGCACGACAAACAAAACGGGGACCTTGGTCCCCGTTTTGCCTGACTGGAAGCCCCGTTACTGCATCGGCACCAGTTCGACACGGCGGTTCTGGGCGCGGCCCTCGTCCGTATCGTTGCTCGCAACCGGATTGGCCTCGCCGTAACCTTTGGCAGTCAGCCGGTCGGCTGCAATGCCCTTGCCGATCAGGTAGGTCCGCACGGCTTCGGCGCGACGCATCGACAATCCGTCGTTGTATGTCTCGCTGCCCGTAGCGTCGGTGTAGCCGGCCACTTCAACCTTGACGTTGCCCCATTGCTGCAGGCTTGCCACCGCCTTGTCGAGCGTTTCGACTGCATTGTCGGTCAGAGTCGACTCGTTGTAGGCGAAGAGCACGTCGCCCAGCACCAGCTTTTGCGGCGCGGCGGCCGGGGCAGGCTCGACGACCGGTTCCGGTGGCGGCGGACAGCCATCCGCTGTCTTCGCGTAGATCGTCGGACACTTGTCCACCGCGTCGACGATGCCGTCCGTATCGGTATCCATTTCGCAACCCGAGGCATTGACCTTGCGGCCTTTGGGCGTGCCGGGACACTTGTCGAGGCCGTCCACGACGCCATCGCCGTCGCTATCGAGTTCGCAGCCTTCGGCATTGACCTTGCGGCCGGCCGGCGTGTTGGGGCACTTGTCGAGGCCGTCCACGACACCATCGCCGTCGCCGTCGAGTTCGCAGCCTTCGGCATTGACCTTGCGGCCGGCCGGGGTGTTGGGGCACTTGTCGTTGTCGTCGGTCACGCCGTCCTGGTCTGTGTCCGGCACCTTGCAGGGTACGTCAAGAATCTGCTTGCCTGGGCAACCGATCGTCCTGAAATCCTCGTAATCGGTCGTATAACCGGTCGGGCTGGCCTTGTTGGTGGGGTTGTAATAGACGTCGGCAGCGTGTGCTGACACAGCCCCGGCAGAAATCAGGGTTGCGCCAAGGACACTGAAAAGGAAGGGGGTTGCTCTCACGTTAGGGCTCCAATGCTAGTAAACAGGTTGGCGGACGATACACGATCAACAAAACGGACTGCGATGTCGGGCAACTTCAACTGCAGGCGCATGCGTGGCGTTCCTGCTTCATGCAAGCCAAGCGCTCCGTGCCGCAGGACCCCTCACGCAAACTTCACCGAAAAACGATCTTAAATCTACGCCCGTCTTGGACAAGGCACAAGCCAGTCGCGCGCCCGGCTGCGCGGAGGCGTCCTGCCCACCCGTGGCGATGAGTCGCTGGACACCCTTGCCTGTCGCAGCGATTGGCCGCCATCGGGCACGCGCTCGCGGCAAGCCATCGCCGGCTGCGCATGCCGATGCCCGGCGCAGCCCATGCAGCGACGTTGCGCTGGCGTCAGCAGCCAGATGTCTCATATTTGAACGGGCGAGACATATTGCGCTACGGTACGCGGATAATGCCTCAAGCACGAGCCTGCCACGCAACGCCATGACTTCATCCACGCCCTTCAGCATGCACATTTCCCGCCACATCTGGGAGACGCGCTATCGGGCCGCCGACGAGCCCGACATCCAGGCCACCTGGAAGCGGGTGGCTCAGGCCATGGCCGCAGCCGAAACGAGCGGGCGGGCGCAGTGGACCGCGCGCTTCTACGGACTGCTCGAAGGGTTCCGCTTCCTGCCCGGCGGTCGCATTCTCGCCGGCGCCGGTAGCGGAAGGCGGGTCACGCTGTTCAACTGTTTCGTCATGGGCGAGATCGCCGATGATCTCGAGCACATCTTCGATTCGCTGAAGGAAGGTGCGCTCACCATGCAGCATGGTGGCGGCATCGGCTGCGATTTTTCCTCGCTGCGTCCGGCCGGCATGGTGGCGGAGGCGACCGGCACCATCGCCTCCGGCCCGGTGTCGTTCATGCACATCTGGGACGCCATGTGCGCCACCATGCTCTCCACCGGTGCGCGCCGAGGCGCGATGATGGCGACGCTGCGCTGCGACCATCCCGACATCGAGGCCTTCGTCGATGCCAAGCGCGACCCGGCCGTGCTGCGTCATTTCAACCTGTCGGTGCTGGCCAGCGATGCCTTGATGGCGGCCGTGGCGGCCGACGCCGACTGGCCGCTGGCGTTCCCCGGCCTTGCCGCTGCGCGCACGCTGAAGGCGCGCGACCTGTGGCAGCGCATTCTGCGAGCGGCCTACGATACCGCCGAACCCGGCGTGCTGTTCGTCGATACCATCAATCGCGACAACACGCTCGGCCGCCTTGAAAACCTGACCGCCACCAATCCCTGCGGCGAGATTCCTTTGCCGCCCTACGGGGCCTGCGACCTCGGCTCGCTGAATCTCGCCGCGTTCGTGATCTCGCCGTTCGCCGCCAATGCCCGTCTCGACCTCGCCGCCCTGGCCGATGCCGCGAACCTGGCGGTGCGTTTCCTCGACAACGTCATCGATGTCTCGCGCTATCCGCTGCCGGCCCAGGCCCATCAGGCCCGGCACACGCGGCGGATCGGCCTCGGCATCACCGGGCTGGCCGACGCACTGGTACTGCTGGGGATCGAGTACGACAGTGACGCCGCACGCACGCTGGCAGCCACCACGATGCAGACGGTGCGCGACGCCGCCTATCGCACATCGATAGCGCTGGCGCGCGAGAAGGGGGCCTTTCCCGCTTTCGATGCCGACGCATTTCTGGCGAGCGGCTTCGCCGGCAGACTGCCGGCCGACATCCGCGACGCCATCGCCGCGCAGGGCATCCGCAACAGCCATCTTCTGGCCATTGCGCCAGCGGGCACGATCAGCCTGCTCGCCGACAATCTCTCCAGCGGCATCGAGCCGATCTTCGCCGCCGAAGCAGAGCGCCGTGTGCTTGGAGCCGACGGCCGTTACCGCACCCACCGCGTGGTCGACAACGCCCTGAACAGGTGGCGGCAACTGGGCCGCAGCGGCCTCCCGCCGGTGCTGGCCGAGGCGATGCAGATCGATCCGTTCGCTCATCTGCAGATGCAGGCCGCGCTGCAGCCGTTTGTCGACAATGCCATTTCCAAGACCATCAATGTCGCCGCTGACATCCCGTTCGAGCGCTTCGCGGATCTTTACCGGCAGGCCCACGTGCTGGGCCTCAAGGGCTGCACCGTCTTCCGCCCCAACCCCGTAACCGGCAGCATCCTGAGCGAGTCGGCAAGCGAGCGGGAACGGTGTTGCGGCATCGAACGCGAGGCAGACTGACTTCATGGATGCCTCCAGCACGCCCCGCGTTGGTCTCGCACTCGGCAGCGGTTCGGCGCGCGGCTGGGCCCACATTGGCGTGCTCCGCGCACTGGAGGACGTCGGTATCGTGCCGGACATCGTATGCGGCACCTCGATCGGCGCGCTGGTTGGCGCCGCGTATGTGGACGGCGATCTCGACCAGCTGGAGCACTGGGTGCGCAGCCTGAGCCTGCAGACCGTGGTCAGCTTTCTGGATTTTTCGCGCGGCAGCGGCTTGATCAAGGGCGATAAATTGATCGCGTTTTTCCGCAGCCATTTTGTCGACCGCGACATCCACGAACTGCCGCGTCCTTTCGGCGCCGTCGCCACCGACCTGCAGCGTGGCCGCGAGATATGGCTGCGCGAAGGCAGCGTGTCGGACGCGGTACGTGCCTCGATCGCGTTGCCCGGTCTGTTCACCCCGGTGCGACGGGATGGCGGCTGGCTGGTCGATGGCGGGCTCGTCAATCCGGTGCCGGTGTCGCTGTGCCGCGCCATGGGGGCCGACCTGGTGATCGCGGTGGACCTCAATGCCGACCTGCTGGGTCGCCATCTCAGACCACAGCCTGCCCGGGCCTCGCGCGGGACTGACGCAGCCGAATCCGAAACCCTCGCCGACACGGTCGTGGCGCGCATCCAGAGCACCATGGCACAACTCGGCCTCGATCATGACGATGGACCGAACCCGCCCGCCATGCTCGACGTGCTGGCCAGCAGCATCAACATCATGCAGGTGCAGATCACGCGCAGCCGGCTGGCGGGCGAACCGGCGGACGTGATGGTGACGCCGCATCTCGCCCAGCTCGGCCTGATGGAGTTCCACCGGGGCAGCCTCGCCATCGAGGCGGGTCGGCACGCCGTCGAACACGCCATGCCACAGCTGCGGGCATTGCTGCACGCGGCGGACGGAAACTGATACCCGGCCGCTCAAGGCGTATCGGCGCACAACGCCAGTTTGACTGCGCGATCCATCTGCTTGATCTCCGCCTCGCGCCGCGCGGCGTCGGCACGGCTGCCGGCCGGCTCGCTGTAGACCAGCGTCACGGGACGCCGAGCGCGGGTGTAGCGGGCGCCCGCGGCTCCCTCGCCATTGTGTTCGGCGACCCGACGCGCCAGGTCGGTCGTGATGCCGGTATAGAGCGTGCCGTCGGCACACCGCACCATGTAAACCCGCCATGAGGCAGCGCCGCAGGACTCGGCCGTCACGCCACGGTCTCCGGTCATGGCGTCCGGTCGCCGCTGCCGCGACGATCGGCATGCATGTCCTGGCGCGCTGATACACGGCGGCAAGCGCAGAGATGAACGGTGAAGCGAGGGGACATCGGCAGATTCTAGCAACGCGTGGCCACCATGTCCGCGCGGGTCGGCAAGCGCCCGATCCTTCATCGCACCGGTTTCGGAAGCACAAGCAACTGCGGTAGAGTTCAGCCTCATGCAGATCGAATGCTATGCCCAGCGTTTGCTCAACCCGTTTCGCGGGGTGATGCATACCATTCGCTACCAGTCGGCCGAGGCGATCACGACCGACGGGATCGAATGGGACATCTATGTCGCCAACGATGCCCTGCTCGACGGCCTGGGCCATGCCGGCAGACGCGCACTCATCTCCGACATCCGCTACGGCCACTGGTCGGCGGAAAGGGGTCTCAAGCGCGGGCCGCTGTATCCGTCCGACGATTTCAGGCGGCTCGAGCACATGGGCGCCGTGGTCTACGAACACCTGCGCAAGGTGCATCGCGACGTGCCGTTCAAGTTTCGCGACTGCTTCGAATTGTGGCTGCTCGACCGCAGCGACCAGCCCCTGGCGCTACTGCACAGCGTGCGCACCCACACCGAGACCGATACCCGGCCGCCGCTCGACTGGCGCGCCGGCATGGCTGCGCAGGAACAATTCCGCAGCGCCGCCATTGCCGATCTGGACGAACCCGCCGGGGTCTATCTGACGCGTTATGTGAACAGCCTTTCCAGCGGCATGGCCCAATGGTTCCGCCGCTCCGACGACGGTGCCGGGCTGGGCCTGCATGCGCTCCGCGGCCGCGACGACCTGAGCGGACGCGTGCTCGACGCCAGCGCCTTCCCGCCGCTTTTCATCGCCACGGCCGACATGGACGCGGCGCATGCCCGGCTGGTGCGCGACTACCATGCGTGGCAGGCTCCCTGGATGCTGCTGCTGCCGCATCTCGATCCCGCCACGCGCAGCACGCTGGAAGCCGCCGCCTGCCAGCAGGCCGAAGCCATCGAGAAGCACTGCCGGCTGTATCCTGCGATGATCGACCGCGCCGCGCTGCAGGCCGCTCGCGTCGAGGCCGCGCTGGTGCGCAGCCAGCCGCGCGCGCAGCCGCAGGAAGAGGTGATGTCGATGTACTACATCGAGCTCAACGTCAGCGAGGAGTAACCGGGACGCGGGCCCGGACGCGCAGGCCTGATGTCACCCGCGCGACCTCGCTGCTTCAAACCGGCTCTAGCCTGACGACCGGGCTCGGCTGGAATCGGCATCAATTTTCCTGATCAGGGCACGCTAAGCCCTCAAGCCCGAACCACCCGGGCACCCCATCCGGATCCACCAGCTTCCCCCTCGAACAGGGTCACAGAAGGCCTGAACGGGGCCGGTCCAAGGGGCCGGCAATTTTCTTGGGAGATTGATGGAATAGACCTACCGCTCATCGCGTCTTCCTTATCCATACGCCGATTTTATGGCGCCTGGCAAAAGGCCCTGCACCGTTCGGGCCAATTCAACAATGATCCAAAAATCGAGGAGAAGAACGATGCGTATTCCCCAAATGACCCTGTGTGCCCTGTTTGCCGCGATGCTTGCCGGCCCTGCCCTTGCTGGCGGACCGGGCCCG
>JAYRNU010000045.1:0-15299 GCA_041912015.1 Thiobacillus sp. | reverse complement strand
GTGCCGCTGTATGGGCAGGAGCGCGGCAACATCGAGGCCCTGGATGCCCTGCGCAGCACAGGCTGCGAGGTGCTGTTCCTGATCCGGGAGGAATGGACGAAGGACACGATACAGGCCGAACTCAACCGGCGCGGGCTGAAGTTCGTATTCGTGCCCTATTACGACTCGATCCGCCACGGCATGCCGCTCAGGGTCTGGTGGAACAACCTGAAGGGAATCCTGGGCGGTTCGTGGCGGCTGCTGAAGCTGATCAGGTCGTTCAGGGCCACGCACATTCATGCAGGCAGCACGGCCAATGTGCTGAATTTCCTGCCTGCGCTGATGCTGACACGCGTGCCGCTGGTGTTCCGCGCCGGGGACGTCCCGCCTCAGCATCACTGGCTGTGGCACAGGGTCTGGCAGTTTACGCGCTGGCGGGCGTCGCGCTTCGTGTGCGATTCCCAGTTCATCGCGCACAAGCTGGAAAAGCTGAGTGTAGGCACGGAAAGGGAAATAGTCATCTATTCCCCGCCAGCGAAGCGTTCCAAGTCTAGAGAGATGAAGGTTGCGGCCCCGTCTGACCGCTTTACGGTGCTCTACGTCGGGCAAATCACCGAGGAGAAGGGTGTGGGGCTTCTGGTCAAGGCCGCGATGGCCTTATGCCGGGAAGGCAATGAGATCCGCTTTCTTCTTGCCGGGAATCACGCATGGAACAACCCATTTGCGGGTAGCCTGATCAAAATGGTCGAAGCGGCTGGGTTGCAAGACAGAATTGCCTTTCTCGGGTTCGTCGAGGATATCGATACGCTATACAGGCAAGCCGACTTGCACGTTTGTCCTTCGTTGTGCGAGGAAGCCTATGGGATGACGGTCGTTGAAGCCAAGGAAAGCGGGGTGGCTTCCGTCGTGTTCCCTTCCGGGGGGCTCGTGGAACTCGTTTCGCATGGACAGGATGGTTGGGTGTGCGTGGAAAAGACGGCCGAGGCGCTCGCCACGGCTATCGCAGCCTATGCGGCGCGCCCGGGACTGGCACGTTCGCAAGGGTTGGCTGCCCGTGCTTCGCTGGTGAAGCTGGGGTTTGAGCGTTTTGCAGAAAGCTGGAAAGCAACTTATGCCAAGGCCAGCTGACAGGCAGCGGTCTACTGGCCGAGTACCGAAGGCAGTCTGGGCCGGACTTGGCATCGCCGGCCTGCTCGGTTACGCGAGCGCCAACCCCACACTGTCGGTGTCTGCAGCCATACTGCTGGCCTTGTTTTTCCGGTTCCTTTGGCGCCCGGGTGAGCCGCCAATATTGTTGCTGGCGCTTGGATTCCAGTGGCTGCAGGTGGCGGCCAAAGTCATTCACGCCGACATTCTGGGGGTATCGGTGCAGTCATTGAGCGCCTTCGGCGGTGACATGGAACTCGCCATCTGGCTTTCGATGGGTGCCCTGGCCACGCTTGCGCTGGGGATGCGAATCGGACTCGCCGGGCTTCCTGCTGCCAATTCCCAATTGGCACGTGAACAGGCACGCCTGTTCTCGATTCAGAAGCTGTGGACGGCCTACCTGCTCGCCCTGCCCGCGAGTCTGATCGTCATGTCGATGGCATGGGCCATACCCGGCGGCACGCAGATCGCGCTTGCGCTGGCCAATATGCGCTGGGCAGCCTTCTTCGCGCTCGCCTATGTTTGCCTGGTCAAGATGCAGCGCCTGCATCTGCTGCTTGCCGCAGCAGCACTCGAGTTCGTCATGGGCCTTGGCGGCTATTTTGCTGATTTCAAAACAGTATTTTTCGTCACCATTGTCGCGTTCGTGGCAGCCGGCCGACGACTCAAGGGTACTCAGGTCGCGGTCCTGTTGGTGCTCGCATCCATGCTATTCGGTATTTCACTTGTCTGGACAGCGATCAAGATCGATTACCGGGAATACCTGAGCGGTGGACAGTCGGCACAGATCGTCACGCGGGGGTACGTGGAAAGGACGCAAAAGCTGCTGGAAATGGTGTCGGATCTGACTCGTGAAGACCTGAGCAATGCGGTCACAGCACTAGTGGAACGGATCTCGTATGTAGACTTCTTTGCCATGGTCACGACCACGGTTCCCCGCCGGATCGAACATGAACACGGCGCCTTGTGGGGGGGCGCGCTGCAGCATATCTTCATGCCGCGACTATTCTTTCCGGACAAGCCAGTGCTTCGGAACGATTCCGAATTAACGAACTACTACACCGGGCTTTACATGGCCGGAGAATCGCAGGGCACTTCCGTCAGCATGGGCTACGTCGCCGAAAGCTATATCGATTTCGGCAGATACGGCATGTTCGTTCCCGTTCTGCTTTTGGGGATGCTGCTGGGATGGTTCTACCGTTTTTTGCTGACTCGGCGGAGCATGCCAATCTTCATCGGATACGGTCTGGCTGTCACGGTCCTGCTCGAAGCCTACAGATTCGAGACGGCTGCAGTGAAATTCCTTGGATCCATTGTAACGGCATTCCTCGTGGCATACGTTCTGCAGCGCTTCTTCATTCGAAAGATTGCACGGCGCCTCGTCATTAAACGAAGCAAACCGTACGTCAGGCCTGCCATGCCGTCGTGATTTTAGTGATGCTGCGTGGTCTCTCGATCTGGAATGGCCCCAGGCAGGGAGATACCAGTTGTCACTTAATACAATGAAGATCCTGCACGTGATCCCTTCTCTGTCATCTGTACACGGCGGTCCCAGCCGGGCGATGTTGCTGATCGAACAGTCATTGCTGGGGCAGCGAATCGAGGTCGAGACTGCGACGACGGATGATGATGGGCCGGGAAGGCGACTACCACCCGCGGCGGACGCCATGAAGTGCGTGCAGGCGATGCGCCCGCATATTCCTGTAGGAGCAGCACCTTCGCCGCAAACGGTTTCCGAAGCCCCGAGTCCCGGGCACCTTACTCGGCATGAAGGCGGGCCTCCTGCAAGTTCAATTCGCCATTACTTCCCCAAGCGTCTCGAGTTCTACAAGGTAGCACCCGGCTTTGCGCCCTGGATATTCCGGCATGTGCACGACTATGACCTGGTGCACATCCACGCGCTGTTTTCGTTTACCAGCGTAACAGCGGCCTGGGCGGCGCGGCGGGCGGGCGTGCCGTACGTGGTTCGGCCATTGGGAACACTGAACCGGTACGGCGTGACGCAGAGGCGACCTTGGTTGAAGCAGCTGTCCTTGAAGCTGATCGAAGGCGCCATTTTGCGCCATGCGGCAGTGGTGCATTTCACTTCCGATGCAGAACGACGAGAAGCCGAGGCGTTGGGCATGCCGATGCGCAGTGCGGTGGCGCCGCTGGCGGTGGAAGCCATGCCAACTGCCGATGCCACATGTTTCCACAACCGTTTTCCGCGATTGCTCGGCAAGCGTTGCGTGCTTACGCTATCCAGGCTCAATAAGGTCAAGAACCTGGAAGGATTGCTGAAGGCCTTTTCCTTGCTGTACCAGGGCAGTCCGGATGTGTTCCTGGTGATCGCCGGCGATGGCGATGCCGAATATGTTGCAACGCTCTGGAAGTTGGCAGCCAGGTTGGACCTGGGTGATCGCGTCGTGTGGACAGGGTTCATTGACGGCAAGCTGAAGGCCAGCGCCTTCGCCGCTGCGGAGGTGTTCGTGCTGCCCTCGTTCTCCGAGAACTTCGGAATCGCGGCAGCCGAGGCGCTGATGGCCGGCCTGCCCTGCGTGCTCGGCAACGGCGTGGCCATTGCGAAGGAAGTCGATGAAGCGGGTGCGGGCTTCTCGGTCGCACCAGAGCCGGAAGCGATTGCGCAGGCACTGCGCAGGCTGCTGGACGACGAGAAACTGCGTGCCGGGATGGGGAAGAGCGCCGCTGCGCTGGCGGCCGAACGTTACTCGCTCGAGGCGATGGGCAGGAACCTCGAGGCGCTCTACAGTAGAATCCTGCGGCACAAAACAACCTGGCAAATCGAATGAAGCATGTTCTCGTCACAGGCGGCGCCGGCTTCATCGGCAGCCACGCCTGCAAGGCGCTGTCCGCCGCAGGCTATGTGCCGGTATCGTTCGACAACCTCGTGTATGGCCATGAGTGGGCGGTGCGCTGGGGGCCATTCGAACAGGGCGACATCCTCGACCGTGCAGCGCTGGATGCCGTGTTGGCGAAGTACCGGCCGGTTGCCGTGATGCATTTCGCAGCCTTCGCCTATGTCGGTGAGTCGGTCGAGAATCCCGGCAAGTATTACCGCAACAATGTCGCCGGCAGCCTGAATCTGCTCGAGGCGATGCGTGATCACGGCATCGACAGGTTCGTTTTTTCGAGCACCTGCGCCACCTACGGCGTGCCGAAGGTCGTGCCGATTCCCGAAACCCTGCCACAGCAGCCGATCAATCCTTATGGCGCATCGAAGCTCATGATCGAGCAGATGCTACGCGATTTCGATGTCGCCCATGGCCTGCGCTCGATCAGCCTGCGCTACTTCAACGCGGCCGGCGCGGATCCGGATTGCGAGATCGGTGAACTGCACGACCCCGAGACCCACCTGATTCCGCTGGTGCTGGATGCGGCAGCCGGCGCACGGCCAGAGGTCGTCGTGTACGGCGACGACTACGACACGCCGGATGGCACTTGCATCCGCGACTACATCCATGTCACCGATCTGGCCGAGGCGCACGTGCTTGCGCTTGGTGCGCTGGAGTCAGGCCGGCCGACGACCGCATACAATCTCGGCAACGGCCGCGGGTTCTCGGTCCGGGAAGTCATCGACACGGCTCAACAGGTGACCGGGTGCGAGATTCCGGTGCGCGTCGGCCCGCGTCGCCCCGGTGATCCGCCACGACTGGTGGGCGATGCCTCACGCATCAAGAAGGAACTGGGCTGGCAGCCGAAGCACGCCGAGCTGGAAGACATGATCGGTACAGCGTGGCGGTGGCATCGGAAAGTGAACAGTGAGCAAAAGACAGTGAGCGGTGAACAGTGAACAGTGAACAGATCACCGGTCACGGTTCACCGGCGCCAGCCAGGGCGGCGAAGGCACCTGTCAGCGTGATGATCTTCACGCTCAACGAGGAAATCCATCTGCCGTCCTGCCTGGAGGCGCTGGGCTGGGCCGACGATGTCATCGTCGTGGACTCGTTCAGTACCGACTCGACCGAGGCCATCTGCCGCGAGCGCGGCGCGCAGTTTTTTCAGAACCGCTTCGAGGGCTTCGGCACCCAGCGCAACTGGGCGCTGGACAACACCCAGCCGCGCCACGACTGGATCCTGATCCTGGATGCGGACGAGCGCGTGACGCCGGAGCTTGGCCAGGAGCTGAAATCGATTGCCGAAGCGGACCCCGCCGGAGTCGGGGCCTACCGGGTGCGCCGCCGCTTCTACATGTGGGGTCGCTGGCTGCGCCACAGCAGCCTGTACCCGACCTGGGTGGTGCGCTTCATTCATCGCGACCGCGTCCGCTATCTCAACCGCGGCCATGCCGAAACCCAGGAGGTGCAGGGTGAAATCCAGGACCTGACTCACGACCTGATCGACGAGAACCTCAAGGGGATGGATGAATGGTTCGAGCGGCAGAACCGCTATTCACGAAAGGATGCGGCGTACGAGCTGACGCATGAGAAGGATGGACTGCGAATCGGAGAATTGTTCTCGGGCAGCCCGCTTGAGCGGCGCGCTGCGCTCAAGCGCCTGGCCTGGCGCGTGCCTGCGAGGGGGTTCGTCTATTTCCTCTACAGCTACCTCTGGCGAGGCGGATTTCTCGATGGCCGCGATGGATTTGTCTTCTGCCGCATGCGGGCGCTGTACCAGACCGAGGTGGCGATCAAGAAATATGACAGGCGCCGTAGCACGCGTTAATGAGGAAAAAGCAGATTGACGTACATTTTCGGCATCAACGCCTTCCACGGCGATTCGTCCGCGTGTCTCGTTCGTGACGGCGTGCTCGTTGCGGCGGCGGAAGAGGAGCGCTTCCGGCGCATCAAGCACTGGGCGGGCTTTCCGTCCGAATCGATCAAATACTGCCTGGCCGAGGCGGGCATCACGCTGGCCGATGTAGCGCATGTGGCGATCAACCAGGATTCGCGCGCGAGCCTGGGCCGCAAGATCTGGTACACGTTGACGCAACGACCGGATCTGGGGTTGGTACTGGACCGGTTGCGCAACAAGACGAAGCGCGACAGCCTGCAAATCCAGTTGGCGAAAGCGATCCCCCGGCAGGCATTCAATGGCCAGGTACATGCGGTGGAGCATCACCTCGCGCACTTGTCCTCGGCCTTTCATGTGTCGCCGTTCGAGGAGGCGGTGGCGGTGTCGGTCGACGGCTTCGGCGATTTTTCCAGTGCTGCCTGGGGCGTGGGGCGCGGCACCGACATCGCGGTCGAGGGCCGGGTGCATTTCCCGCATTCGCTCGGGATCTTCTACCAAGCATTAACCCAGTTCCTGGGCTTTCCGCATTACGGCGACGAGTACAAGGTCATGGGCCTGGCACCCTACGGCGAGCCGACGTATCTGGACGCGATGCGCCAGATCGTCCATTTGCAGCCGGGCGGCGACTTCAAGCTGAACCTCAACTATTTTCGCCACCACCGCGCGAAGATCGCCTACGAGTGGGACAACGGGATTCCTGTCTTTGGCGAGCTGTTTTCGCCTGCGCTGGCGGAACTGCTCGGGCCACCGCGCGGCAAGGACGCGCCGCTGGAACAGAAGCACAAGGACATCGCGCGCTCGGTGCAGGCCATGTACGAGGAAGCGTTTTTCCACCTGCTGAACACGCTGCACGCCAAACACAAGCTCGACGCGGTGGCGGTGGCCGGCGGCTGCGGCATGAATTCGGTGGCCAACGGCAAGATCATGCTCAATACACCGTTCAGGCAGGTCTACGTGCAGTCGGCGGCGGGCGATGCGGGCGGCGCGATCGGTGCGGCCTACAGCGCGTGGCACCAGCTGGGCGGCACGCCGCGTTTCCACATGGACCATGCCTACTGGGGGCCGGAATTCGGTGAAGCAGTGATCAGCGAACTGTTGACGGCAAAAGCCGCTGAACTGAGCGCCCAGGGCTGTGCCGTCGAGCAGATTTCGGATGAGGCGGCGTTGTGCCGGCGCACGGCCTCGGCCATCGCCGATGGCCAGGTCGTCGGCTGGTTCCAGGGCCGCATGGAGTGGGGCCCGCGCGCGCTCGGCAACCGTTCCATCCTCGGCGACCCGCGCCGCGCCGACATGAAGGACATCCTGAACCTCAAGATCAAGCGCCGCGAGTCCTTCCGCCCGTTCGCGCCGTCGGTGCTGCGCGAGGCGGTGGCGGACTGGTTCGAGCAGGACGCCGACGTGCCGTTCATGATGCAGGTGTTCCAGATTCGCGAGGCGCAGCGCCCGCGCATCCCGGCGGTCACGCACGTCGACGGCAGCGGCCGGCTGCAGACGGTTTCACGCGACACCAACCCGCGCTACTACCGGCTGATCGGGGCCTTCCGCGAGCAGACCGGCGTGCCGATGGTGCTCAACACCTCATTCAACGAGAACGAGCCGGTGGTGTGCACGCCCGACGAGGCGCTCGACTGCTTCCTGCG
The DNA here is from genome assembly GCA_041912015.1 of Thiobacillus sp. GTDB lineage: Bacteria > Pseudomonadota > Gammaproteobacteria > Burkholderiales > Thiobacillaceae > Thiobacillus. The sequence continues at coordinate 7,803 of JAYRNU010000045.1, read as the reverse complement.
CACGAGGATGGACGTGCTGGTGCTCGGCGACTGGATGGTGCGGCGCGACGCGGAAGCGGTCCCCCATGAATCCTGAACGACGAACCGAGCACTCCGACGCGTTCGTGAAAATTTCCGTCATCACCGCCATCTTCAACAATCGCGACACAGTCGCCCAGGCGCTCGATTCGGTGCTGGCGCAATCCCACCCCGCTGTCGAGCTGATCGTGATCGACGGCGGCTCGACCGACGGCACGCTCGAGGTGCTGCAGGGGTACGCCGACCGCCTGGCGGTGCTGGTCAGCGAACGGGACCACGGCATCTACGATGCACTGAACAAGGGTATCGCGCGGGCCAGCGGCGATGCGGTGGGTTTTCTGCACTCGGACGACCTGTTTGCCGACGCAACGGTGCTGGCTCGGATTGCCGCGGCCTTCACGGATCCGGGCGTCGATGCGGTCTATGGCGATCTGTTGTATGTGCGCAAGAACGACCCGACGAAGGTGGTGCGCACCTGGCGCGCCGGTGCATTCTCCCACTCCCGCCTGGCACATGGCTGGATGCCGCCGCACCCGACCCTGTACGTGCGGCGCGCGGTGTACCACAGGCTGGGGGGATTCGACACCCGCTACCGGATCGCCGCCGACTACGACTGCGTGCTGCGCCTGTTGGGCAAGGGCGGGATTCGTACCACCTACATCCCGGAGGTGCTGGTCAGGATGCGGGTCGGCGGGGCAAGCAATCGTTCGCTGAAAAACATCTTGCAGAAATCGCGCGAGGATTACCGGGCGCTGCGTGCCAGCGGCGTGGGAGGCCTTGGCACGCTGGCCTGGAAGAATCTGAGCAAGCTGCCGCAGTTCTGGGATCGCGGGGAATGACTTCTTTCCCTTCGCCCCGCTTCATGCCAACAGGCCGGAGGGGATGGCCTGCGCAGCCAGCCCGCAGATTCGGGGCGAAGCCCGATGGCATAAATGCGACGGTCTTCAGGCTGAAGTCGCTGCCACGCCGCCAGGTGCCGATGGCCATCCTGCCGAACTGGATTAGTATTCCCCCAGACGACTTCTCGCCGGCCCGATCGGCGCTGGCTCGTTCAAGGAGGAGAAGATTTCGGCCGTTAAGGAGCTTGCGACCGAGCCCGAATGCATGCAAGCAATTGAAGAAACATGAATGAACTGCCACTGATCCAGTGTCTGGCCTTGCCCGCCACGGCCTTGTTGATTCTGTTTTTTCGCCGGCATGCGCTGATGCTCGGGGTGGTCGATGTGCCGGGGGGGAGAAAGCATCACCACGGCGCCATCCCGCTGGTCGGGGGGCTGGGGATGTTCGGTGGCCTCGCCCTGATCGCCCTGCTGACGGGCACCTTCTTCGGTACCCAGGCGGCTTTCTTCGCCGCCATGTCGCTGCTGGTGGTCACCAGCTTCATCGACGACCGCAGCGGCCTGTCGCCGCGGCGCCGCTTCGCGCTGCAGGCGGTCGCGGCGCTGATCATGGTCTACGGAGCCGACATCCGCTTGACCAATTTCGGCGACCTGTTCGGCTTCGGCGACGTTACCACCGGCCGCTTCGCGGCGCCGATCACGGTGTTTGCGGTGCTCGGCGTGATCAACGCGATCAACATGATCGACGGCGTGGATGGCCTGGCCGGCGGCGTTTCGCTGATCGCGCTGCTGGTCTTTTCGGCCTTCGCGGCCGCGGGCGGCTTCCTTGCGCTGACGCTGCTGCCACCGCTGGTCTGCGCAGTCGTCGGATTCATGCTGTTCAACCTGCGCACGCCCTGGCGTTCGCACGCCTCGGTGTTCATGGGCGATGTCGGCAGCGTGCTGCTCGGCTTTTCGCTGGCCTGGTACGCCGTCGACCTGGCGCAGGCACGCCACGCCTTCACGCCGATCACGGCGATCTGGATCGTGGCGATCCCGCTGATGGACACGACCGCGCTGATGATCCGCCGCGTGCGCAAGGGTCGCAGCCCGTTTTCCGCCGACCGCGAGCACCTGCACCACATCCTGCTGCGCGCCGGGTTCACGCCGGGGCAGACGGTCGCGATCGTCTACGTCCTGTCGCTGCTGCTGGCCGCCTACGGCGTGGCCGGATGGTCGCAGGGCGTGCCCGAGTATGTGATGTTCTACACGTTCATGGCCTTGTTCGGGCTCTATTACTACGGCGTGCATCGCGCCTGGAAGCTCATGAAGCAGCTGCGGCGCGTCCACGACGGCCTGGAAACGCTGGGTCAGGAACCCGAACCGGCCCGTGATTGACCTGCACTGCCATCTGCTGCCGGGCATCGACGATGGCGCGCCCGACCTCGCCGCGGCGCTCGACATGGCGCGCATGGCGCTGGACGACGGCATCACGACGATCGCCTGCACGCCGCATATCTACCCCGGCATGTTCGACAACGACAGCGCCGGCATCCGCAACCGGGTCGAGCGCCTGCGCAACCATCTGGCCGCGGCGGGCATCCCGCTGAAGCTGACCTGGGGCGCCGATGCCCATGCCGCGCCCGACCTGCTGCTGCGTCTCAAGGCCGGCACGGTGCCGGCACTCAACGACAGCCGCTATTTCCTGCTGGAGCCGCCGCATCATGTGGCGCCGCCGCATTTCGACGATTTCGTGTTTGCGCTGCTGGCCGCGGGCTACGTGCCGGTGATCACGCATCCGGAGCGGCTGTCGTGGATCGGCGATCACTATCCGATGTTCTGCGCGCTGTCCGACCGCGGCGCCTGGATGCAGGTCACGGCGGGCAGCCTGACCGGACGCTTCGGCCCGGGCGCACGCTACTGGGGCGAGCGACTGCTGGACGAGGGACGGGTCGACATCCTGGCGACCGACGCCCACCATCCGCAGCGCCGCCCGCCGCTGCTGGCCGAAGGCCGCGAGGCGGCGGCGCGCTGGGTCGGGGCGGCGGAAGCGGCGCATTTGGTCGAGACCCGACCGCTCGGTATACTTCGCAATCAGGCTCCCGAAGCCCTGCCGCAGCGCCCCGTGGGCGGTCGGACGTCCCGCGGGAGTGGCCTGTGGCGGCGCCTGTTCGGCCATGCCGCCTGAGCGCGTTTGCTGGAGAAACGCAATGACGAAACTGAACCTGTTCGCTGTGCTGATGCTGATGGGCCTGGTCCTGCCGACAGCGGCTGTGGCAGCCGACAACGAAGCCGCCGTGCCGGCCGCGACCACGACAGCTGCCGACGCCGCGCTGGCCGAGGCGATCGACGACTACCACATCGGGCCATCGGATCTGCTCGAGATTTCGGTTTTCCAGGTGCCGGAGCTTTCGCGCACGGTCCGGGTCAACGCGCGCGGCGGCCTGACCCTGCCGCTGATCGGCCAGATCCAGGCCGGCGGCCTGACTGGCCAGCAGCTCGAGGCCCTGATCGCGCAGAAACTGCAGGAGACCTACCTGCAGGATCCGCAGGTCAGCGTGTTCATCAAGGAATTCGTCAGTCAGCGCGTGACGGTCAGTGGCAGCGTCAACAAGGCCGGGGTGTTCCCGATCAGCGGCAAGACCACGCTGATGCAGGCGATCGCCATGGCGGGTGGAGTGGAAAAATACGGCGATGAGAACGACATCAAGGTCTTCCGTGAAGGTCCGAATGGCTCGCGCGAAGTGCTGAACTTCGATCTCGAACCGATCCGCAAGGGCGAAGCGGAGGATCCCGTGCTGCACACCAGCGATGTCGTCGTTGTCGCCCGGTCCGATGGCCGCTACGCCTGGCGCAACGCCGCCGAGTTCCTGCGCGACATTTCCGTGTTCGGCCTGCTGTTCTGATGGCCGCTGTGCTGCCCGCACAGCGTGATTGTCCGCTTCGCCTCCTGACCTTGAACCCGCACGACTGAACGAACCCGAATCCCATGGCGCATCCCGACGACCCCCAGACCCCGGACGCGGCAGACCCGGCTGCCCGCCGCTCGCGGGCCCTGATCGAACGCCGCGAGACGCCGCTGTCCACGCAGGTCATGCAGGACTGGATGCGCGACGACGAGGAAGACGAGGATTCGATCAACCTGCGCGCCTACTGGGCAGTCATCATGCGCCGCAAGTGGACGGTGCTGACTTTCTTCACGATCGTGGTCGTCGCCGTCATGACGGCGACCTACCTGACCACCCCGATCTACCGTGCCAGCACCACGCTGCAGATCGACGCCGAGGAAGCCAAGATCGTGCAGTACGAGCAGGTGACCTCGACCCAGCAGACCGGCTGGGACAGCTCGGAATACATGCGCACCCAGCAGGAAGTGCTGCGCAGCCGCGCCACCGCCGAGCGCGTGGTCAACGAACTCAACCTGACCGAGCATCCGGCGTTCAACAAACCGCCCGAACCTTCGCTCGTCGAGACCGTGTTGCCGTGGCTGAAGCCGGCCAAGGCCGTCGCGCCAGCCGCCGCAGCCGATGTCGACCAGAGCGCCAAGACGCGCAGCGTCGTGGGCGCGGTCCAGGGCGGGTTGTCGGTCGAGCCGGTCGGCAATTCGCGCCTGCTGCGGCTGTACTTCGACAGCACCGATGCGAAGCTCGCGGCCGAGGTCGCGAACTCGGTGGCCAGCGTGTTCATCAACCTGAACCTGGCGCGGCGCCTCGACGCCACCTCGTACGCCAAGACCTTCCTGCAGGATCGTCTGCAGCAGGTCCAGGCCAAGCTCGAGGAATCGGAAAAGGCGCTCGTTGAATTTGCCCGCAAGGAGGAACTGGTCAAGGCCGAAGACGAGAAGGGCGGCGCCATCGATACCCAGGTGCTGCAGGGTTTCACCGCTGCGCTCACGCAGGCGCAGCAGGACCGCATCCGTGCCGAGAGCCTCTACAACAGCATCCAGGGCAGCGCGATCCAGGCGCTGCCCGAAGTCATGGACAACAAGACGATCCAGGCACTCAAGGAACGCAAGTCGAAGCTCGAGACCGACTACCAGGAAGGCCTCAAGGTCTACAAGCCGGCTTATCCGAAAATGCAGCAGATCGCCGGCCAGATAGCCGAGATCGACGCCATGATCGAGCAGGAGGTCGAGAACGTCCGCGCCGCCATCAAGGCACGCTACCAGGCGGCAAAAAACCAGGAGGCTGCGCTGACCGCCAAGCTGCAGGAGAGCCGCCGCGACATTCTCGGGGTGCAGGACCGCAGCATCCAGTACAACATCCTGAAGCGCGAGGTCGACACCAACCGCCAGCTGTTCGAGGGCCTGCTGCAGCGCCTCAAGGAAGTCGGCGTGGCCGGCGGCGTCGGCACCAACAACATTTCGGTGATCGACAAGGCCGAAGTGCCGGGCAGCCCGTTCACGCCCAATCCGCGGCGCAACCTGATGATCGCGATCTTCCTCGGCCTGTTCGGCGGCATCGGTCTGGCCTTCCTGTTCGAACACCTGGACGACACGATCAAGCTGTCGGACCAGCTCGAGCAGCAGCTCGGCATGCCGGTGCTGGGCGTGATCCCGCAGACGTCGGGTTCGAACGGTGCCGCGTTGTACCGGGAAAACTTCGACAGCCGCTCGCACTTCGCCGAGGCGTATCGGTCCTTGCGCACCGCGCTGCAGTTCTCGACGCCTGAAGGCATGCCGCGTGTGCTCATGGTGACGAGCACGTCGATGGGAGAAGGCAAGAGCACCACGGCGCTGAGCCTCGCGATCCAGGTCGCGCAGCTGGGCAAGAAGGTGCTGCTGATCGACGGCGACCTGCGCAAGGCGTCACTGCACAGCACGCTCGAGCTGCCCAACAGCCTGGGCCTGACCAACTACCTGGCCGGCGACGCCAAGCCGGTCGAGATCACCCAGTCCACAGAAGTCCCCAACCTGTTCACCATCACGTCCGGCCCGCTGCCGCCCAATCCGGCCGAACTGGTCAGCAGCACCAAGATGGTGTCGCTGCTGTCGCTGGCCGCCGAGAAATTCGACCATGTCGTCATCGACGGCCCGCCGGTGCTGGGACTGGCCGACGCGCCGCTGCTCGGCAGCATCGCCGAGGCGACCTTGCTGGTCGTCGAGTCCGGCGGCACCCGCCGCGATTTCGCGCGCGGCGCGATCAAGCGCCTGGTTGGCACCCGCACACGCCTGCTCGGTGGCGTGCTGACCAAGATGCAGGCACGCGAACACGCCTACGATTACTACAGCGGCCACTATTATCAGTATGGCGGCAGCCTCGAAGCCCGAGGCTGACATGCACGCAAGGCAGGACAGCGGCGCGGCAGGCATCGTCGCGCTGGCGCTGGATTTTCACCGCGCGCCCACCCGGCATGGCGACCTGCTGCACGGCCGTGGAAAGCTGCCGCCCGGCGTCGGCGTGCTGCTGAAGCTGGCTGGCGGCAGTGAGCCCGAGCCTGAATGGGCGGGTCTAGCGCCACCGGAGGAACTGCAGGCGGCATCGCTGTTCTTTATCGAACAGGTGCTGTTCCGCCACGACAGCGACCATTACCGGCTGCTGGGCGTCGGGCCCGGCGCATCGGCCGAGCAGATCAAGGAACATCACCGCCTGCTGATGCGAGTGTTCCATCCGGATCGCGAGAACCGCGCCGACGACTGGAAGGACGCCTTCGCCACCCGCATCAACCTGGCCTACACCGCACTGCGCGACCCGCAGTCACGGCGTGACTACGACGCCACGCTGACCCCGACGGTGGGGCTACAAAGGAATCTGCCTGCCCCGCACCGTGCCGGATCCTTCCCAGCTGCCGCACGGCCGCGTTCACGAATGGGCGGCCTGCCGCCGGTCCTGCTGCGCTATCTGCCGCAGTGGGTGCTCGCCGGCACGGCGCTGATCGCCTGCCTCGTCGTCGGCATGGTCTACCTGAACAATCCACCGGCTGCGAGCGTGCCGCAACACGGAATCGCATCGCAGGCTGCCGCCTCGCGTCCGGATGTCGGGATGCCTGCCCAAAACGAGCAGAGGCCGGAGACAGCGCCGCAAGAGTCGCCACGACCGCCCATCGTCGAAGCCGTAGCCGTCGTGCGGACAAGGCCGGCACCCGGATCGCGGCCACTGCCGGATCCCGACGCGCAACAGGCCTCGGCGAAGCCCGCGCCCGTTCTGCAGTCGAAGGCGGATGCGTCGCAGGCGGCCCGCACCGAGACTCCGGCATCTGCAGCCAGTCAACGCCCGCAGACCGAAAGTGAGCCGCGGACGCCGCCCCCTGCGAAGCCGGTCATCGAGGTGACAGCCGTTGCCGAGCCGACGCCACAGCCGGCGCAGGCGCAGGCGCAGGCGATTCAGACCGCCGCCGCGCCATCGCCGCCAGCACCGCCGCATGCAGGCGGAGAGCCGGCGCGCCCCGCGCAGCCTGATCCGGATGCCACACTGGCGCAGTTCGTCGCGACCTTCGAACGTGGCGACACCGGCGCATTCATGGCGCTGTTCGACGACGTCGCGATCGGTCGGGGCGGCGGCAAATCGAACATTCGCCGCGAGCACGAAGTTCTGTTCCGCTCGACCGACCTGCGCCACATCGCCATCGACGGCATGACGTGGTCGCGGGATGGCGACTGGATCCGCGGCGAGGGACGCTACCGGACGACCCTGATGCGCAAGGGCGAGTTGCTGCTGCGGACCGAGACCGGGGTGATTCGCCTCCAGCTCGTGCGGCACGGCGACCAGATGCTGATCATGGGCCTCGACCTGCAGCCGGGGGCGCGCTCCTGATGACGGACGCCGGAACGCGCCGCCCAATTCTCAGATGGCTGCTGTTCGCCGTGGCGGCAGCCTGGCTGGCGTGGCGGATCGTGGTGCTGGGCCTGGCCAACCAGTATGCGCAGGAGCTCGACGACCCCGCCGCCGCATTGAGCTGGTATGCCCGGCACCCGGACGCCAACCTGCAGCTAGGCTTGCGCGACAAGAATCCCGATGCCGCGATCGAT
>JAYRNU010000044.1:0-4735 GCA_041912015.1 Thiobacillus sp. | reverse complement strand
GCCATCCGCCACCCGGATCAGGATGGCGTTGACGCTGTGGTTGACGGTCTGCGCCGTCTCCACTGCCTCCAGCAAACCGGGCACACCAGGGCGGTTGAAGGCGGGGTTCGCGGCGCTGCGGTCGCGCTCGCTGAGGATGGCCTCGTTATCCTTGAGGAACTGGGCCTCCTGGCCGTCGCGGATCGGAATGAACAGCATCGGGTCGCCAGCCGAGGAGACCATGCGCCGGGTCAGACCCACTATCCTGTATTCGTGACGGCGGATACGGATGGTCTGGCCCAGGCGGAAGCCGCATTTTACGTCCGCCACCGCTTCGTAGTGGTCGCGGGTCATTTGCCTGCCCGCTACCAGAAAGTTAGGTTCCCCGGGCGCGCCCAGGGTGACCCCCACCACCATCACGCGCACGTCGCGATCGCCTTGATGCACCTGCATGGTCAGGTAGGTGACGTTGGCGGCGCGCGCTACGCCCTTCAGCGCAAGCAGGTCGCGATAGATGTCGTCGCGAACGCTGGAGGGCTCGGCGTAGGGACCCAGAGTATTCTTCTGCACCACCCAGATGTCGGCGCCGCTGCCTTCGAGCAAGGCTTCGGCGTCGTCTACCATGCCGCGGTAGACCCCGGCCATGCTCAGCGTTACGCCAATCAAGAGGCCCAGGCCAAAGCCGGTGAAAACGAAGCGCCTCCAGGTGTGATAGATGTCGCGGCCGGCCAGGCTGATCATCCGGAACGCCTCAATGCGCGCCGGCCAGCGCGTCGACAATCTCGAAGCGCGCGCCCGGTGTCAGCTCGCGCTCGCTATAGACCACGACGCTGGCACCCGCCTTCACCCCATCGGTGATCTGCACTGTCCCGTCCAGGCTGGTGAGACCGGTGCGGACGGGAATGAAGCGCAGCGCATTGCCTTGCACCAGCCACACGCCCTTGAGCGGGCCCATGCGGCGCACGCTGGCGTTGGGCAGCACCAGCGTCGCACCGCTGTCAGGCAGGTCCACCGTAGATTCCACAATCTCGCCCACGGACAGACCCTCGGGCGGCGATTCGAAGGCAATCTCGGCAATCCGCTCCTCCGTGACCGCATCGCTCATGGGCTCGATTCGCGCAACCTTGCCGGCCAGTTCGCTGCCGGAATCGGAGCGGCGCACGACGCGGGCAGGGAGTCCCACGGCCAGGCCCTGGGAGTGGCCCTGGTCGAAGCGCACCCGCGCCCACAGGCTCGCCGGCTCCACCATGCGCAGCACCGCCTGCCCCGCCACCACGGTGGAGCCCGGCTCGGCCTCACGGCTGGTGATCATGCCACCGACCGGTGCCAGCAGGCGGATCGTTTCCCGCTGCCGCTGCACGCCGGCACGGTCCTCCTGAATGCGGACCAGGTCCTGGCGGGCGGCGGACAGGCCCGCTGTGGCGGCATCCACGGCGGCCTGGGCGGACTTGTCGTCCTGCACCCTGCTGTCGACCGCGCCTTGGTTGACGAACTGCTTTGCACCCAGATCGCGATAGCGGGCCAGGTTGATGGCGGCCAACTCGCGCCGGCTTTGTGCATCGCGCAGTTGCGCTTCGGCTGCCGCCACCGCGCTCCTGGCGCGGGCGAGGGCCGCATCCTGCGACGCCACCCGCTGGTCGAGGTCCACCGGGTCCATCTCGGCCAGAAGCTGGCCGGCCTTCACCCGGTCGCCCACATCCGCCAGCACCCGAAGCACCCGGCCCGCCGCAGTCGGGCCAATCAGATAGGCGCGTCGCGCCTCAATGGTGCCGACCCCGAACAGCGAGGGCGTGACCACGCCTTGTTCGACCTTGGCGACGGTCAGCTTGATCGGTGCCAGGGGACCACCCCGGGCGATCGCGAAGAACAGGGCGACCAGCAGGCCGATGCCCAGTAACGCCAGGAACAGCTTCTTGGCGAGGGACTTCATGCCGGCGTCACTGCGGCAGGGAGTCGAGCAGTTCGTTGAGCTTCTTGAAGCGCGGCTGCTGGGTGGTCATGGCAATCATGCGTGCCTTCATTCGGTCGCCTGCATAGAGCAGGGGGATGATCTCGCTGTCGCGCGTCTTCTTGAGTTCGTCCCACAGCGCCTCGAACTGCTTCAAGGTCGGTTGTGCCTTGGCCAGATCCTTGTTCTTCAGCGCCGCGTCCAGTTGCTTGTCCAGCTGATCGCTGTACTTCATGGAATCCTCGTGCTGCATCTCCATCGCGCTGCGGTCGCTCTCGCCCATCATTGCCATGGTGTGCTGGCGCATCGACGCGAGGGAGGACTTCATGTCCGCCACGGGTCCGGCTTGGGCTGCACAACAAAACAGGGAAAGAACGACAAACGCGAGAAGTGCCTTCATAACCAGATACTCCTTGAGGGGAATGCAGCGTAGGGGCCGAGCCGACAAGTGGGGCGCTCGGCTCATCCGTGCAGATTAATCCAGAAGGGACCTCATGGCGAGCCCCTGCCAGTCCGGCTCTTACGGCGGCATGGCCCCTGATTGCAGCCCTTGGCCACAACGGAGAACGCCCACCGATTCGCGGCGATTGGAGACTCAACAGCCGCGCTCAGGACTGGATCCACCCGCCGATCCCAGGACGCCACCCTGCATTCCGGATACCAGAACGGCGCGGCCCTGTACCCGGGCTCGTTTGCCGCTGCCTGTCGCCTCTGCCAGGGCTGCCCTACAGTGCCCCGCTGCTGCGGATCACGCCGACCGCGATGCCCTCGATGACCAGTTCCTGCCGCGTCAGGTCGACTTCGATCGGCGCGAAGTCGGGGTTTTCCGGCAGCAGCTGCACGGTGTGGCCGCGCTTCTTGAAGCGCTTGACCGTGACCTCGTCGCCGAGCCGCGCCACCACGACCTGCCCGCTCCGGGCCTCGGCGCTCTTGTGCACCGCGAGCAGGTCGCCGTCGAGGATGCCGGCGTCCTTCATGCTCATGCCGCGAACCGTGAGCAGGTAGTCGGCGCGCGGGCTGAACAGGCCGGGGTCGAGCTGGACATGCCGCTCGATATGCTCCTGCGCCAGGATCGGGCTGCCCGCCGCCACCCGCCCGACCACCGGCAGGCCCGCTTCGCCCTTGAGCTGGATGCCGCGCGACACCCCCGGCACCAGGTCGAGCGCGCCCTTCTTCGCCAGCACCTTGAGATGCTGCTCGGCCGCGTTGGGTGAACTGAAGCCGAAATGCTGCGCGATCTCGGCGCGCGTCGGCGGACTGCCGGTGGTTTCGATCCACTCGCGGATCAGGTCCAGGATTTCCTGCTGGCGGCGCGTCAGATCATGCATGGGGCTTCCTCCGATTGCTGTATGCATGTACAGTATGCTACTGTATATTCGTACAGTATACGCAATCAATTCGAAAATCGCCAAGGCGCGGACCGCGCCGGCAAGCAGGAGGCCCCTCATGATGAAACTCGGAAAAATCAGCGCCCTCGCCTTCAGCCGCATGAAGCAGCGCGGCATCAGCATTGCCACCCTGACCGATCTGCTGGCCCGCGGTCAGGTGGAACGCCAGTTCGACGGCGCCCAGGTCATCTACCTCGACAGCCCCCTGCCCGCCCCCAACTGGGCCGGCCGGCCGCAACCCCGGCTTTATGCCGTGGTCGATGCGGCGGGCGAGGTGCTGACGGTGGAGAAGCGGGTGCGGCTTGCGGGGGAAAGCCGCTGACGTAAGCCCTGCCCCGGCCCGGAGCTTCAATGCTGGCCGGGCAGGGTCAGCTCGCACCCTTGGGCTGTGCAGGATGAACCTTGGATGCGTCGCCCGCTGGCATCGAAGCCGCGCCCGTTTCGTCCAGCCATTTCACCACGCGCGTCTGCAGATACGCGTAGAACGGGTTGAAGCGCAGGCGCAGCAGCCACTCCCCGGGGATCTTCAACAGGTCGCGCTCGCCCTTGATCGCCAGATCCCCGAGAAACACTTGGCTGTCGTTCGGAGGCGGCTGCTGGCCGTAGACCGGGTCGTCGGGCGGGAAAGGCAATGCCACATGCGACAGCGAGACGATCCCTGTCGGCCAGGCGAGGTCGATATGTTCCGTTTCGGAGATTTCCCGTGACAAAGGCGGCTTGTGGCGGGCCACGACACGCGTGCCATGGGGATCCTCGTTGCCGACAAAGGTGACGGCGAACGGCAGCGTCGGGTCGGCCATCAGACGGTCGGTCAACGGGGCCGGATCGTCGACCAGGAATTTCGCCTTGATGGCCGCATTGCGATTGATATCGAACAGCACCAGTTCATTGCGATGCGCCGGCAGCCCCGTCAGCAGCCGGGTGACGACGGCATCGGTGGTGACCGTCGAATCAACCGTGGACTTCAGCACCAGGATGGGCGGGAAACGGACGACGGCAGCCGGGTCGCGGACCAGCGCCTGCATGCGCCGGTCCACTTGCGTCGTGATGCGGTGAACCTGGGCGCCGGCGTTCCCGCCGTGTCAGGCGGCTGGCACGTGTTTCGCCGCCCGTGCAGACATGACTGACGTGGACGTCGTCGTCGTCGGGGCCGGGCCAGCCGGCTCGTCGTGTGCCGCGGCGCTGGTCGCCGCGGGCCTCGACGTAGTGATACTCGATCAGGCGCGCTTTCCGCGCGACAAAGTGTGCGCGGGATGGATCACGCCGGATGTCGTCCGCCGGCTGCACCTCGACCTCATCGGCTACGCCGTCGGCCGCGTGCTCGAGCCCCTCACGGCGTTCCGGCTCAGCGTGGGCGGCCGGCGTCCGACCCGGGTCGACTACGGCCGGCCGGTGAGCTACGGCGTGCGGCGCGTGGAGT
>JAYRNU010000043.1:0-6055 GCA_041912015.1 Thiobacillus sp. | reverse complement strand
CTTTCCGAACGACGAACAGGCCGTCATCGATGTGATCGACTGGGCACAGGGCAACGACGTCGCCGTGGTCCCCTACGGCGGCGGCAGCAGCGTCTGCGGCGGCGTCGAGCCGGCGGTCGGCGACGGCTACGCGTGCGCAATCTCGCTGGATCTGGAACGCCTCAATCGAGTGCTGGAGGTGGATCCAATCAGTCGCGCTGCGCGCATCCAGGGCGGCGCACTGGGCCCGGAGCTGGAGGCGCAACTGCGCCCACACGGCCTGACGCTGCGCCACTTCCCCCAGAGCTTCGAATTCTCGACGCTCGGCGGCTGGATCGTGACCCGCGCCGGCGGACACTACGCCACCCTCCAGACCCACATCGACGACTTCGTCGAATCCACGCGCACGGTGACTCCGGCCGGCGTCATGCAGACGCGGCGGCTGCCAGGTTCCGGCACGGGGCCGGCTCCGGATCGCCTGGTACTCGGCTCGGAGGGCACCCTCGGCGTACTCACCGAAGCGTGGCTGCGCCTGCAGGCGGTGCCGCGCTTTCGCGCCTCGGCGTCGGTGCGCTTTTCCGACTACTTCGCCGCCGCCCGTTGCGTCCGCGCGCTGGCGCAATCGGGCCTCGGCCCGAGCAACTGCAGGCTGCTCGATCCGCTCGAGACGCAATTCGCCGGCGTGGGTGATGGCCGGCATGCCATTCTCGTGCTGGGCTTCGAATCCGCCGACCACCCGATGCAGTCGTGGCTGACGCGGGCGCTCGAACTGGTGCGCGACCACGGCGGCGAATACGACGCCGACGCGGTGGCACGGTCGATGGCCGCCGAGTCCGGCCGCGAGCACCGCAGTGGCGCAGCCGGCGCCTGGCGCGACGCATTCCTGCGCATGCCCTACTGGCGCGACCCGGCCGTTGGGCTCGGCCTGATTATGGACACGTTCGAAACCGCGATCACCTGGGATCGCTTCGAGTCCTTCTATGCCGGCGTCAAGGCCGACGTGAGCGCCGCAATCGAACGCGCGACCGGCCAGGCGTCCTCGCTCTCCTGCCGCCTGACGCATCTGTACCCCGACGGCCCGGCGCCGTACTTCACCTTCGCTGCGCGCGGCGCGGCGGACGGGAACGTCGCCAGTGCACTGGCCGCATGGCGGGAAATCAAGCAGGCGGCGAACGAGGCGGTGATCGCGCATGGCGGCACGATCACCCACCACCACGCCGTCGGCCGCGACCACCGTAGCGGCTACGAACGCGAAGTGCCGGCCATCTTCAGGTCGATGCTCGCGGCCGCCAAGGCCGTCGTCGATCCGCGAGGCATCATGAATCCCGGCGTGCTGATCGACCCGGTCGGTCGTGCCATAGGGATCACCGGGGCGCTGTCTGCGTGAGTCTGCTGGCTTTCGCGCAGCACTTCATCGCCGATCTGCGTCAGCACTGGCCGCTCTATGCGGCCATCCCCGTCGTGGCCGCGCTGATCGGCTACGTCAGCAAGGTGCTGGCCGTGCAGATGATGTTCAAGCCGATGCACTTCGTCGGCTGCCCCCCGTACCTTGGTTGGCAGGGAGTGGTGCCGCGACACGCGCACCGCATGGCCGAGACGATCTACGGCACGCTGACCCACAGGCTGCTGTCGCCGGCCGACCTCGTGGCGAGGCTCGACCCCTGGCTGGTGGCCTACGAGATGGAGCAGCCGTTGCGGGCGGCGGCCGAGGACATCACTCGGGAAGTCGCGGCGCAGTCGTATCCCGGCCTTTGGGAATCATTGCCGACGGGCATCCGTAGCCTGCTGGTGCAGCGCGTGCAGGCCGACATCCCGGCGTGTGTCGAGGCGATGCTGAATGAGATTGCCGCGGACGTCGACGAGGTCTTCGATGCCCGCCAGATGCTGATCGAGCACCTTACCCGCGACAAGGAGCTGCTGAATCGCATCTTCGAGACGGCCGGCGAGAAGGAATTCCAGTTCATACGCCGCTCCGGAATCTATTTCGGCTTTGGCCTCGGCTGCATCCAGGTGTTGCTCTGGGCACTCACGCATTCACTGTGGGTTATGCCGGTGTTTGGTGCCTTCATCGGCTGGTTTTCGGACTGGCTGGCACTGAAGATGGTCTTCCGGCCACGCGAGCCGACGCGGTACCTCGGGCTGTTCGCCTGGCAGGGCCTGTTCCTCAAGCGCCGACACGAGGTGGCAACGGCATACGGCGAAATGATCGCCGCGGAGGTCATCACTGCGCGCAACATCTTCGAATCGGCGCTGACCGGGCGCATGTCCGACAGGTTGATGAATCTGGTCGGCAGGCATGTGCAGAACCTGATCGAGCAGCAGGCCGGGGTCGCGCAGCCGCTGCTGGTGTTGGCGGTGGGCGGACGCCGCTTGCAACAGATCAAGGCCGCCATGTCGGCACGGCTGATCGCACGACTGCCGGGCCTCCTGCGACACGCAGAGGACTATGTGGACAGCGCGATGGACGTGCGCGGAGTGCTAGTGCAGCGCATGCAGAGCCTGTCCACCTTGGAATTCGAGCGCGTGCTGCGACCGGTGTTCGAGCAGGACGAGTGGAAGTTGATTGCTGTCGGGGCCCTGTTGGGCTTCCTGATCGGGGAACTGCAGGTCATCGTCATGTTGCATGTCTGACTGGCGGCCCGGCATACCAGCGTCCCCTTGTGCCGCGGCAGCAACTCGACCTGTACCCTGCGATCGTCGGCGAAAGGCGACGCGTGGACGACAACCAGATTTGCTGTGCCCAGCTACAGCAGGCCGGCGCTCGCGCGCAATGAACCGTCGATGATCCGGATGCGCAACTTGGGCTGCTGGACGGCCAGCCGGATGAGAGTAGTCGTCCCGTGGGTTACGATCGGGATCAGCGCTTGAACTGCATGTTGAAGCCCGCAAAGATCTGCCACTGCGGGTAGCCGGCGCCCTTGTCGGCCACGGACCACTGTGGCTCGATGAACACGTTGTAGACCACTTTCTTTGTCGGAATGACCTGGCCGAAGCCGAGCCCAAGCGGCACGCTGTAGGTGTCGTTCTCGAAGTCGTACACCCAGATCGGTGCCGATCTCAAGTATCGCCCCTTGCCAAGCTGATAGAAGAGGAATGGCTGCAGTGCACCGGTGTTGACGTCCGCGCTTTGGTCGCTGCCCGCGAAGCTCGCCTGCCACGTGAGCAGGTAGCCGTACTGGAATGTCCTGGAGGACGCGTTGAAGAGCACGTTCGCGAACCCGGCTGACCACTTTCCGCTGCCGACTGCGTCGTTCCCGGACGGGGTGGTGACCTGCGGCCCGATGCCAAAGCTCACCGCAGGATTCCCGATATCGATCAAGTAGGCGGCAAAAGCGTTGAAATTGCCAATTCCAGTGGTGTTGCCCGAGCCCGGATGGATCGGGTAGCTGTTCACCGGAAGCGAGGCCCGAAAGATCCAGTGGGTCTGGCCCAGGGAAATCGGCTCCGCGTAGCGGACCCAGAACTGGTTCCCGTGCTTATCGGGGGAGGTGAACTCCCCGATGTAGTAGTCCTGCAGGTTCACGGCCGTAAAATTGGCCAGCGGGTTGTTCGCCTGCGAGGCGTCGCTCGATTGATCCTGGGCTCCTGCGACGCCATGCAACACGAGCCAAATCAGGCCCACGGAAAACGCTGCAGTACTCGGTGATGTCGACACGGCTCTTGCTCCAGGTGGATGGCTATTGGCAGCTTTCCATCAAACCCCGGCTGCCCAGCCGGGGGTGGGCCGCCGGCGCTGCCCACCGCGGCCGATGTCACCTCAGGGCGTCACGATGTTGAACCAGAAGTTGAAGCTGTCGAGGTTGGAGAGCATCTCTTCGAGTTTCCCTTCGCTGCCGGTGACCTTCACGTTCCCGGCCGCGACCGCATCCTTGAGCGTGGTCTGCTTGAGCACGATCTGATTGAGCGTCTCTCGCGACAGGACGAGCGTCGCATCGGCGTCCTTCGCCTGCATCGCCGGCGTATGGTTCAGCACACCGTTGACCATCTCGACCATGTATTTCTCCTTCGTGTCCGTGAAGTCGAAGTTGAGTACGACATGTTTGCCGGCGGCCTTGGGGCCGTCGAGCTTCATGGCGAGGAAGTCGAAGAACAGATCGAGGCTCATGGCGCGCACCGTGTCCGGGCTCGCCGTATTGGGGGCGGGAAGCTTGGCGACGCCTTTGCGGAGCTCCTGCGCGCCGGTGAGGAAGAAGTTGCGCCACGGGCCATTCTCGGCCTGGTAGCCCATCTGCTCCAGCGCATCAGCTTCGAGGTCCTTCGCCGCCTGATTGTTCGGATCGGCGAAGACCGCGTGGCTCACCACCTCGGCAACCCACCGGTAGTCGCCTTTGTCGTAGTACTGCCTGGCTTTCTTAAGCAGCGCGTCCGCTCCGCCCATCATCTCCACGTAGCGTTTTGACGCCTCGACCGGCGGGAGCGCGTGCAGGGTAGATGGATTGCCGTTGAACCAGCCGAGATACAGCACGTAGGTGGCCTTGACGTCGTGGCTGAGTGACCCGTAGTAACCGCGGTTCGAGAAGCTGCTCGCGATCGCTTTCGGAAGCTGGACGTCCTCAGCGATCTCGACCATCGTCTCGCCCTGGTTGGCGAGGCGCAGGGTCTGGTCGTTGATGTAGCGGTACATGTCGCGTTGGAGTTCGAGGTGCTTCTTGATCGCCGCCTCGCCCCAGATGGGCCAGTGGTGCATGCTGAACAGCACGTCGGCCTTGTCGCCCCACATCACGAGCGCCTCGTTCAGGAATTTCGACCACGCCAGGGGATTGCGGATCTTCGCGCCACGCAGCGTGTAGGTATTGTGCAGGGTGTGGGTGGCATCCTCTGCAGCGTTGAGGGCTTTTTTTTCCTTGATCAGGTAGAGCATTTCCGTGGGTGCCTCAGTCCCGGGCGCATACAGGAACTCGTAGGTGAGTCCGTCGATGATGCGAATCTCGCCGGTCTTGCTGATGATGTCGGTCGGCGGGATCAGCGTGATCGTGCCGGCCGAGGTCGTGGTACCGAGTCCGGCGCCGACCTGACCCGTGGGGCTCGACGGCAACAGGTTGCCGTACATGTAGGTCGCGCGCCGGCTCATCGCGTTACCCGCCATCACGTTCTCGGACACCGCCTCCTCGAGGAAACCGACCGGTGCGTAGATCTTGACCTTGCCCGACTTGACGTCGGCTTCGTCCACGACGCCCCGTACGCCGCCGTAGTGATCGACATGGCTGTGGGTATAGACGACGGCCACCACGGGCTTCCTGGGCCGGTGCTGGTAATAGAGGTCGAGTGCCGCCTTGGCGGTCTCCGCCGAGATCAGGGGATCGAAGATCGTGATACCGTTTTTTCCCTCGACGATCGTCATGTTCGACAGATCCTGGTTGCGGACCTGGTAGATACCGTCGGTGACCAGGAAGAGTCCCGAGATGTTCAGCAGCTGTGACTGGCGCCACAGGCTTGGATTTACGGTATCGGGGGCAGCCTCGCCTTCCTTGATGAACGAGTACTGTTCTGGATTCCAGATCAGGTTACCTGCCTTGCCCTTGATCATTGCCTGCGGCAGCGGCGCAATGAATCCTTTGTGGGCGAGTCCAAAGGCGGTCTTGTCTGCGAACGGGAGTTCCTTGAGGACTGCAGCGTTCGCGGTCCGGGTGGTCGCGGTCGCGGGTTGCGGCCCCTCCGACGCGCCGAGCGACGGAACGGCCGTTGCGAGGACAGCCACCGCACAGATCATCGACAAGAGCCCAGGGAAGCGATTCATTCTGCGATCCTCCTTTGCATTTACGAGCAGGCTGCAATTCGAGACGGACAACGCGCTGTTTCTATGGGAGCAGATTACGTCGACAAGTGTGGCTTTAGAGCGGTGTGGGCGAGACCGGCAAGGCAGACACTGCAGCAACCGCCTGCGCCGCCAGGATTGTCATCACGCATGGCTGCAATCAGCGCGCACAGCGCCGGTGGAGCAGCGAGCCCAAATGCGAGGGCTACGACGGCGGTTGCAAACGGCAGGACCGACCGGATCCTCGGCGGCATCACTGTTGTCATCACTTTCCCTCGCGCACGGCGCGCGCCTCCCGGTGAAGTTCTATTCAGGAGCCCT
>JAYRNU010000042.1:0-3293 GCA_041912015.1 Thiobacillus sp. | reverse complement strand
ATGACCCATCTGGTCGAGCAGCTCCTGACGCTCGCGCGCGTCGAGCCGGCCAACCGGACCCGTCCGCCGCTGCTGGATCCCGCTCCGATCATTGCCGAGGTCTGCGCCGAATCATTGCCACAGGCAGAACTGAGGAAACAGACCGTGACCGTCGACACGGCTCCAGGATGTGCGATTGCCATCAGCGAGACCTGGCTGCGGGTTGCGCTTCGCAACCTGCTCGACAACGCCCTGCACTATGCGGGCGAGGGCGCGCACATTCAGGTGCGACTTTCGGTGGATGCTGCGGGCTGCTGCGTCAGCGTCGCGGACGATGGGCCGGGTGTGGCGCCGCCGCTGCGCGCGCAGCTGAGGGAGCGCTTCGTTCGTGGCGAGACCGAGGACGAGGGGTGCGGGCTGGGGCTTTCGATCGTCGCCCGCATCGCCGAACTGTCGAACGCCCGGCTCGAACTGGGCGAAGGCTTGCTGCGCGCAGACGGCGGCCACGGGTTCGCAGCGACCCTGCATTTCAGTTAGCGCAGCGGCGCAGACTGGATCGCGTCGTTCGGCGCAAAGCGGGCGCGAGCCGGCTCCCATCCTTGTGCAGGGGCCACCTGCCGGGGGCCCGCCGCGCGACTATTTCGCAGGCTGCAGCGCCGTGACGGTCAGGGCGTCGTTGATGCTTTCTGCATGAAACTTCACCGCATCCCCCACCTTGATGCCCTTCAGCAGCGTGGGCGGCTGGACCCGGAACACCATGGTCATGCCCGGCATGTCGAGGTTGGCGATGGGGCCATGCTTGAGGGTGATCCGGCCATTGGGGGCGTCGATCTTGCGCACCACGCCGTCGCTCATCGCGCTGGCCTCGGCAGCTTGCGCGGCCTGGACGTAAAGAAACGGAACGATCGACAGTGCAGCCATCGACAGCAATCTCTTATTCATCAGCAGTCTCCTTGTAATGGGGGTTGGAGCGATTCGTCATTGCCCCGCCGACCCGCGGCACCTGGCAGGCAGTGCAGTCCGCAGCATCTGCTTACGTTCGCCGTTTGCGCGGCTCGTAGTGCACCACCGCGCGCATGATTTCGGAATAGGGAAACCGCTCGCAGCCTGCGAAGCGCTCCCTGCCCTGCAGCACGGCGGCGGCCACATCGGTGGTTTCGTCGCCGGGGCCGTCGAGTGCGGCAGCGAGACCACGCACGCCACCGCACTGTGCACGGATTTCCTTGCCGAACGGCCACGGTGCATCGGGGTTCGTCTTGAGTGCAAACTGTGCGTTCTCGTGAAGCGCCTGATAAAACACCAGGCAGAATTCGCGTACGCCGGGATCGCCGCAGGCAATCGCCTCGCGTTCTGCCAGATTCAGCTTGAGCGACCGGGCACAGCGCACGCAGCGCGACAGCAGGGCCCGCTCGAACGGGCAGCTGTATTCGATATAGGCCTGCCTGGCCTGCTTGTAGGCACTTTCGTTGTATTCAGCCATCGGTCACCCTTCAAGCCAATACCGGAACCGCCCGACCGTGCTACCAGTCGTCGCCGGACAGTCGCTGATCCAGGTCGCGCTCGGCACTCAGCGTATCCTGCGCGGCGATTTCATTGTCGGCAAAGATCATCTTGATCCGGTCGCCGGATTTGGGATCGAGCTGCTTGCGCAGTTCGTTGGTGTGCGCCTTGGCTTCCTTGAAGCTTGCCCATTCACCCTGCTTCTCGAGCACCTTGAACATCCCCAGCCGGAACACGTAATAGGGCATGACGGCTCCTCAGTTCAGCTTGCCATGACAATGCTTGTATTTCTTGCCGGAACCGCAGGGACACGGATCATTGCGCCCCACCTTCGGGTAGGCGTCGGTGGGCGCGGCAATGGCAGCTTCGGCTTCGGCGAAATCCTGCGCCTCGTCGAAGCCAGGATGCTGGAATTCCACGTTGGTCAGTTCCTCGTGCATCTCGACCGCCTGCACGTCCTCGGGTGCGCGTACCTGTACTGAAGTAGTGATCTGGGTGACCTCGGCCTTGATCGCGGTCAGCATGGCGGAAAACAGTTCGAACGCTTCGCGCTTGTATTCCTGTTTCGGCTGCTTCTGCGCGTAGCCGCGCAGGTGGATGCCCTGCCGCAGGTGATCGAGTGCCGACAGATGCTCGCGCCAGTGGGAATCCAGGCTTTGCAGCATGACTGCCCGCTCGAACTGGTGCATGCCCTCCGCGCCGACCAGCGCCTGCTTGTCCTGGTACAGCGCATCGGCCGCTTCGCAGATCTTCTTGCGCAGGCCGTCCTCGTTCAGCGTCTTGTCATCGTCGAGCCACTGCTGCAGCGGCAGGTCAAGGGTGAACTGTGCGGCCAAAGCTTTTTCCAGTCCTGCCACGTCCCACTGCTCGTCCATGCTGCCCGGCGCGACATGCAGGCTGATGGCATCGTTCAGCACGTCGTCGCGCATGGCGCGGATGGTGTCGCTGATGTTGGCGCTCTCCAGCAGTTCGTTGCGCTGCTCGTAGATCACCTTGCGCTGGTCGTTGGAGACATCGTCGTATTCGAGCAGCTGCTTGCGGATGTCAAAGTTGCGCTGCTCGACCTTGCGCTGCGCGTTTTCGATCGCGCGCGTCACCCAGGGATGCTCGATCGCCTCGCCCTCCGGCATTTTCAGGCGATCCATGATCGCGGCGACGCGGTCCGAGGCAAAAATGCGCAGCAGCGGATCTTCCAGCGACAGGAAAAAGCGGCTCGAACCGGGGTCGCCCTGCCGGCCCGAACGGCCACGCAGCTGGTTGTCGACGCGGCGCGACTCGTGCCGCTCGGTACCGATGATATGGAGGCCGCCGGCCGCCAGCACCGCATCGTGACGCGGCTGCCACTCGGCCTTGAGGGCATCACGACGACTGGCCTTCTCGCTCTCGGACAGCGCCTCGTCGAGCATGATGGCATCGAGTTCCTTCTGGATGCCGCCGCCCAGCACGATGTCGGTGCCGCGGCCCGCCATGTTGGTGGCGATGGTGATGGCCCCGGGCATGCCGGCCTGCGCGATCACCTCGGCTTCGCGCGCATGCTGCTTGGCATTGAGCACGTTGTGCGGCAGGCTGGCCTTCTTGAGCTCGCCCGACAGATGTTCGTTGGCCTCGATCGAAGTCGTGCCCACGAGTACCGGCTGGCCGCGCTCGTGGCAGGCACGGATTTCCTTGATCACCGCCTGGTCGCGCTCGCGTGCGGTACGGTAGACCTGGTCGTGCTCGTCCTTGCGGATCATCGGCCGATGCGTCGGGATGACGACGGTTTCCAGGCCGTAGATGCTGTGGAATTCGAACGCTTCGGTATCCGCCGTGCCGGT
>JAYRNU010000041.1:0-2167 GCA_041912015.1 Thiobacillus sp. | reverse complement strand
CACGGCGCGCCGCTGCGCCTGCGCGTCGAGCGACAGCTCGGCTACAAGAGCGTGAAATTCCTGGACCGCATCGTCGTCAAGGACGAGTTCGACGACCTGGGCAAGATCGGATCGCTGCAGAACGGCTGGGCGTGGTATGTCGGCATCTGAGCTGCGCTGGCGATCCTGATGGAAATCCATAAACCCAAGCCGTTTCACAGCCTGCGCGAGTTCCTGAAGGAATACAGCATCATCGTGGTCGGCGTGCTGACTGCACTGGGGCTCGAGCAGGCCGTCGAGTCCTATCACAACCGGCACCTCGCCCACGCGGCGCGCTCGGACATCCAGGCGGAACTCATCACCGATCTTCGCAAGACCATCGACAGCCAGGCGAGCATGTCGGCGCAGGAGAAGCAGCTGCGGGAAAACCTTGCCCTGCTGGATTCCGGCGCGAACGGCGAGAAGGTCATCGCCTCGCTGGTCTATGAATGGGACCTCGCGAAGTCGGTCAGCGCCGCATGGACCGCGTCCAAGCTCAACGGGTCGCTGGCGCTCATCTCACCGCGGGAGACCGCGCAAGCCAGCTACTATTACGAGAGCGAGAACGCATCCGATCCGGCTGCCTACGACTATTTCAGCGACATGGACGCCGCTGCTGCCATCGTCGATCACGCCCGCGCGACAGGTACATTGACGCCTGCGATGCGCGACAGGCTGATCACGCTTACGACATCGGCCCTTGGCCGCTGCCGGATGTTCATGAAGCTGCTGGGCTACGAGCGACAGGCGCTCGAGAGCACCGACCTGCTCAAGCGTTGAATTGGATGGTGGCCAGGGCGTTTCAGACGCCCATCAGTCTCCAGACGAACTGATGCCACCACGGCTGGTCCCATGCGATATGAACTGCAACGGCGGCAGGCAAATAAACGGCCAGCAGGACCCAGTACGCGCGATGAAGCCGCCGATTGCGGAAGATATCCCACGCCACGAGCGGCGCCAGAACCAGCAGCGGGTACAGCTCGGCGGACAGCGGACTTTGCGGCAGCGTCGAGGGAATCCAGGTGATCCTGTCGAAGGCTGCGGGCAACGCCATGGCGGGCGCAATGATCATCATCCGCTTGTGGAATCCCGGGTCCACTTTGCGCGCCTGCAAGCCCAGGAAGAGAAACAGTGCGAACAGCGTGCCAATGCGGATCTGGAGCAGCATGATGTTGTCCAGCATGCGGCTGAGGCCCAGCATGCCAGGGCGGATCTCCATCGGACCGTCATGGGCCGCGTACCACACACCGTGCCACGTCGATGAAGCAAGCAGGAACCCCGCCACGATCAGCGCTGGCGCGAGCAGGTAAACCACGGATCCGACACGGCGGTGCACGTCGGCCCGGGCAGTCGCCATCAACAGCGTCTGGCACAACAGGAACAGCAGGAAACCTCCCGTCAGGACCGCGTGGAAATGTGCGACGACGGGGAACGGCGGCCGCTGCCCTGCATTCATGAGTGCCAGCTTCATCACGGAATCGGGAATGAACCCAATCAGTGTGATGACGATGAAGCTGACTGCAGTGAATACGTAGATCCAACGGTCCAGCGCATGCGCGCGCTGCGCCCCTGACAAGAGATCGAAGGGCCGGCTGACACTCGGCTGACTCAGGGCAATGGCCATGTTGATTTCCCCTCCCCAATCGGCGCACTTGAAATAGCACGCAGCGTCGACCAGGGCAAGCGAGCAGTGCCCGTCAATGCAGTTGCTGCCGAATCGGGGAATTGGTGGCCAGGGCGGGAATCGAACCTGCGACACGCGGATTTTCAGTCCGCTGCTCTACCAACTGAGCTACCTGGCCATCGTCGGGAAGGTCGCGTATTAGACCGGGCCGGGGCGGCCAGCGTCAAGGCTAGGCTAGCCGGGCGGCTTGAATTCCGCGGGGCGGTCCGAGCCCGCGCCGAAGAAGAACTTTTCCATTTCGCCCTCGAGGAACTTGCGGGCCTTGGGTTCGACGGGGGTCAGCCGGTATTCATTGATCAGCATGACCTGGTGGCGGACCCAGCGCGCCCAGCCTTCGCGCGAGACGTTCTCGAAAATGCGCTGGCCCAACGGCCCGGGATACGGCGCGCGGTCGAGGCCCGGGGCCTCCTGCTTGAGGACGACGCATTGCACGGTGCGGGTCATGGCGGGTCCATCATGGCAGGT
>JAYRNU010000040.1:0-8816 GCA_041912015.1 Thiobacillus sp. | reverse complement strand
GCATGGGGACCGAGTGTCATGGGGGTGACCTCGCCAGCGCCTGCGCCATGCCGCCCATCACCAGGCGCTGCGGCGGGCTTGTCGGGCGCAGGCTCGAACCCGGTCGTGTCCACCGCAGCCGGCCCCCCGGAATTATCCTTCAGCGTCGCCGGAATGCCGGGCGCAAGGTGTGGGACCTCGCGACCGTCCGGCACCGCGCGCACCAGGGAGACAGGCATGCACATCTGCGGTGCGCACATGCACCGTCGGCACGCATGCAGCGATGCATGCGCATGCGTCCGGTGCCCGATCGCGGTGAGCCGCCGGCAATGCGAAGGCTGGCATGGACCCTGCGTGTCACGGCCTGCCCCGGGCATGCGCCCATCGCGATCCCCGGGCCAGAATGGCTTCACTGACGCAACCCCAATCCAAGGGAACCCACATGACACCGCAACAAATCACCCTCGTGCAGAAATCCTGGGCAGACGTCGCCGCGATCCGGGAAACGGCCGCCGGCCTGTTCTATTTGCGCCTGTTCACGCTCGAGCCGGACGTCAAACCCCTGTTCAAGGGCGACATGCGCGAACAGGGGCAGAAGCTCATGAAAATGCTGGGGCAGATCGTCGCCAGCCTGACCCGGCTCGACGAACTCGTTCCGGTGGCGCAGGATCTGGCGCGCAGACATGCCGGCTATGGCGTCGAGCCGCAGCACTACGACACGGTCGGCGCTGCCCTGTTGTGGACGCTGGAACAGGGACTGGGATCGAAATTTACCGATGAATTGAAGGCGGCCTGGGCGTCGGCCTACGCGACCCTGGCCCAGGTGATGAAGGACGCCGCCTACGCGCCGGCCTGAAGTAATCAGCCCTGCATCTGCGTGCTGCTGCCGTTTGCCACGACCTGGAGCGGCTGCAGCTGCTTCTCCCACTCGAACGGGGGCAGGCCGTTGAGCGCCTGGCGCAGGCCTTCGTTCCAGGCATCGCCGAGCGCACGGTAGTAGGGGTCGTCTTCCTCGAAGATCAGGCGGCGTCCGCCGTCGATCGTGTTGGCTGTGAGGATCAGCAACTCGACGGGCGGGCCGACGGTCAGGTTGGACCGGATGGTCGAATTGATCGAGACCAGCGCGCAGCGCGCTGCCTGTTCCAGCGACGTGTCGTGGCGGATGACGCGGTCGAGGATCGGCTTGCCATACTTGGTCTCGCCGATCTGCAGGAACGGATGCGTGGTCGACTCGTGAATATGATTGCCCTGCGGGTAGATCATGAAGATCTCGTGCTCCTGTCCGGCGATCTGCCCGCCCAGGATGAAGGTCGCCTCGAAATTGGTGTTGGCGGTGTCGCGCGACAACTGGACGCGCTGCACTTCGGCGGAAATGTGGCCAACGTAATCGACCGCTTCGGTCATCGACTGCACGCTGTTCAAACAGGGAAGATTGCCGTTCTGGCAATCGTCGCGCAGATGCTTGACCACGCTTTGCGTGGTGGCCAGGTTGCCCGCTGCGAGCAGCACGAACATGCGGTCGGGCTGGATGAAGGTATGCATCTTGGAGTAGGTGCTGACGTGATCGATGCCCGCATTGGTCAGCGAGTCGGAAGCGAAAATCAATCCGCTGTCGGTCTTGATGGCGACACAGTAAGTCATGGCATGCGAACTCGAGTTTCCGGACTCAATCCTGCCTGCATTTTGATCCGGACTCAAGTCTTGCGTTCAGGGGCTGGCCTTCGTCGGCAGGATCCGGGTATGGCCCGCATGCGGCCGGGTGGACTCAAATCGCCACGCAGCACGGCATTCGCCGGCATCGGGATGCCGGAGGGCAGGCGACGAGGGCCCGCACGGACCGGACATTTATTCTCCTGCAGCCCTGTCCGAATCCCGGGTCAGCGGCCCTCGGGCAACACGATGTTGACTTCGAGCACTTCGTAGTTGCCCTGCTTCTCGAGACCGACCTTGATGTCGTCGGGATTGATCGCGACGTACTTGGAAATGACCGCGACCAGGTCCTTCTGCAGGTCGGGCAGGAAATCCGGGCCCGACAGGCCCACGCGTTCGCGCGCGATGATCAGTTGCAGGCGTTCCTTGGCGACCGAGGCGGTGGATTTCTTCTCGCCGAATATGAGGGAGAGCCAGGACATGTCACTTGCCTCCGAACAGGCGCTTGATCAGGCCCGGCTTCTCGTATTCGACGAAACGCAGCGGGTGTTCCTCGCCGAGGAAACGGCCGATCGCATCCTGATAGGCGTCGGCCACCGGCGTGGCTTTCTGGTGGATCGCCGGGATGCCCTGGTTGGAGGCCTGCAGCACCGCCTCGGATTCGGGGATCACGCCCAGCAGCGGAATCCGCAGCAGTTCCTGGATGTCGGTGTAGGTCAGCATTTCGCCTTCGTGCGCGCGCTTCGGCGAATAGCGCGTGACCAGCAGGTGCTCCTTGACCGGTTCGCGGCCCTCGATGGCGCGGCGGCTCTTCGACTGGATGATGCCGAGGATGCGGTCGGAGTCGCGCACCGACGAGACTTCGGGGTTGGTGACCACGATGGCCTGGTCGGCGAAGGTCAGCGCCATGACCGCGCCGTGCTCGATGCCGGCCGGCGAGTCGCAGACGATGTATTCGAAGCCCTGGTGCTCGAGTTCCTTGAGCACCTTCTCCACGCCTTCCTCGGTCAGCGCATCCTTGTCGCGCGTCTGCGAGGCGGGCAGCACGAACAGGTTCTCGCAGTGCTTGTCCTTGATCAGCGCCTGATGCAGGTTGGCGTCGCCCTGGATGACGTTGACGAAGTCGTAGACCACGCGCCGTTCGCAGCCCATGATGAGGTCGAGATTGCGCAGGCCGACGTCGAAATCGATCACCGCCGTCTTGAAGCCGCGCAGCGCCAGGCCGCTGGCGATCGAGGCGCTGGTGGTGGTCTTGCCGACGCCGCCCTTGCCGGAGGTCACAGTGATGATGGTGGTCACAAGGCTTCCTTTTTTTACTGGAGGTTAGAGGGGTTCGATGACGAGCTGGCTGGATTCGGTGAGGCGGATTTGTGCCGGCTTTTTCTTCACGGCGGCATCCGGCTCGGATTCGAAGGTACGGTACACCCCCGCGATCGAGACCAGTTCGGCTTCGAGCTGGGTGGTGAAAATGCGCGCCGTCGTGTCGCCGTGCGCGCCGGCCAGGGCGCGACCCTTGAGCGGCGCATAGACGTGGATGCTGCCGTCCGCGATCACTTCGGCGCCGGGGTTGACTGCGGCCAGCACCACGATGTCGCCGCCGGCCGCGTAGACACGCTGCCCCGAGCGCAACGGCTTGTCGATGATGCGGGTAAGCATGCGGACGGGTGCGCCGGGCGGCGGCTCGGCCGGCGCTTCCGCCTCCGGCTCGGGTTCCGGGACCGCAGCGACCTGGGTGGCCGCCGGTGCGCCGTCGTTGAGCACCAGCAGGCCGGCCTGCTTCGCGCTCGCCGCCAGTGCCGGCGATGCGTTCTGCACGCCGAAGGGATTGAGGCCGCGGCTCTTGAGTTCCTGCACCAGCCATGACCAGTCGGGAGACGCCGCGTCGGCCGGCAGGCGTCCGCATTCGAACACCGCCGCCTCGCCGCCGAAGAAATCAGGCGTCGCGGCGAACAGCGTGGTCATATGGGTGTTCAGTGCGTCGTGCTCGGCGCTGTTGAGAATGACCTGTATTCCGGAGATCCGCGTGGTCTTGAGTTCCAGCGCAGGCGCTGGGCGGGGCTC
The DNA here is from genome assembly GCA_041912015.1 of Thiobacillus sp. Lineage (GTDB taxonomy): Bacteria > Pseudomonadota > Gammaproteobacteria > Burkholderiales > Thiobacillaceae > Thiobacillus. Next base: position 5,126 of record JAYRNU010000040.1, on the reverse strand, counting down.
ACGTCGGCGTGGCATGGCAGGCAGGGCAGGGCGAATTCACGGGAAGCAGGCGGCTCATAGGCAACGGCGAGAGTCTAGCCGCAGCGGCCTGGCGGGGCAACCGCACCTTCAGGGTGCCGTCAACCCTGGTATCACCCGTGCGAGGGGCCGGTCCGTGCTGCAGCCCGCAGGGCAGGCCGTGACGTGGCCGGCGCCGCGGCACGCGGCAGGGGATTGCGCCCGGCCGGTTGCGTCGCAGGCGCGCGAACGGCGCTTGCAGGCCCGGGCTATCCGGCCTTGATCCCGAAACCCTCGGCATAGCCAGCGGGGTCCTCGCCGTTCCACGTCCCCCCGTCGATCAGCGTGGATGACCGCAGGTCCGACGCAGGCAGCGGCGTCGCGGTTTGCGCCGCTGCCTGGCGGTAGAGATCGACCTGGTTGATCTGCTGGGCGACAGCGAGATAGTCCGGGTGCGCCTTCAGCAGCCCCCAGCGCTTGTGCTGGGTCATGAACCACATGGCATCCGACAGGTACGGAAACGGCACCCGGCCCTCGTCGTAGAAGCGCAGCGGGTGAGGGTCTTCCCATTGGCGGCCCAGTCCGTTTTCGTAGTGCCCGAGGAAGCGCCCCTCGATCGCGGCCAGCGGGGCGTTGACATGGGCCTCCGCGGCGATCAGGCGGGCGACTTCGGCGCGGTTGGCAGGATCGTCGATGTAGCGGGCGGCCTCGAGGATCGCCATGATCATGGCACGCGAGGCATTGGGGTGGCGCCTGACGAATTCCGCAGTCGTGCCGAGCACCTTCTCGGGGTGGTCGGGCCAGACATCCTGCGACGACGCGACCGAGAAGCTCACCTGGTCGAGGATGCCCCGCGCGTTCCAGGGTTCGCCAACGCAGAAGCCGTCCATGTTGCCGATGCGCGCGTTCTCCACCATGTCCGGGGGCGGCACCGTGATCGTCTTGACCTCGGACATCGGGTCGATGCCGTGGCTTGCCAGCCAGTAATACAGCCACATCGCGTGCGTGCCGGTGGGGAAGGTGTGGGCGAAGGTGTATTCGCGCGGCTCGGCCTGGATCAGGCGGGCCAGCGAGGGACCGTCGTTGACGCCCTTCCGCAGCAGATGGCGAGCGAGCGAGATGCCCTGGCCGTTCTGGTTCAGCGACATCAGCACGGCCATGTCCTGCTTCGGTCCGCCGATACCCAGCGTGACGCCCACCACCAGGCCGTACAGCACGTGCGCGGCGTCGAGCGTGCCGCTCAGGGTCTTGTCACGCACTGCGGCCCACGAGGCCTCCTTGCAGGGAACGATCCGGATGCCGTATTTCCTGTCGAAGCCCTTTGCCGCAGCGACGACCACGCTGGCACAGTCGGTCAGCGGGATGAAGCCGATCTTCAATTCGGTCTTTTCCGGCGCATCGGATCCGCCCGCCCAGGCGCCTTGGCGCACGTCAGGGGACACGAGGTCCTGCAGCGCGGCCGCAAGCGATCGGTCTTGAGTCTTGTTCATGAGGTCCTGCCTGCTCGGAAATGGTGGTTGGCGTCGCGATCTGCGTTCCGGCCCGCCCAGCGGGTGTCCGCAGCGTCTTCCCATGCCACGTCGTTGCGGCGCCTGGGGCGGTGATCAGCAATTGGCGTGCCTGCCGATGTAGGGTCGATTCGTTCCGCACGATGCGGTGGCTGGGCAAGGCTGCGCACCGGCGTTGCCGCTGCGCAGCCGAAGGCAAAGATGCGCATCGCACTCATCCGGTTTTCTGCAGGATCTGCCTGGCGATGTCCACCAGGCGCAGACCGCGGTCCATCGCCGCACGCCGCATCTCGCGATAGACCTCGGGCTCCGCAGCGCCGGTCTGCTTGATCAGCAGGGCCTTGGCGCGGTCGACCAGCTTGCGCTCCGACAGCTCGAGACGGGTCTGTTCGAGTTGGTCGTGCAGCGCCTGAAATGCCTCGAAACGTGATTTCGCGACGTCGAGAATCGGCCGCAGCCGTGCCGGGTCGAGGCCGTCGACGACATACGACGTCACCCCGGCCTGGGTGGCGGCGCGGATCGCATCGGGGCTGCCGTCACCGGTGAACATGACGATGGGGCGCGGGCAGTCGCGGTTCACCACGCAGATGTTTTCCAGCGTGTCCCGGTCGGGCGAGTCCTGCGCGATGATCACCACGTCGGGACGCATCGCCTGGATCTGGACATCGAGGCTGCGCGCGGAATTGAGCGTGGCCGTGACCTCGCAGCCTGCCGATTCGAGCGCCGGGACCAGCATCGCGAGGCGTTCGGGCTGGTTTTCAACAATCAGGACGCGCATGGTTTCGCTCGCCTACCGGCGCAAAAAAACGCGGCCTCCGGAGAGGCCGCTAGATCGGAGGAGACTGCCTGAGCATCCTGGCCTTTCGGTTTGGGTACTCACCCAGCAATTAGCAGGGAGCATGCCAGCGTCATGATCCGTTTATAAACATAAACTTATGAAGCATGCGGTTTCGGGCGGGGCCACCAGCGATGTGCGATTGTGGTGCATGGCGGATTCAAACTGGGGCATCACAGGGGGCATCGAAACCGGGCGCCGCAGATCAGGGCACGGCGTAATCCCTGAGCATCTGCTCGATATCCTGATGCCACTGATCGATCAGGCGATGTGCCGCCGGTTCCGGGAACATCTCCTTCCAGGCATCGAGATCGTCGCTGATCACCACGATCTCCTTGCCGCGGACCACCAGCGTCAGCTTGAGCGGCAGCATGCTCAGCAGCGGCGGGTATTCCTTTTCCGCCTGTTCCACGGCCGAGGCCTTGCCGAAAAACAGGATGCGCACGCCGGGGTCCTCGTAGCCGCGCTTGACCAGCGCGGTGTCGATCGCCTGCTCCTTGACCAGATGGTAGTCGCTGTTTTCCGCGGCGATGGTGATGCGGTCGACCGCATCCCGCATGTCGGCCGTCCGGGTTGCCGTCAGCGGCGCGGCCTGGGCGACCGAGACCCCGGCCAGCAACGCCAGGGCGCCAGCCAGCCGCTTCAAAGCGCGGCCTCGTTCATGATCGCCAGATAGTCTTCCTTGAGCCTGAGGCAGTATTCGTGCAGGCGGTAATTGCCCATGCGCAGGGAAACCCAGGCAGGATTCACGGCCATCAGGTCGATGCCGTCCCGGGTTTCGATCAGCGTGATCCGGCAGGGCAGGAATTCCGATGCCCGGGTATCGAGCGCCAGTGCCCGGCTCATGGTGTCGAAGTTGCAGAAATAGACGATGCGGACCGATTTGGCTTCCCAGGCCTGGGGCACGAGGCGGCTGTCGATCGACTGCTGCCGAACGAAGCTGTAATTGTGGCTGCCGATCGCCCGGATCACCGCTTCGGTCGCCTGGTCCATGGTGCCGTCCTTGATCAGGACGTTCAGCATGGCGGGTTCCTCCTGCGGTTCCTGGGCCGCGGCAGCCAATGGAACGAGCAGCCCGATCCAGAGCCAGACGGCCCAGAGCCAGTGCGGTGTGCGTCGGATCATGCGGCGCCTCGTTCAGGGGGTCGGCGGATTGCGATGCGGCGCCGGATGGCTGCGGTGGCCCCGCTCACGAGCACTTCATTTCCGGCGTCAGCTTCATCCAGCGGATCAGCCAGTTCCTGGCCCGTTCGCGCGCATGGCGGGTGGCTATCTTTTCTTCCGGGGTCTGGTCGGGGCGGAAGTCGAACGCGCGGCGTGCCATCGGGTACTCCTGCCACTCGACCGGGATGCCGCGTTCCCAAAGCGCATAGAAGGCGCGACCGCCGTTCATGCGGCGCACCTCGTAGTCGGCGTCGCCGATCAGATAGAGCACCGGGGTGGTGATCTGCATGATCTCGGGCGCCATGCGGAACAGCTGGTCCGGCTCGGGCGCATTGGGATTCTGCATGTGGCCGTAGTAGCTGACGATCGCAGCGATGTCCGGCCCGCGCTTGGCGGCGAGCCGGATCGCGTAATACGGGCCGCGCGACAGGCCGACGATGCCGACCGGTTGCTTGCAGGCGTCGGGCAGCGACATCAGGTAATCGAGACCGGCTTCGACGTCCATTTCGGTGTCGGGATTGTGCGACGCAGGCCAGCGCTCGATGAAGCGCCCGCTCTGCCAGTCTGGCGCGACGACCAGAAAGCCCTGCGCGGCGAGTTCGCGTACATGGGCGCGCTCGTCGCCTTCGTAGCCGCGCTTGGCATGGATGAACAGCACCGGCGGGAAGGGCCCCTGGCCCAATGGCCGGGCGACCTCGGTCGGCACCTCGGTGCCGTCGGCAGCCTTGAGCGTGATCTTGCTGAGTTCGATGGCGCCGGCCCAGGCCGACGCGCCCAGGGCCGATGCTAAGATGGCGCCCGCAATGACGAGTCTTTTCATGCGCTCCTCCTTGTTGTCGTGTCGGCCTCATTCTAGGCCAGGGTCCGTGCTTTTCGGCACGGTCCAAACGTGTCAGTGAACATTTCGTCCGATGTGCTGCCAATGCCGCCCAGGCTGCGGCGTCTGCTTGCCGCGCTGTGGCTGTCGCTAGGGGTGCACCTGGCCGTGATCGCGCTGGTGCAGGTCGCGCCGCCTGCGGTGATGCCTGGCGCCGATACGGTCATCGAGGCGCGGCTGCAGCCGAAGCTGGACAGTCCGCCGGCCGTGGAAAGTCCGCCGCCGCAGCCCGAGGCCAACCCGCCGGCCGAGCCGCCGAAGGAGGTGCCGGTGCTGGCGCCGAGCGTGACGGCCGAGGCGCTGCTGGTCGCGCCGCCACCCCCTTCCCCGTCGATACAACCCGCGCCGCCTGCTACCCCTGCGCCGGTTGCCAGACCTGCCGAGCCCGCGCCCGAACCGCCTTCGCCCGAGCCGGCTGCGGCGCCGCCGGCCATGCCGGCGCCCGCATCGCCGGTGACGATCACGAGTTCGGTCGACCTGACCTATTACAGCGCGCGCGACGTCGACGTGCATCCGCGTGCGCTGCGCGAAATCGTTCCGGAATATCCCTTCGTGGCCGACCGTCAGCGGCTGTCGGGCAAGGTGCGCCTGCAGCTGAAGCTGGAAGCCGATGGCCGGGTCAGCGACATCGATGTCGTCAGTGCCTCGCCGCCCGACCTGTTCGAGGAATCGGCGCTCAAGGCGTTTCGCGACGCCCGGTTCGCACCGGCACAGAAGAACGGCCGTCCGGTGCGCGCGCTGGTGC
>JAYRNU010000039.1:0-3236 GCA_041912015.1 Thiobacillus sp. | reverse complement strand
TGGTGTCGGCATAGCCTGCACACATGGAGGTCGGCTCGGCAGCTCGGGCAGCAGTCCCGCCGCGACAGCGGCAGCAGCATGCCGGCCAGGCTCGCGCCGCATTTCCAGCAGACCAGGCTCATGCGGGCGCAATGCCGGACTGCGGCAGGCGAAGCAAACGGATCGAGGCGCGGACCGGCATGGACGGCGACACGCCCCCCGGGCGACTGAGCGGATCGTTCAATGCACGTTTCTGCATCATGGCTGCTCGACCGGTTCGGCAAAGGTGGGGACCGGCCCCTGGGTCAGCTTGCCGGCAGCCGCCGCCTCGGCGTGCGATTGCTCGATATGCGCCAGCAAGCCGGGATCGGGGTAACCGTCGACCGGCAACTGGTGCAGGGCCTGGTAAAGCCGGATGGCCGTCTGGGTTCGTGGGCCCATCATGCCGTCCACCGCGCCGGCATCGATCCCGAGCTCGTTCAGCGCCTGCTGCATGTCCTTGAGCTGCGCTGCACTGAGCGCGCCGCCTGCGTCCGCCACGGCAGTCAGCGCGCCACCTCCCGCCAGCTGGCGCGCAAGCTGCGCGACCGCGAGCGCATAATTCAGCGAGCGGTTCCAGCGCATCACCACGTCGAAATTGTCGAACACGATGAAGGCCGGCCCCTGCCAGCCCTGCGGCAGCACGATCGCCGCGCGTCCGCTTGCCTCGGGCAATGCAGACCCGTCTGCCTGCTGCACGCCCATCGCCGCCCATTCCGCGACCGGCAGACGGTGCGCGAGACGCGCCTGCTTCCAGTCGAAACCCTCGGGCAGCCGCACTTCCAGCGCCACCGGCTGCTGCGCCTGCCAGCCCGCCCGCTGCAGATAGTTCGCCGCGGAATGCATGGCGTCGGGCAGCGACGTCCACACGTCGATGCGGCCATCCGCGTCGCCATCCACCGCGTAGGCCAGAAATGTCGACGGCATGAACTGCATGTGCCCCATTGCACCGGCCCACGAGCCATTCATGTCCACCGCCTGGACATGTCCGGCATCGATGATGCGCAGCGCGTCGAGCAGCTGATTGCGGAAGAAGGTGCTGCGTCGGCCTTCGAAGGCGAGCGTGGCGAGACTCGCAGGAACGTTGAGGCTGCCCTTGACCGCGCCGTAGCGCGTTTCCAGTCCCCAGAACGCCACCAGCACCGTCTTCGGAATGCCGTATTTCTCGGCGACCTGGTCGAGCAATGCCGCGTTCTGCTGCAGCAGCGCCTGTCCCACCGCGACCTGCTCCGGCGTGACGCGCCGCCCCAGATAGGTGGTGAAGGGCTGCAGGAACTCCGGCTGGCGGCGGTCAAGCTCGATCACGCGCTCGTCGGGGACGAGTCCCCCGAGCGCCGCGTCCAGCGTGGCCTGGGAGATGCCTTGTGCCGCGGCCTCCTGACGGAAGCCGGCCAGCCAGTCGTCAAATGAAGGCTGGGCATGCGCCGACAGTGCAGCCAGCATGCCGAGCAGGACCAGCAGCCTACGCATGGCGCTGCAGCCAGAATTCGAGCAGCGCCAGATGCCAGAGCTTGCTGCCCTGGATCCGCGTGTGGTACTGCTCGGGCGCGGCCAGCAGCTTGTTCACGTAGGCGCGGTGATACAGACCGCGCTCGCGACAGGCCTGCGCGTTCAGAATGTCCTGCATGAAGTCAAGAAAATCTCCGCGTACGTATTTCAGGGCGGGCATCGGAAAATAGCCCTTCTTGCGATCGATGACCGCATCGGGGACGAGGCCGCGCGCGATGGTCTTGAGCACATGCTTGCCCTCGGATGCAAGCTTCAGATCGGGCGGCAGCGACGCCGCCAGTTCGACCAGCTGATGATCGAGGAAGGGCACGCGCGCCTCAAGACCCCATGCCATGGTCATGTTGTCGACGCGCTTGACCGGATCGTCGGTGATCAGCATGGTCGTATCCATGCGCAATACCTGATCGATGAATTCGTCGGCGAAAGGTTCCGCCAGATGCGCGGCGATGGTCGCGGACGTGTAGTCGGGACCATGGAATTCAGGGGTCAGCATCTCCAGATATTCGTCATGGTCGCGATCGAAGTAGTGGCTGCGGAAGCGGTCGAGAGGTGTGCCGGTGGCCGCCGCCATGCGCGGGTACCAGAAATAGCCGCCGAAAACCTCGTCCGCCCCCTGGCCGCTCTGTACCACCTTGACCGTCCTGCTGACCTGCTCGGCAAGCAGGTAGAACGCCACCGCGTCCTGCGCGAACATCGGCTCGCTCATCGCGTCGACCGCCTCGGGGAGGCGTTGCAGCACTTGCGAATTGGGGATCAGGTACTTGTGGTGGCGCGTGCCGTACATGGCTGCGACCGGATCGGAATACTCGAATTCGTTGCCGCGCTCCTCGGGCTGATCCTCGAATCCGATCGAGAACGTCATCAGGTCGGGCACCCCCTGCTCCGCGAGCAGGGCCACCAGCAGGCTCGAATCGAGACCGCCGGACAGCAGCACGCCAACCTTGACGTCGGCGATCTCGATGCGCTTCCTGACGGCACGACGCAGGCTTGCGTGAATGGCCTCGGTCCATTCGCCTTCGGTTCTGGGACGTTCCGGGCGCTGTGCCCGCAACGACCAGTAACGCCGGTGCCTGAGTTCGCCTTTCGAGTTGACCGTCAGCGTCGTTCCCGGCGCCAGCTTGCGGATCCCGTTGAAAATCGTGCGCGGCGCGGGCACCACGGCATGCAGCGTGAACAGATGGTGCAGGGCGACGGGATCGATGCCGGTATCCACGCCACCGGCGGCAAGCAGGGCCTGCGGCGTCGAGGCGAAGCGCAGGCGTCCCAGGTTCTCGTTGTAGTACAGCGGCTTGATGCCGAGGCGGTCGCGCACCAGAAACAGCACCTCGCGGTCCCAGATGGCGAACGCGAACATGCCGTGCAAGCGTTCGACGCAGGCCTCGCCCCACTCCAGCCAGGCCCGCAGGATGACCTCGGTGTCGCCGTCGGACTCGAAGCTGTGACCGCGGTGGATCAGTTCGGCGCGCAGCTCGGGGTAGTTGTAGATGGTGCCGTTGAACACCAGGGCGGTGCCGGTGGCGGCATCGCACATCGGTTGGGCCGAGCGCGGCGACAGGTCGATGATCGCCAGGCGTCGGTGGCCCAGGCGCACCGGACCGTCGGCATATTGCCCTTCGGCATCGGGACCGCGTCGCGCCAGCTTCTCCAGCATGCGCGCCATCGCCGCCGTCTCGGGTACGGTGCCGTCGAACCGGAATTCACCTGCGATG
>JAYRNU010000038.1:0-26844 GCA_041912015.1 Thiobacillus sp. | reverse complement strand
TTGGCAAATATGCCGAGCTGGCCCTGTTCGACAAAGGTCTTGAGTTTCTTCTGCACGTCAGCGAAGTATCCCGGCGACGATCGCGGATAGCTCGACAGCGATTGCGCCAGATCCGCGGTGGCCTTGGGGTCGGCCTTGAGCGCGGACACCACGTCGACCCAGTCGAGCGCGTGCAGGTGATAGAAGTGCATCACATGGTCGTGCACGTACTGGGCCGCAATCATCAGATTGCGGATAAGTTCGGCATTCTGTGGGATGCTGTAGCTGGGGATGGCGCGATGCAGGGCATCCTCCACCGCACGCACCGAGGCGATGCCATGCACCAGGGTGCAGACGCCGCAGATCCGCTGGGCGAACGCCCAGGCATCGCGCGGATCGCGGCCGCGCAGGATGATTTCAATTCCGCGCACCATGGTGCCGGCGGAATAGGCGCTGGTGATCTTGCCGCTGGCATCGGTCTCGGCCTCGATGCGCAGATGGCCCTCGATGCGGGTGATGGGGTCGACGACGACGCGTTGTGCTGTGGTCATGATCGTGAATTCCTTAGCTGTTCAGAAACGCTTCGAGAATGCGGTACTGCTCCTCGGCTTCGCGGTTGTCGGTACCCGAACCGTCCGCGACGGTCTGGCAGGTGCGCGCCAGTCGTGCCTGCATCGCCGCATCCCAGGCCAGGTTGCTGCCGGTCTCGGCGGGCTTGACGCAGGCGACAGCTGCCTTGGCGACGAAATGTCCGGCCTGGGCGCTCCAGTCGGTTTCCCTGCCGCAGCGGGTGAAGCTTTCCACGCGGGCACTGTTGGCGGCCTGCGATGCCAGCGCCAGTTCCGCGTCGGCGATGTCGGCACGGGCCGCGCTGTCCAGCGCGGACTTGATGCGCGCATCATTGGACAACGCAAACACCCTTTGCACGAAGCGGGCCGCGACCTGCCGCTGCTGCGCGGTGGAAAGTCCCGCCAGGGCCTGCTTGAATTCCTTGTCGTTGCTGATTGCCATCGATCAGGCCCCCTTTTGCGGAATGTGCTCGGCGATCATCTCGGTCAGACCGATCACCGGGATGTCCATCTGGTAATGCTCGAGCCCCTCTTCCAGCACGATGCGGCAGTTAGCGCAGGCTGTCACCAGGCGGTCCGGCTTGACGCTGTCGAGCTGGGATTTCTTCTTCTTGAAGGCTTCCAGTCGCAAGGCCTCGCCTTCCTCGATGGCCGAAGCGCCACCGCCGCCGCCGCAGCACCAGTTCATGTAGCCGGCGTCGGGCATCTCGACGAAATTCTTGGCAACCTGATTCATCAGGCTGCGCTGCTGCTGGATGACGCCGCCGCGGCGTGCCAGCTGGCAGGGATCATGGAATGTCAGCCTGTCGGTCTCGAAACCTTCGGTCTTCAGCAGCCCCTGCTGCTGGAATTCGCCGAGCACCTCCAGGATGTGCTTGACCTCGAAGCCGAAGGGACGGCCGATCAGATTGGCCCCTTCCCAGCGCAACGCGGTGTAGGCATGGCCGCACTCCGGGCTGATGACCGTCTTGACCTTGAGCTTCTCGGCGCCTTCGACGATGCGCGAGACGATTGTTCGGGCCAGGTCCGAATTGCCGATCTGGATGCCGGCGTTGGTGGCTTCGAACGCCGTCGAGCATAGCGTCCAGGACTTGCCGGCCTGATGCATGATCTTGGCGACGGCGCCCAGATATTCGGGAAAGTTGATGATTTCCATCGACGACAGCAGCACCATGTACTCGGCGCCTTCCGCGTCGAGCGGAATCGGCAGGCCATAATCCTCTTCCACGTGCTTCATCTGCGCCTGCACGGCAGGCAGCTTGACGCCCATCGGGCTGCCGATGGTGACGGTGCGGTTGACCGCGCCCTTGATGCCCTCCGGCGCATGCCCGGATGCCGACATGCCCTCGCGGAACTTGCGCACCATGTAGACGATGTCGTTGCCGACCGGGCAGACCGAAGAACACCGGGCACACAGGGTACAGCTGTTGTAGACCAGTTCCTGCCATTCATCGAGTTCCGCGTCCGTCACCGGCTTCGACAGCCCGATCATCTTCTTGAGCCGCCCGAGCACGGTGTATTCCTGCTCGTAGACTCGGCGCAAGGGCTCCAGCTTGTGAATCGGCGTGTACTTCGGATCACCGGTCTCCGTGTAGAACAGACACGCTTCGGCGCACAGGCCGCAATGCACGCAACTGTTGAAATAGCTGGCGATGGGCGCATCGATGACTTCCTTGAGGACGCGAACGCCTTTTTCGAGGGATGCGCTCATTGGGCTTCCTCCTTGATGGTGTGGGAACTTTCAGGGCTGCCGCGACGGTCGTTGCAGGCACGCGTGACAGCTTGACGGGGTCCGTTGCGCCAGTTCATACCGGCACCCCCTTGTGACCATTGACCCTGCCGTTGAACCAGCGCGAGCCGAACAGCGTGAACGCATGGAACAGCTTGGTGAAAGGCAATACCACCAGCAGCAATTCGACGCTCAGGATATGCAGCGCCAGCATGGTCGTGTAAGGCAGCAGCATGTGCTCGAAGGCCATCCAGCCGGTCAGCACGGGCAGGAAGGTGACCGCCCAGGTGAACCAGTCCTCGAAGGTGCTCAAGAAGCGCTTGACCGGCTTGTTGATGCGGTCGAACAGCACCACGACCATGGCGGCCATGGTCACGACCGCGGCCAGGTTCACGAACTGCGAAGGCAGCGCCGGCCAGGACAGCCCGGTCAGGTTCGTGATCAGCAGGATGTGGGGCGCGAACAGGAACACGACGACGAACAGTCCGATATGGAAAATGTAGCCGCCGATATAGCTGATGGGCGAGCGCTTCAGCATGCCGGGCGGCGGCAGCGAACGCCGGAACACGGTATGCAGGCCGGACGCACCGCTTGCATGGCGTGGCGCGGACAGGTCCTTCTTGCGGCCCAGCGAGTAGGTCTCGAACAGCCGCCACACCACTCCCAGTATAAAAATGACGATGGCGGTGTTGAGCCCGGTGCCGCGCACCCAGGTCAGAAATTGCAGATCATTCATGATTATTTCTCCAGGTCCGCGAGCTGGGTGGTTTCGTGCGATGCCTTGGCGGCGGCCTTCTTGGCGCGGTTGGCGACGCCGACCCCGATCCCGACGGCGGCCCCCGCCACGGCCGCGACGGCAGCGTACTTGAGCGGATCGGCGGGTGTCGACAGGGCCTTGTAGAAGCCGCCGGCGTCCCAGAAATCCGGTTCCGAACAGCCGAGGCAGCCGTGGCCGGACTCGACCGGCCAGGACGTACCGCCGTTCCATTTGGTCGTGGCGCAGGCATTGTGGGTCACCGGCCCCTTGCAGCCGAGTTCGAACAGGCACCAGCCGTTGCGAGCGCCTTCGTCGTCGAAGGTCTTGGCGAACTTGCCCTGGTCGTAGAACGGGCGGCGGTAGCAGCGGTCGTGTATGGTTTCGCCGTAGAACGACTTGGGACGTCCCTTGTCATCGAGTTCCGGCAGGGTGCCGAAGGTCAGGTAATGCGCGAGCACCCCGGTCATGACCACGGGGATCGGCGGACAGCCGGGGATGTTGACGATGGGCTTGTCCTTGATGATGTCGGAAACCGGCACCGCGCCGGTCGGGTTGGGCTTGGCCATCGGAATGCCGCCGAATGATGCGCAGGACCCCATGGAGACGATGGCGGCCGCGCCCTTGGCCACTTCCTTCAGCGTATCCAGGTTCGACTTGCCGGCGATCGTGGAATAGGCGCCGTCGAGCCCCGTGGCGACCGAACCGTCGACGATCAGCAGGTATTTGCCGAAATTTTCCTTGATCGCGGCCTGCAGCGCTTCCTCGGCCTGGAATCCCGCCGCCGCCATCAGCGTTTCCTGATAGTCGAGCGAGATCATGTCGAAAATCATGCCCTCGATGGTCGGCGAATGCGAACGCGTGATCGACTCGGTGCAGCCGGTGCACTCCTGGAACGGCAGCCAGATCACCGAAGGCCGTCTGGCGGCGGCGATGGCCTCGGCCATTGCGCGCCCCGCCGTGGGCGGCAGGGCCATCATCGATGCCAGGGTGGCGCAGTACTTCAGAAAAGTGCGACGGCTGATGCCCTGCCGTACCAGATTGTCGATCAATGGTCCCTGCATGATGCTTGTCTCCTGTCAGAAAACACAACAGCGTCTGGATCTACCTTAGTGGTCCGAAATCAGCAGTTCAAGCTGTTCCCATCCTGTTTTCACGTCCTGGGGATGCGCCTTCACCAGTTCCGGCACGAAGGTGACTTCGATGAACTGCGAGGTAACGACGCCCTGCTCGTTGCGATGCGTGATCCACCAGACGCCGGGGCAGGCCGTTTCGTCGAGTGTCGATTCGCCGCTCGCCTGCAGCGTGACGGCGATCTCGCCTTCGCCCAGCTTCTCGCGCAGCCAGTCCAGGTCGGCCGGCGTCAGCGGCAGGGCCGCAAGGTCGATGGCCGAGGTCTCGCCGGTTTCCAGCAGGCGGCGCAGGGATTCCGATATTTCCCGCAGCAGCGGCGACGCATTGCCGGACAGTCCGGATTCGGGCGGCAGCGGGTTGACGACGCGGATCGGGATGGCGTCAATCGACATGCTGCCAATCCCGGACCAGTTTCCGAACGGCGTCGCACGCCGGCGGGATAGCGGCCGCAACGGCCGGGGTGGGATACTCCCCCCAGTCGACGACATCGGGCTGGATCGCGATCATGGCCCGCCTCTCGGGCCAGTGCCCGGCCAGCAGCGCGATCGCGCGCAGGTCGGTCAGGCCGACTTCATGCACCGAGGACTTGCGATTGCCCATCAGAAATGCATCCATCTCCTCGCCTTCCATCAACGCCCATTGACCGGGTTCTGACTTGATGTTGGCTGCATCGACAACGATCAGCGCATCGGCATCCTCGATCGGCCCCGCCAGGGTGAAAGACAGCGTGCCGCCATCGAGCAGGGTGACACCAGGCAGGTGCGCCAAGTGCTTCTCGAGCGCCTGCAGCACGTGTATGCCGACGCCCTCGTCTGTAAGCAATGTGTTGCCTATCCCCAGCACGAGCGTTTTCATAAATTCAATTTATCAGCAGCCTTCTCGATTAACAACCAAGCATTTCACTCAACTTTATGATTTATGGGCATTTTGCCGTTTCCCCCGCCATCGGGTGTTTTTCGGCAAATCACTTATACTGCTTTCAGCATTGTTCCGGACTGTTCCCATGTGCCTCGCCATTCCGATGCAGATCGAAGCGATCGACGGCTTCAACGCCCGCTGCCAGGCCAAGGGCGTATGGCGCGACGTCAGCCTGTTCATGATGCAGGACGAACCGCCCGCAGTCGGCGATTTCGTCATGGTGCATGTCGGCTATGCCATCCAGAAGATTGCCGAGGCCGATGCCCGCACGACCTGGGAGTTGCTGGACCAGATCCTGGAGGGCCAAGCCCAGGAGGTTGGGGGTGCATGAGCTGGCTGTCGCCCAGGCGCTCGTCGAACAGGTGGAGGCCGTGATAAGCCAGCACGGTGCGGCATCTGCCCGTCTGATCCGCGTGCGCATCGGCCCGCTGGCCGGGGTCGTTCCCGAGCTGCTGGCGAGCGCCTTTCCGCTCGCCGCTGCAAGCACCCGGATGGCGGACGCCGAACTCGACCTCGTCGCCGCGCCGGTGCGTGTGCATTGCCAGACCTGCGGCGCGGAAACCGACGCTGCAATGAACCGCCTGCTGTGCGGAGCTTGCGGCGACTGGCATACGCAGGTCATCAGCGGCGACGAGCTGCTGCTCGAAAGCGTCGAACTCGAATCCGCCCCGACCCTGACCCCTGGATCCTGATCATGTGTGACACCTGCGGCTGCAATCTCACCCCCGGCAACAAGCATCTCGCATTCAAGCCAGTCGCCAAGGGCGCGACGGCGGTGTCCGTTCTCAAGGGCCTGCTGGCCAGGAACGACGACCAGGCCGCGCACAACCGCGAGCACTTCGATCGTCGCGGCATCCTTGCCATCAACCTGATGTCCTCGCCCGGCTCGGGCAAGACCGCCCTGCTCGAAGCCACGCTGACCGCACTGAAAAACGAGTTCACCTGTGCCGTGATCGAAGGCGACCTCGAAACCGAGAACGATGCCGAGCGCATCCGCGCAAAAGGCGTGCAGGCGCACCAGATCGTGACCGGCACCGCCTGCCACCTCGACGCCCACCTGGTCCACGACGCGCTGCACCAGATGACGCTCGACGACATCGACATCCTGTTCATCGAGAATGTCGGCAACCTCGTCTGCCCGGCGAGCTTCGATCTCGGTCAGCACCTCAACGTCACGCTGCTCTCGGTCACCGAGGGCGACGACAAACCCGCCAAGTATCCGGTCATGTTCCGCGCCGCCGACGCCATGCTGCTGACCAAGACCGATCTCCTCGCCGTGCTCGACGATTTCGATCCGGACAAGGCCGAAGCGCACCTGCGCAAGCTCGCCAACCCGGCACCGGTCATGCGGCTGTCTTCGCGCAAGAACCTCGGCATGGACGCCTGGCTCGCCTGGCTGCGCGAGCAGCTCGCCGCCCAGCGTGCACGCGTTGCGCTCGGCCAGTCGCGCCGACCGGCGATTCAGCCCGACGGCATGACGTATCACGGTGCCTCCGCCTGATGGACGAGGCCCGCGCCTGGCTGGATAAGATCCACGCCCTCGACTTCGACCGCACGATCAAGATCATGAACGTGTGCGGCGGCCATGAGCGCTCGATCACGCACGCCGGCCTGCGCGGCGCGCTGCCGAAGTGGATCGAGCTGGTGCCCGGCCCCGGCTGCCCGGTGTGCGTATGCCCGGAAGAAGACGTCTACCAGGCGATCCAGCTGGCGTTGCAGGACAAGGTCATCCTGGTCGCCTTCGGCGACATGCTGCGGGTCCCGGTCAACGTGAAGAAGGGCGAGGTTCGCTCGCTGGCCGAGGCGCAAGCCGCCGGCGCCGACGTGCGGCCGATCGCGAGCCCGCTCGATGCCCGGCGGATTGCGGTCGAAAACCCCGGCCACCCGGTCGTGTTCTTCGCCGCCGGCTTCGAGACCACCACCGCGCCGACGGCGGCGATGCTGGCCGAGGGCATTCCCGCCAATCTGTCCATCCTGCTGTCCGGCCGGCTGACCTGGCCGGCGGTGGCGATGCTGCTCGATTCCGGAACGCCCGGCTTCGACGCGCTGGTCGCGCCCGGCCATGTCTCCACCGTGATGGGGCCGGAGGAATGGACCTTCGTCGTCGACCGCCACGAGATTCCCGCCGCGGTCGCCGGCTTCGCACCGGAGTCGCTGCTGGCGTCGTTCTATTCGGTGCTGCGGCAACTCAAAACCGGCGAACGCTTTCTCGACAACTGCTACCGTGAAGTCGCGCATCCCGGCGGCAATCCCACCGCGCAGCGTTTCATGCACGCCGCGCTCGACGTCGTCGATGCCAACTGGCGCGGCATCGGCGTGATTCCGCGCTCCGGCTACGCGCTGAAGCCGGCGTACGCGCAGCACGACGCGCGCGTGCTGTTTCCCGACCACAGCGATCCCGAACGCCGCCGCGCCGGCGAGATGCCGCCGGGCTGCGACTGCGCGCAGGTCGTGCTCGGCAAGATCTACCCCAACCAGTGCCGCATCTACGGCCGTGCCTGCACGCCGCGCCACCCGGTCGGTCCCTGCATGGTGTCGGACGAAGGTGCCTGCCGCATCTGGTGGGCCGGCGGCGTGCGCGTTGCCGCCGATGCCTGAGCACGCAGCGCGGCACATCACGATAAGCGGCCGGGTGCAGGGCGTGGGCTTCCGGCCCTTCGTCTACAGGCTGGCAAAGCGCCACGACATAAGAGGCTGGGTGCGCAACGTCGACGGCACGGTGGAAATCCACGCCGAGGGCGAGCCCGTGCAGCTGCAGCGCTTCAGTGCCGCGCTCATCGCCGAAGCGCCGCCCCTGTCCGAGCCGGGCCCCTTAGCCGCCACCCCCTGTGCACCGGAACAGACAACCGACTTCACCATTCTCGACAGCGTGTCGGCCGGCGTCGCAGAGGTCCATCTGCCGCCTGACAACAGCCTCTGCACCGACTGCCTGGCCGAATTGCGTGACCCCGCCAACCGCCGCCACCGTTATCCCTTCGTCAACTGTACCCAGTGCGGCCCGCGCTACACGCTGATCACCGCCCTGCCCTACGACCGCCCGTCCACCTCGATGCGCGACTTCGCGATGTGCCCGGCGTGCCGGCGCGAATACGAAAATCCGCTCGATCGCCGCTTCCACGCGGAGCCGATCGCCTGCCCGGCATGCGGGCCGCACCTGCAGTTCGTTTCGGAAGCGGTCGTTCACGACCGCGACGACGCGGCGCTCGCCGCGACCGTCGCCGCATTGCGGGACGGCAAGATCGTCGCGGTCAAGGGGGTCGGCGGCTACCACCTGCTCTGCGACGCAACGAACGACGCGGCGGTCGCCAGCTTGCGCACGCGCAAGCCGCGGCCGGCCAAGCCACTGGCAGTGATGTTTCGCGATCCCGAATCGCTGCGCCGCGCCGCTCACGTGACGCCAGAACTCGAGGCCTTCGTCGCGTCCGCGGAACGCCCCATCGTGCTGCTGGCCAGGCGCGCCGGTTCCAGTCTGTCCCGGCACGTTGCGCCCGGACTTGGCGAAATCGGCTGCCTGCTGCCCTAGTCCCCTCTGCACGCGCTGCTGCTCGACGATTTCGGCGGGCCGCTGGTCGCCACCTCGGGCAACCTGTCCGGCGAACCGGTCCTGACCGACAATGCCGAGGCGCACTCCCGCCTGGGCCATCTCGCCGACGCGTTCCTGCATCACGACCGTCCCATCGTGCGCCCTGCCGACGATCCGGTGTATCGCGTGATCGCCGGCACGCCGCGTCCGCTACGGCTCGGCCGCGGCATCGCACCGCTGGAACTGGAACTGGCCGTATCGCTGCCTGAACCGGTGCTGGCGCTGGGCAGCCACATGAAGAACACCTTGTGCCTCGCCTGGGACAGGCGCGCCGTCGTGTCGCCGCACATCGGCGAACTCGATACGCCGCGCAGTCTCGACACCCTGGCGCAGGTGGCGGCCGACCTGCAGCGGCTGTACCAGGTCCAGGCTGCAAGGCTCCTCATCGACTGTCATCCCGGCTACGGCTATCGCCGCTTCGCCCGCGACAGCGGCTTGCCGCTGACCGAGGTCCGTCATCATCACGCCCATGCCTCGGCGCTGGCGTGGGAGTTTCCCGAGATCCACGCGTGGATCGTGTTCGCCTGGGATGGCGTCGGCTTCGGCGAGGACCAGACGCTGTGGGGCGGCGAAGCCTTCACCGGCGCGCCGGGCCACTGGCAGCGCGCTGCTTCGATGCGGCCTTTCCGTCTGCCTGGCGGCGACAGGACCGGGCGCGAACCGTGGCGCGCCGCTGCGGCCTTGCTCTGGGAAACCGGAAATCCGGCGCCCTTCGCACCCGAGCCCTTGCGCGAAGCCTGGTCGCGCCAGCTGAACAGCCCCGCAAGCACTGCAGTCGGCCGGTTGTTCGATGCCGCCGCGGCACTGAGCGGCGTTTGCACCCACGCCAGCTTCGAGGGCGAGGCACCGATGCGCTTCGAAGCGCTGGCAGCCGCTGCCGGCAGCCCGCCGATTGCATTGCCGCTCGCATCTGACGCAGCAGGCCTCTGGCGCACCGACTGGTCCCCGCTGCTGCCGATGCTGACCGACAGCCGCCCGGTAGCCGAGCGCGCCGCCTGTTTCCATCTGAGCCTGGCGCAGGCATTGGTCGACCAGGCCCGGCAACTGCGTGCACAAACCGGCATCGAGGCCATCGGCCTGACCGGAGGCGTGTTCCAGAACCGCGTGCTGGCGGAAGCTGCCGTCGCCCGGCTCGAGGCCGCGGGTTTCGCTGTCCATCTGCCGCGCCGTATCCCTGTCAACGATGCCGGGTTAAGCTTCGGCCAGGCCATCGAATTCCTCTGCTCAACCCCATAACGATCCATGGACGACACCCGCATCCTGCTCGCGCACGGCAATGGTGGACGCCTGATGCGCGAACTCATCGCCGACATCTTCGCTCGCCATCTCGCCAATCCCCTGCTCGATACCGACGCCGACGCGGTCACGCTGCCGGCGCTTGACGGGGAAGTCATGGTCACCACCGACGGCTTCACGGTGCAGCCGCTGGAATTTCCCGGCGGCAACCTCGGCTCGCTGGCGGTCCACGGCGTGGTCAACGACCTGGCGGTGGCCGGCGCCGATCCGCGCTACCTGACCCTGTCGGCACTGATCGAGGAAGGGCTCGACGTCGATGTGCTCGACCGGCTGATCGGCAGCTTCGCTGAAGCGGCGCGTGCAAGCGGCGTTGCGGTAGTCGCCGGCGACACCAAGGTGGTACGCCGCGGCGAAGGCGGCGGGCTGTATCTGACGGTCGCAGGCATCGGCGTCAGGCGGGCGCAGGCGCCGCTCGACATCACGCGCATCGCGCCGGGCGATCGGGTACTCGTGTCCGGCCCGGTGGGTGACCACGGCATCGCGGTCATGCTGGCGCGCGAACAGTTCGGGCTGTCCGGTGGCCTGCGCTCCGACTCGGCTTCGGTGCTGCCGCTTGCGCAGGCGGTGCGCGACCTGCCCGGCCTGCGATTCATGCGCGATCCGACGCGCGGCGGACTCGCCACGGTCGCCCACGAAATCGCGCGCGCCTGCGGCCACGACGTGACGCTCGAGCAGGATGCGGTGCCGCTGCGCCCGGAAGTCGTGTCGGTATGCGAAATGCTCGGCTACGACCCCTATTACCTCGCCTGCGAAGGCCGCGTCGTGGCGGTTGCCGATCCGTCTGCCGCGGATGAGATTCTCGCGTGCTGGCGAGCGCTGCCCGAGGGTACGGAGGCGCGCATCATCGGTCGCATCGAGGCAGGGAGCAGCCGCGTCATCCTGCAAACCAGCCTCGGTGGCCGCCGCGTGCTCGACGAACTGGAAGATGATCCGCTGCCGCGGATCTGCTGAGCGTCCCGATTCGGCCGTGCCGATGCATCAGTGCAAAAATGCTTGCAGTATGCAATCTCGCAGCAGCGAAGCGTTCATGAAGCTTCCTCGCTTCCCGCGCCTGCGCTGGCTCCTGCTTTGCGGCATCCTTCAATGCCCGGCCGTGCTTGCCAGCGACGCCCCGCCCTTGCGCGAGGCAACACCCGAGGAGCCTTCCCGTTTCTGGTCGGAGGAGGATGGCTGGCTGGACATCAGCGGATTTCTCGATCAGGCCTATGGCTTCGTTCCGCTGGCCATACCGATTACCGAACCGGCCGTGGGCCTCGGAGCCGTCGGCGCACTCGTGTTCATCGACAAGCAGAAGAACGATGGCGCTGCAGCGGGCTTCGGTCAGCCGAACATTTCGGCATTCGGTGCGCTCAAGACCGAGAACGGTACCCAGGGCGGGTTTGCCGGCGACATGCGGCACTGGCTGGACGATCGGGTGAAGACCCTGGCCGGCGTCCTGCGCGCATCCGTCAATCTGGATTTCTATGGCATCGGCAACGACCCGGTGCTTGAGGACAACCCGAGGTCTTACAACCTGGCCACGACTGCCGGCCTGGTCCAGGCCCGGTATCGCCTCGGCGACTCGCAAGCCTGGATCGGGCTTGGTTACGTCCTGGCCACGACAACGGTCAAGTTCGACCGCCTGCCTCCACTGGAGAGTCTGCCGGATTTTCAGAGCGAATCCCGGGTCGGCGGACTGCTGCCGACGATCAGTTTCGATTCGCGCGACAACATTTTCACGCCGACGAGCGGAAACTATCTGGAATTATCTGCAGGCCTGTACGACAAGGCATTGGGCAGTGACAGCAATTTCCAGCGTGTCAATCTGACAGGCATTCATTACCAGCCGCTGGCCAAAGACCTGACGCTAGGAATCATGGCCAGTTCGATCCTGAGCTTCGGCGACGTGCCGTTCTATCTGCGCCCTTACATCTCGCTGCGCGGCGTGCCGGCCATGCGCTACCAGGGCGACGACACCGCGCAGGTCGAGACGGAACTGCGCTGGCAGTTCTGGGAACGCTTCAGCCTCGTCGGGTTTGCCGGCCTCGGCGCCTCCCGCAGCGACAATTGGCTGCGTCGCACCTCCCAGAACGTGACCACCGGCGGCACCGGCTTCCGCTACGAAATCGCGCGCAAGTACGGGCTGCACATGGGTCTCGACGTTGCATACGGCCCAGAAGGCCCGGTCTATTACGTGCAGTTCGGCAGTGCCTGGATGCGTCCCTGACCGATCCGCAGTGCGACCGCTTCCGTGGAAGCCGAGCGGACGCGCGTCGTCACGGCGCAGTCATGCTCGCGCGCGAACAGTTCGGGCTGACAGAGACGAACTGCGCGCCGCCTGCGCCAACCGCAGCACCGAGGCAGGGGGCAGCCGCGCCACCCAGCAAACCAGCCTTGCTGGCCGCCACGTCATAGCTCGCTTCCAACTTGCCCGGTCGCCATCCAGACCAGAGCCCGGCGCTCCCCCTGCCCGGGTCCCGGTGAAACCGGCTCAGGGCGCGAAATTGATTACCGGCATCCCGATGGCGACGCGGAACCCGACCACATTCAGTCGATAACGATGGTCGCCGCGCCCGCGTTTGGCGGCGCGAACCAGGTGTTCGCCATTGACCTCGTTGACATCCCACGCGCCGCCCCGTGCGACACGGCGGTTGCAGTTGCCCGTCAACCAGGCGCTGCCATCCTGCGGAGCGCCCTTGTAATCGAGGTTCCAGCAATCCTGGACCCATTCCCAGACGTTGCCGCTCATGTCGTAGAGGCCCCAGGCGTTGGGGCGCAGCTTCCCGACCGGACTGGTCGAGTAGTCGGTATTGTTGCCCGTCCAGGCAAGCTCGGCTGGATTGCCGTCGCCACAATACTTTTCATGCAATCCGCCGGCACGGCAGGCGTATTCCCATTCCGCTTCCGTCGGCAGACGCATCGGCACGCCGGTCAGCTTTGCGTAGGCCATCGTATAGATCACCGCGTCATCCCAGGATACCTGGTCGACGGGATGGTCGGGGCCGTCGAAATCGCTCGGGTTGAGGCCCATGATGCGCTTGTATTGCGCCTGCGTGACCTCGTACTTGCCTAGCCAGAATCCCTTGATGCATACCTGATGAACCGGCTTCTCATAAGCTTCGCCATCATTCGAGCCCATCTTGAAACAGCCGCTGGGCACCCAAACGAACTCCATGCCCGTGATGGGCTCCCTGGTCACGGCACCTGCCGCCGGCTCAGCCCATACTTGACCCGTTCCGAGCATCAGCAGAAATAGGCATAGCAATTTTTTCATCATCACATTCCTTTGCAAGTGAGACACCGGTTTGGCTTCAGATGAGCCGCGTCAATCGGCAGGCCTGGGCGAGCGACCGCGTACGCGATGATACATCCAATGTCCGGGCGGAACGGGTGGCGTTCGGCGGACGGGCTCAACCCTCGTCGTAGCCTTCGTCGGTGGGGTTGTCGCGCAGGTGAAATGGATGATCGACCGGCATCTCCAGGAATTCCCTGCGGGTGGCTTCGGTCTCGAAGTAGATCGTGACGTTGCCATCCACCAGATAGGGATGACCGGCAAGATCGTCGATCTCGCGTCCGGTCATCGGGTCGACGGAACTGAGGATCTGCTCAGGCTCGTGCAAACGGCCACTTTGGGTCCGGTCGCGCGCCAGCGGGTCCGTGGCGACATAGTTGGCAAAATTCGAATTGTGAATGATCGAAGAGTGGATTGCGTTTTCCATGCTTGGCTCCTTGCTCGTAAACAATTGGTCCCAGCCGCTTGCTGGACGTTCCGCAGCGCACCTGCGCGCCGGTCTTTATTCATAGACCACGAAAGCCCGCACGCATTGCAGCAAGCGAAAGAATTCATGGCACGACGCCCACAGCCATGAACCCACAAGCGTACGGACGGCCGTTTGCGCAATGCCACGCACGGACCTCGCGTCCGTCTGCGGGGATAGAGGATGCGCAGGCGCGCATGATCGACCGCGATCGGTAAACAGGACGACCACCCGGCAGTCCTCGGCATCGGAATACGGCCGGTTGGTGATGTCACAAACAGACACCAAATGAATTCTGCCGGACACACTCCCGATATGGGATATGCATATATTCGTAGCGTCGAATACATTTTACCCGAGTAGTTTTCAGAAAATGGCCGCGCCGAGTTTGGACCGGTCAGGGAAACACTGAGCACCTTGGCTTGCCGTGTGGTTCGACAAGGCTCTCCTGAGCGAAGCCGAAGGGCTGGCCACGAGCGAAATGCATCACTTGCCGTTCGTCCTGAGCCTGTCGAACAAAGCGGATCGAGGGAAGCCTGTCGAAGGACTTGTCCAGGGTTTTCCTAAGGCACATTTCCCGGCAGTTCCATTACAACGATTCGAGGAACAGATTCATATGGCAACCAGCAAGAATGTTCAGCATCCGGTCAAAGTCTTCTCGCATTCCGAGTTCGAGGAGCTCAAGCAGGATCCGCTGCTCTGCAATCATGGGCGGCGCACGTTTCTCAAGTGGAGTGCGCTGCTGGTCTCGCAGGTCGTTGCCGGAGGCGGCGTCCTCAACTTGTTGACCGGCCAGGCGGCCATGGCCGACGATACCTTCGTCAATGTGGTCAAGTGGGTGAAATCTGTCTGCGGCTACTGTTCCGTGGGGTGCGGCCTCGAGATCGGCGTGAACAGCGCGGGAGAGGCAGTCGCGGTACGCGGCAATGCGGTCCATCCCACCAACGCCGGCCGGGTCTGCGTCAAGGGCCTGTACGAATACAAGATCCTGCACGACCATGACCTGCGGGTGGGAGAACGCGCAAAGTACCCGATGATGCGCGACGCGAGTGGCAACTGGCAAGATATCACCTGGAACGAGGCCACCACCCTGCTGGCGCAGAAGATCATCGATGCGGTCAACACGGACGGCCCAGATTCGGTGGCCAGCTACAACACCGGGCAGTGGACCATCGAGGAATACTATGCGATGGGCAAGCTGGGCAAGGGCGCCATCGGCACCAGCACGATGGATTCGAACACCCGCCTGTGCATGGCGGCGGCCGTCTATGGTTACATGAGCACCTTCGGCTCCGACGGCCCGCCCGGTTGCTACGACGACATCGAGAAAACCGACTGCTTCTTCCTGATTGGCACCAATCCGGCCGAGATGCACCCGCAGGTGTGGCGGCGCATCATTCAGGCGCGCCGTTCAGCACGTGCGCCGAAGATGATCGTGGTCGATCCGCGCCGCACCCAGACCGCACGCAGCGCCGACCTGCATCTGCAGATCAAGCCCGGCACCAACGTGGCGCTGATGAACGGCATTCTGCAGCAACTCATCGCCAACAACTGGATCGACAACGCCTACATCGCCGCGCATACCCGCAACTTCTCCGCATTGGCGGCCAAGGTCGCGGCCTACACGCCGAGCTACGTAGCCGGCATCACCGGCCTCGCCACCACGCAGATCCAGACCGCGGCGCAGTGGATCGGCCAGTCGCCCGAGGTGTGGTCGATGTTCATCCAGGGCGTGTACCAGGCCATGGGCGGCACCGACACGGTGCGCCTGATTTGCGCCATGCACCTGATCACCGGCAAGATCGGCCGTCCCGGCTCGGCGCCCTTTTCCATCACCGGGCAGGCTACCGCGATGAGCAACCGGGAAGCCGGCGGCTCCTCGGCACTGGCCGGCTATCGCAACTACTACAACCCCAGCCACGTCGCCAACCTGGAACAATTGTGGAACGTGGCGCCCGGAACGATTCCGCCGCACAGCACCACGGTCGTCACGTCCAACCACGATCTGCAGCCGGCCATCCCCAGCATGGTCGACATGATGCGTAACGGCACGCTCAAGGTGTTCTGGGTGGCCTGCACCAACCCCTCGGTCGCCCTGCCGGACCTGAACAAGTTCTACGAGTACATTGATTTCAGCAACCCCCGTCGGCCATTCGTGGTGGTGCAGGACATTTTCAAACCCATGGAGACCGCGCATTTCGCCGACCTGTTCCTGCCGGCGGCGCAGTGGGGCGAGAAGACTGGCACCTACACCTGCTCGGAGCGCCGCGTCAATCTCGGACAGCAGGCGGTGCAACCGATCGGCCATGAATTGCGCCCTTTTTACGGAGCCTACTCCGACCTCGAAATCATCAAGATGGTCGCCGACAAGCTGGCGGAATTCGATGCCCGCTTCCGCGACCAGGCCGGCCAGTCGCTGGTGAAGAGCGCCAACCCCGAGGCGGTGTTCAACGAATGGAAGAAGGTCTCCAGCGGCAGGATCTGCGACATGAGCGGCATGACCTACGCCAACCTGGCGGCCAGCAACGGCATACCCTGGCCGTCCACGCCTGCCAACGTCTATGGCGGCAAGCGTCTGTACACCGACGGCAAGTTCAATACCAACTGGGACCGTGCGCAGTACGGCAAGTCGCCGGACGCTGCCTGGATCGATCCGGACGGCCTGAGCCGCGCCTATCTGTGGGCGGTGGACTACCAGGCGCCGCCAGAAATGCCGGATTCAAGCTATCCCTTCTGGCTCAACACAGGGCGCGTCATCGAGCATTTCCATACACGCACCAAAACCAAGCGCGTGGCACAACTCCATGAAATGGTCCCGGAGAACTACGTGGAAATTCACCCCGACGAAGCCAGGAAGCTGAGCGTGGTCACCGGCAACCTCGTCACGGTGACCTCGCGGCGCGGCGAAATCGTGGTCAAGGCAAGAGTCACCGACACGGTTGCGCCAGGGGCGGTATTCATCCCCATGCACTTCGGCGACCTCGACCCCAGCGACGTGGCGGAGAACAACGGCCGTCTGGTATCCGTCAACCGGCTGACCCTGAACTACGTCGACAAGGATTGCGCCCAGCCCATCTACAAGCATTGCGCCGTGAAACTGGCCAAGGCAAGCTAAAGGAAACCCACGGTGACGCATACCAGAACACCCATGTCGTTGTTCAAGGTTTTTCTGGCCGGACTGCTGCTGGCCAGCACGTCGGCGTGGGCAGCCAAAGGGAGCCCCGGTTACGGTGGCGGTGCGGCCGGCGGCGTTCTGCCTGGCGAGGATACCAGCTTCGCCATCGAGAACAGTTATTCCTGTCTGAGCGGCGGTTGCCACGAAAACAATACGCAGTTGCTGAACGAACATGCCAGTTCCCTCATGACCCACGCGATGGTCAAGTGCAACGCCTGCCATGGCACGCACACCGCCGCCGACGTGGGCCTGCCGAAACCCAACCTCACGGGTTACTATCCGGGCATCGGTGCCACGGGGTACGTCGTCGGCAAGGACCGCTGTCTCGCCTGCCACAGTGCCAGGCTGACTCAAGGCGGGCACCCGAACAACCCGGGTCAGTGCGTCGGTTGTCACACCCCGCATGTCTTCGGCAAATAATCTTCAACCCTAACCATTGGCCCGCTTCCCGCTACGCGGCCCCCCGCAAGCGGGGAGGCAGCCGGGGCCTGCGTGTTTCATGGCGATGCGTTCGAAGAACTGCCGGGTGATGCGGCCATCCCGTTCGTAGAACGGGTGCAGAGCGATGCGTTCGCACCGGCAGTGCACCATGTGTTCGGCGAGATTTTCGTCCGGCCAGTCAGCAGCCTGTTTGGGAAAGCCTTCCTGTTGCAGCTGCCGAAACAGGCGCCGGGACGCATTCTTATTTCATGCGCCCCGCTTTCAGTGAAGGGCGCGGACGCCGAAAAACCAAGCGGGGCGTCAAGGCTTCGCCTGGCGGCGGCAACGGTCGGCCCATACCGCCGCTTCCACGCGCGAACGCAGGTTGAGCTTCTTCAGCAGATGCTTGACGTGGACTTTGACCGTGCCTTCTGCGATTCCCATGTCGCGTGCGATCAGCTTGTTGCTCTTGCCCTCGATCAGCTGTTCGAGGATGCGACCCTCCTGTTCGGTCAGTCCGGCCTCGGCCAGGCTGGTTGGGCGGCTCTTTTCACGCAAGGAGGTGACCAGCAATTGCGTGAGACGCTCGCTGATGGTGATCTTGCCGCGTGCCGCCTCGTCGAGTTGCTGCATCAGATCCTCCGGCTCCATATCCTTCAGCAGGTAGCCGTCGGCGCCGGCCTGCAGCGCTGCCATCAGGTCTTCGGCTTGGTCCGACACGGTAAGCATGATGATGCGTGCGTCGAGTCCTGCGTCCTTCAGGTTCTTCAGCACGTCGATCCCGTTCATGTCCTTCATGTTGAGGTCGAGCAGAATCATGTCGGGCTGCAGACGCAGCGCGAGCGCGATGCCCTCGCGGCCGCTCGCCGCTTCCCCGACGAAGCGGAACACGGGGGACGCCTGGATCAGCTGGATCACCCCCTTGCGGAACAGCGGGTGGTCGTCGACGATCAGTATGGATTGGGCATCGGCCGATGGCATGGTGTTCGGTTCGCTTAGAGGGTTTGAATCGGAACGGCTGCACCATGCGGCCGCCCCGGGACGAAGTGTAACGTGACGCGCGTGCCGAGCGCAGGCAGGTTCTCGATGCTGAGCGTGCCGCCGAGGTGGCGCGCGCGCTCTTCCATGATCGTCATGCCGTAATGGTGGGTACCGGCGGCCTGGCGGATACCGATGCCATCGTCGGTGACAGTGGCCGACACCGAACCGTCACTGTTGCACAGTACATGCACCTCGGCCCGGCTGGCCCGGGCGTGGTTGAGGACGTTGGACAACGCTTCGCGCACGATCTGCAGGGCATGGATTTCCTCGTTCGGGCTCAGCGTGCACCCGGCGAGGTGAACGTCGAGGGCGATCGGGATGCCGCCACGCCCGGAAAACTCGGCTACCGTGCTCTGCAGGGCGGAGCCCAGTCCCTCGCCGTCGATGCGCAGACGGAAGGTGGAGAGCAATTCGCGCAACTGGCGGTAGGCACTGTTGAGGCCCTCGCGCAGTTCCGCCAGCACCGCGGCGGCTTCGCCGCCGGCGCCCGATTTCTCCACCAGCGGCTTCATTCGGCTGACCTGGATCTTCATGTAGGACAGCGACTGCGCCAGCGAATCGTGCAGTTCACGCGCCAGTGCCGCCCGCTCCTCCAGCAGCGAGAGCCGGCGGCTCTGCTCGATGCGGCGCGCGGTGCCAATGGCGATGCCGATATGGCGCGACAGCGCTTCCAGCAGCTGGGTTTGCCAGGGCTCGAGCTCGCGCCCCGCTGGCATTTCGAGCTGCAGCACGCCGTAACGATGCTCGCTGTCGGCCAGCGGCAAACTCAGCACGCGCGTGCCGTCCCTGAGCGGGTGCACCGACAGCGTGCGGCTGGCGAGACACTCGGCACAGCTGGTGAGCCCGCAGACGTCGACGTCGCCGCGGGCGGGATCGAGTGTACTGGCGATCACGCGCCCCTGCAGATTGCCGGTCTCCACCAGACAGGCCAGCCCGTGTCCCACCCCCAGTACGTTCTCCAGATCATTCAGCAGGATGGCGTAGGTGTCGTGAGCCACCGGTCCGCTGTAGAGCCGCGCGATCGAGTGGTACAGCAGTTCGAGCGAGCGGTTGGCGATCGTGAGTTCGGCGGTCTTTTCCGTCACGCGCGCCTCCAGGTTCTGATACAGCTTCGCGAGGTCTTCCGCCATATGGTTGAATGCCTGTCCCAGCCGACCGATTTCGTCTTCTCCGGCGAGGTCGGTGCGCACCGCGAGGTTGCCTTGGCCGATCTGGTCGGCCAGCTCCAGCAGACCGCGCAACGGGAGGACCAGGATGTTGTTGATGAGATAGATGGACAGCGCCACCACCAGCAGGGTGGCGATCACCGACGCGCCGAGGATGACGCGCATGACGGTGATCTTGCCCTCGGCGCCGTCCTCGATCTGCTTGACCAGGTCGTTGATGCGAGCGACGAAATCCGGAATCTCGTCCAGCACGCCGGCCTCCGCAACCGGCGCAGTGGAAACTGCCGGCGACTGGGCCAGGCCGGGTTTGATCTGTCTGCGCCAGCGGTCCTCGACCTGCTGGTAGACAAGGCGCAGAGAACTTGTCTCGTCGGCGGGCAGCACGGCGAGGATGGGGCCGGCGCTGAGGTCGGCGTCGAAGCGCGCGATCGCCTCGTCCAGTTCGGTTCTGAGCGCGGGATCGCCGGTCTGCAGCAGGCGCTGGCGGATCGAGGCCATGCGCCAGCTCTGCATCCGCAGGCTGCCCGCCAGATTGATCGCCTTGCCGCTGCCCTGGGTCGTCTCCGCCACCATCCACGAGGTCGACATGCTCGCCACCGCCAGCACGGTGATGGCGACGAACATGCCCGCCAGCCGCAGCAGCAGCGAGTTCTGCAGTTTGTTTCCCAGCAAGCGGCGCACCTTTTCCTCCGTGCAATCAACGATGTGTGGCATGTCCCACAGGGTAATACTCCGGGTTTCGGGCGTCCCGAATAAAAGGGTATACCTCTTCCGCGCCAACACCCGCTCCCAACGCGGACGGCAGGGGCTCATGTCTTGTAAATCATATGGTTACGAGATACCCACCATACCTCCAAAGTGGTAGCCGGGCGGCTTGGCGTCCCTGCGGCCCCCATGGCAAAGGCGCGCACCATCGCGTAAAACACACACCAAGGTCTTTTTATCTCCTCCGCTCATTTGGGAGTGAATCATGGCAACCCAACAATACAAGGCATGGTCGGTCGTCATCATGAGCACGCTGGCGTTCACGGTGTGCTTCATGATCTGGATGATGTTCGCCGTCATTGGCGTTCCGATCAAGCAGCAGCTCGGCCTGAACGAGACCGAGTTCGGCATCCTGATCGCCACGCCGGTGCTGACCGGTTCGCTGATCCGTCTGCCGCTGGGAATGCTGACCGACAAGTACGGCGGCCGCGTCGTGATGTTCATCCTGATGCTGTCAACGGTCATTCCGATCTGGCTGATCTCGGATGCGACCGAATTCTGGCAATTCTTGACAGTCGGGCTCTTCGTCGGCATCGCGGGCGGTTCGTTCACCGTCGGCATCGCCTATTGCGCGCGCTGGTTTCCAAAAGAGCGTCAGGGCACGGCGATGGGCATATTCGGCGCCGGCAACACCGGGGCCGCGCTGACCAAGCTGCTCGCTCCCATCATCGTGGTGGGCTATGGCTGGACCATGGTGCCCAAGGTGTATGCGGTGCTGATGGCGGTGACCGCCATTCTGTTCTGGGTCTTCACCTACACCGATCCGGTTCACAAGGTGGGCAAGTCCGTAACCATCCGCGAGCAGCTTGCGGCCTTCAAGGACCCCAGGGTCTGGCGCTACAGCCAGTATTACTCGATCGTGTTCGGGGGCTATGTGGCGCTCGCCCTGTGGATGACCAAGTACTACATCACCGAATACGGATTCGATCTCAAGACAGCCGGCCTGCTGGCTGCCGCCTTCAGCATCCCGGGCGGTCTGCTGCGCGCGGTCGGCGGCTATTTTTCCGACAAGTTCGGCGCACACACGATGACATGGTGGGTGCTCTGGATCTCGCTGGTATGCCTGTTCTTCCTTTCCTACCCGCAGAGCGACATCACGGTCAAGACCATCAATGGTTCGTACACCTTCCATTTCGGCCTGAGCGCGACGGCCTTCACGGTTCTTCTGTTCACCCTCGGTGTGGTGTTCGCCATCGGCAAGGCCTCGGTCTTCAAGTACATCTCGGACGATTACCCCAAGAACATCGGCGTGGTGTCCGGCGTCGTTGGCCTTGCGGGCGGCCTCGGCGGCTTCTTCATGCCGATCATGTTCGGCGCGCTGGTCGACCTGACCGGCATCCGGTCCTCCGCGTTCATGCTGATGTTCGGCGTGGTGTGGGTGTCGCTGATGTGGATGTACTGGACGGAAGTCAGGCCGATGGACGCGGCACGTGAGCTGAAGCGGGTCCAGCTGGCCGATCGGATGGAATAGCAAAGCCGGGCCCGGGCATTGCCCGGATCCTTGGACAACTTAGGAGAGGAATACACCATGTCTACCGACATCAAGGATTGGAACCCGGAAGACCCGAAATTCTGGGCGTCCACCGGAAAGCGCATTGCCAACCGCAACCTGTGGATTTCAGTACCCAGCCTGTTGATGGGGTTCGCGGTCTGGCTGATGTGGGGCATCATCACCGTGCAGATGTCCAATCTGGGCTTCACGTTCACCCAGGAGGAACTGTTCACCCTCACAGCCATTGCCGGCCTGTCAGGCGCCACCCTGCGCATCCCCGCCTCGTTCATGATCCGGCTGGCGGGCGGGCGCAACGTCATCTTCCTGACCACGGCGCTGCTGATGATACCGGCACTGGGCACCGGCATTGCGCTGCAAAGCAAGGAAACGCCGCTGATCGTGTTCCAGCTGCTGGCTTTCCTCTCCGGCATCGGCGGCGGCAACTTCGCCTGCTCGATGTCGAACATCAGCACCTTCTTTCCGAAAAGTCAGCAAGGCACCGCCCTCGGCATCAATGCAGGCCTCGGCAATTTCGGCGTGACCACCATGCAGGTGCTGATCCCGCTGGTAATGACCGTGGGCCTGTTCGGATCATTCGGCGGAGACTCCATGATTCTGGCCAAGGACTCGGGCTGGATTTTCGGCAAGATCCTGGCCGGGACGCCAACCTGGATCCAGAATGCCGGATTCATCTGGCTGGTGTTCCTGATTCCGCTGGCCTTCCTCGGCTTCTTCGGCATGAACAACCTGCTGGTCATCTCGCCCAAGATCGGCGGCACCATCGCCGCGTTCATCAAGGTGCTGTGGCTCTATGGCCTTGCCTTCGTGACCGCAGGGGTCGGACTCTACCTTTACCTGCCGGCACCGTCGGGTCTGGGACTGCTCAACATGTGGGTCGCGCTGCCGCTGATCATCGCAGCCACACTGCTGGTGATGAAGCTGGCTGCATTCGGCGAAATGAAAGGCAACATCGCCAAGCAGTTCGAGATCTTCAGGAACAAGCACACCTGGTCGATGACGGCCCTCTATATCGTGACCTTCGGTTCGTTCATCGGTTTCTCCATGGCAGTGCCGCTGTCGATCAAGGTTATTTTCGGCGACATGCACATGCTCGATGCCGCCACCCAGACCTGGACCCACGTCAAGAATCCCAATGGACCTTCGGCCCTGACCTATGCCTGGATCGGTCCCTTCGTCGGCGCGCTGATCCGTCCGGTCGGCGGCTGGATCGCCGACAAGGTGGGGGGCGCCATCGTCACCCAGATCATCTCCGTGATCATGGTCGTCGCATCCGCCTATGCCGGCTACGTCATGATGCAGGCCTACCAGTCCGCCACACCGGAACAGTACTTCATGCAGTTCCTGATCACCTTCGTGATCCTGTTCGCAGCTTCCGGCATCGGCAACGGCTCGACCTTCCGCTCGGTTGGCGTGATTTTCGACCGCCAGCAGGCCGGCCCGGTGCTGGGATGGACCTCGGCTGTCGCCGCCTATGGCGCCTTCATCGCTCCGGAAGTGATCAAGGGCCAGATCAAGTCCGGCACCCCCGAGATGGCGATGTACGGCTTTGCGGTCTTCTACGCGCTTTGCCTGCTGATCAACTGGTGGTTCTACCTGCGCAAGAACGCCTACATCAAGAATCCGTGAACTGTAAGCGGTGAGCGGATGGCAAATGCCCGCTCTCCACAGTTCACCGCTCACCGTTAACTGCTCACCTAGAGCGACTGCAAGGAGCAAACAATGAGTCACTTCCTCGACCGATTGACGTTCTTCAAGAAGAACATTGCCGAGTTTTCCGGCGGCCATGGCGTCGTCAGCAACGAAGACCGCAGCTGGGAGAACGCCTACCGCAGCCGCTGGCAGCAGGACAAGGTCGTGCGTTCCACCCACGGCGTGAACTGCACCGGCTCCTGCAGCTGGAAGATTTTCGTCAAGAACGGACTGATCACCTGGGAGATTCAGCAGACCGACTATCCGCGCACCCGGCCCGACCTGCCCAACCACGAACCGCGCGGCTGCCCGCGTGGCGCCAGCTACTCGTGGTACGTCTACTCGGCGCAGCGCGTGAAGTATCCGCTGATCCGTGGCCGCCTCATGGAAATGTGGCGCGAGGCGCGCAAGACCATGGACCCGGTGGCTGCCTGGAAGTCGATCAGCCAGGATCCGGCCAAAGCCAAGCGCTACAAGTCGGTACGAGGCCAGGGCGGCTTCGTGCGCGCCAGGTGGGACGAGGTGACGGAAATCATCGCCGCCTCCAACGTCTTCACCATCAAGGAGTTCGGTCCCGACCGCATCTACGGCTTCTCGCCGATTCCCGCGATGTCGATGGTGAGCTATGCGGCGGGTTCGCGCTACATGTCGCTGATCGGCGGCGTCTGCGGCTCCTTCTACGACTGGTACTGCGACCTGCCGCCGTCCAGCCCACAGGTGTGGGGCGAGCAGACCGACGTGCCGGAATCGGCCGACTGGTACAACTCGACCTACCTGATGGTGTGGGGCTCGAACGTGCCGCAGACGCGCACGCCCGACGCCCACTTCTACACCGAAGTGCGCTACAAGGGCACCAAGACCGTGGCGGTGTCGTCCGACTTCGGCGAAATGGTCAAGTTCGGCGACATCTGGCTGGCGCCCCGCCAGGGCACCGACGCCGCCCTGGCGCTGGCGATGGGCCATGTGATCCTTTCCGAGTTCCACAACAAGAACAGGAGCGCGTATTTCGACGAGTACTGCCGCCAGTACAACGACCATCCGATGCTGGTGATGCTGAAGGAACACGAAGGCAAGCTGATCGCCGACCGCTTCCTGCGCGCCTCCGACCTCACCGGCAACCTCGGCCAGGACAATAATCCCGAGTGGAAGACGGTGGTCTACGACGAGAACACCGGCTACCTGGTCGCGCCCAACGGTTCGATCGGCTTCAGGTGGGGCCAGTCCGGTGCCTGGAACCTCGAGATGCGCGACGGCTATTCGAACAAGGAGGTCAAGCCGCAACTGACGCTGTTAGGCAGCCACGACGAAGTCGTCGAGGTGGCGATGCCCTACTTCGGCGGCGACGACCACGACGAACTGCTGGTTCGCAAGCTGCCGGTCAAGGTCATCAGCGTCGGCGGCAAGGATGTCCGCATCGCCACGGTCTACGACCTGACGCTGGCCAACTACGGCGTCGATCGCGGTCTCGGCGGGCCCAACATCCCCGCCAGCTACGACGACGACGTGCCCTACACCCCGGCCTGGGCCGAGAAGCACTGCGGCGTGCCGCGCGCCGACATCATCACGGTGGCGCGCGAGTTTGCCGACAACGCCGACAAGACCCACGGCAAGTCGATGGTCATCCTCGGCGCCGCGTTGAACCACTGGTACCACAACGACATGATCTACCGCGGCATCATGAACCTCTTGATGATGTGCGGCTGCATCGGCCAGTCGGGCGGCGGCTGGGCGCACTACGTCGGCCAGGAGAAACTGCGGCCGCAAACCGGCTGGGCGCCGCTGGCGTTCGGTCTCGACTGGCACCGTCCGTCGCGCCAGATGAACTCCACCTCGTTCTTCTACGCCCATACCAGCCAGTGGCGGCACGAGAAGCTCGCGGTCTCGGAAATCATGTCCCCCACCGCCGACAGGAGCCACGGCGACTACCGGCTGATCGACTTCAACGTGCAGGCCGAACGCATGGGCTGGCTGCCCTCGGCGCCGCAGCTGGAAACCAACCCGCTGGAAGTCACGAAGATGGCCGAGGCCGCCGGCATCGATCCGGTCAAGTATGCGGTCGAGCAGATCAAGAGCGGCGCCCTGAAGTTCGCCTGCGAAGATCCGGACAATCCGAAGAATTTCCCGCGCAACCTGTTCGTCTGGCGTTCCAACCTGCTGGGCTCCTCGGGTAAGGGCCACGAGTACTTCCTCAAGTACTTCCTCGGCACCCAGAACGCAGTGATGGGCCCGGACCTCGGGGAACTCGGCGAAGCCAAGCCGAAGGAGGTCGTGTGGCACGACAAGGGCGCCGAAGGCAAGCTCGACCTGCTGGTGACGCTCGACTTCCGCATGTCGACGACCTGCCTCTATTCCGACATCGTGCTGCCGTCGGCCACCTGGTACGAGAAGGACGACCTCAACACCTCGGACATGCACCCCTTCATCCATCCGCTTAGCGAGGCGGTGCAGCCGCTGTGGGAATCGAAGTCGGACTGGGAAATCTACAAGACCATCGCGAAGAAGTTCTCCGAGCTTGCCGCAACCCATCTGGGCACGCAGAAGGACCTGGTGCTGACCCCGCTGATGCACGACACCCCCAGCGAACTGGGCCAGAGCATGGCGGTCCGCGACTGGAAAAAAGGCGAGGTCGATCCGATCCCGGGCAAGACCATGCCGACGATGACGGTGGTGACGCGCGACTACGGCGACACCTACCGGAAGTTCACTTCGCTCGGCCCGCTGATGACCAAGATCGGCAACGGCGGCAAGGGCATCGCCTGGAACACGGAAGACGAAGTCAAGCAGCTGGCGGAACTGAACTACACCGTGACCGAGGACGGCATCGCCAAGGGGCTGCCGAAGATCGAATCGGCCATCGATGCCTGCGAAGTGGTGCTGATGCTGGCGCCTGAAACCAACGGCCAGGTCGCGGTCAAGGCGTGGGAGGCACTGTCGAAGATCACCGGACGCGACCACACGCACCTGGCGATCCCGCGCGAGGACGACAAGATCCGCTTCCGCGACATCCAGGTGCAGCCGCGCAAGATCATTTCCTCGCCGACCTGGTCGGGTCTGGAGTCGGAGCACGTGTCCTACAACGCCGGCTACACCAACGTCCATGAACTGATTCCCTGGCGCACGCTGACCGGCCGCCAGCAGTTCTACCAGGATCACAAGTGGATGCTCGAT
Organism: Thiobacillus sp.; assembly: GCA_041912015.1. Lineage (GTDB taxonomy): Bacteria > Pseudomonadota > Gammaproteobacteria > Burkholderiales > Thiobacillaceae > Thiobacillus. The sequence goes on along the minus strand of JAYRNU010000038.1, from coordinate 208 downwards.
TTCGGCGAGGGCCTGTGCGTCTACAAGCCGCCGGTCGACACCAAGACGATCGCGCCGCTGCTGGGCAAGAAGTCGAACGGCCACCACGAGCTGGTGCTCAACTGGATCACGCCGCACCAGAAGTGGGGCATTCACTCCACCTATAGCGACAACCTGCTGATGCTGACGCTCAATCGCGGCGGCCCGGTGGTTTGGGTGTCGGAGAAGG
>JAYRNU010000037.1:0-27779 GCA_041912015.1 Thiobacillus sp. | reverse complement strand
TCTGGGCGGCGCTGCCGCCCCTGCTGATCGGATACTGGGCGGTGGTGCCGCAAGCTGCCACCGATAACCTGGTTGAACTGATCGCTACACCAAAACCACTTGCTTTTCTTGCACTCGCGGTCTGGATGTATACGTTGTTTCTGGTAGCGGCGGCGTGGGCGTCGCCATGGTCAAGTGAGCAAAGCATGGCGCGGCTCGTCGGGTCGCTCTTATCGTTTCCCTTGGCGGCCCTACTGCTTCATCTCGGTCTGGCTCAGTCCATCGAGAAGTATGGACAGGAATTCTCTGCACTGCAGTTTCTGCTGAGCGTCGATCGTCAGCATTATGCGTCGATGGCAGCGATATGGCTGCGATATGCCGTTCTGCAAGGGGTTATCATTGCAGCGCTCGTGTCCATACAATGGCCTCCCTTCTCGTACCAACGACACCGACACCAACATATTCCTTCCCATGAGCAGCATTGATGTTTTCAACGGCGATGCCGACGGCATCTGCGCCCTTCACCAGTTGCGTCTGGTCGACCCAGTTGCTTCGGAGCTGATCACCGGCCCCAAGCGCGACATCAGCCTGTTGAAGCGAGCCAGGGCACGGGCAGGCGACAAAGTGACGGTGCTCGATATCGCGCTGTCCAAGAACCGCGAGGCGCTTGATGCGCTGCTTTCGGCGGGTGCCCAGGTTCGATATTTCGATCACCACCAGCCCGGCGACATTCCGCAACACCCGAACTTCGAGGTGCACATCGACACCGACGCCAACGTCTGCACAAGTCTGCTGGTGAACACCTACCTGCAGGGCAAGCAGCTTGCCTGGGCGGTGACGGCTGCATTCGGCGACAACCTGTCCGATGCCGCGCGCAAGGCCGCCGCACCTTTGGGCCTGTCCGACGAACGTCTCGCGCAATTGCAGTCGCTCGGCGAATGCCTCAATTACAACGGCTATGGCGAGTCGCTCGACGACCTGTTCTACGATCCGGCCGACCTCTATCGTCAGGTGTCCCCGTTTGCCGATCCCTTCGGCTTCGTTGCGGAGTCACTCGCCTACCGGACGCTCAAGGCCGGGTATCAGGACGACATGGCGCGAGCCGTTTCGGTCAGCGCGGCGGAAGATCGCCCGAGCGGACGCATCTTCCTGCTGCCCGCGGAAAAATGGGCGCGGCGGATTTCCGGCGTGTTCGGCAACCAGCTGGCAGTCGAATCACCGGCGCAGGCGCATGCCGTGCTCACCGCCAAGCCCGGCGGCGGCTATGTCGTCAGCGTGCGCGCACCACTGAATGCAAGGTCCGGCGCGGATCAGCTGTGCAGCCGGTTCGATACCGGTGGTGGACGCAAGGGCGCTGCCGGCATCAATCATCTTCCCGAATCCGAGCTTGGCCGGTTTTTTGCTAGTTTCTTCGAGATCTATCCCTAGCTTCGCGGATTCAATCCGGACCAGACATGGACCAACTGATCGCGCCCTACGGCGGCACACTCGTCAACCTCATCGACCCTGCGAACGCGGATCCGCTCAGGCAGGAAGCCTTCGGCCTGCCATCGCTCGATCTCGACTGGCGTCAGCAATGCGAGCTTGAAATGCTCATGAACGGCGCTTATTCGCCGCTGACAGGCTTCATGACGCGCGCGCAATGCGAACGGGTCGAAGCGCAACGACAGCTCGACGACGGCACGTTCTGGCCGTTGCCCGTGACGCTCTCCAGTCGGCAAAAAGCGGCTGCCGACCTGAAGCCGGGCGACCGGGTCGCGCTGCGTGACGGCGAGGGATTCATGCTCGCGGTGCTGACCGTCAGCGAGACGTGGGAGGACGGCGGCGCCTGGCATCTCGGCGGCGCGGTCGAGGGCGTATCCCTGCCGCCGCACCCTGATTTCTCCGCCCTGCGCGCCACGCCGGCTGAACTGCGGGCATTGTTCGCCCGGCGTGGCTGGCGACGGGTGGTCGCCTGGCAGGCGCGTCAGCCGATGCACCGGGCGCAGTTCGAGTTCTGCCTCAAATGCGCGATCGAGAATGAAGCCAACCTGCTGCTGCATCCGCAGGCCGGCGGCGATCTCACCGAAGCCCCGGGGTATTTCGGCCTGGTGCGCAGCTTCATCGCCATCCGCGACCGTTTTCCATCCGCCTCCACCCAGCTGTCGCTGCTGCCCGTGCCGCCGCGTGATCCGGGCGCGGATGCATTGCTGTTGCGCGCCATCGTTGCGCGCAATTACGGCTGCAGCCTCTTGATCGCGGGCGGCGAACATCAGTCGGACGGCGATCATCGTCGCGGGGAAGACCTCCTGCAGGCTGGCGCCGAGTCGTCCCTGGCCGAACTGGCGGAAAGGATCGGGGTGCGGCTGATCGCCTATCCGCGCATGGTGTATGTCGAAGATCGTGCCGAGTACCTGCCCGAATCCGCCGCACCTGCGGGCTCCCGTCTGTTGACGCTGAGCGAGGAGGAGTTTCGCCGCCGCATGCAGGCCGGGCTGAAGATTCCCGAGTGGTACAGCTTTCCCGAAGTGCTTGCCGAACTGCACCGGCAGAACCCGCCGCGCGAGCGTCAGGGCTTCACCGTGTTCTTCACCGGCCTGTCGGGATCGGGCAAGTCGACGCTGGCGCACGCACTGGCCGCGCGCCTGATGGAAATGGGGGGGCGCTCGGTGACCCTGCTCGATGGCGACATCGTGCGACGCAACCTGTCGTCTGAACTGGGATTCTCCAAGGCGCATCGCGACATCAACGTGCGCCGGATCGGCTTCGTCGCATCCGAGATCACCAAGAATCGCGGCATCGCCATCTGCGCACCGATCGGTCCCTACCGCCAGACCCGGCGCGACGTGCGGGCGATGATCGAGGCCGTGGGCGGGTTCGTCGAGATCTACGTCGCCACCCCGATCGAAACCTGCGAGTCGCGCGACCGCAAGGGCCTGTATGCCAAGGCGCGAGCCGGGCTGATCCCGGAATTCACCGGCGTCTCGGATCCCTACGAGGTGCCGGAAAGGCCCGAACTCGCGATCGACACCACCGGCCTCGGCATCGACGAGGCCGTGCAGCAGATTCTGCTGAAGCTCGAGCACGAAGGCTACCTGCGCTGATCCGGGGCGGCCGGATAGCAGGGCCTGCGCTTTGTTTGCCTGCCGCTTCCGGAATCGGTCAGGCATGTCGGGGCGAAGCGTCGCAGTCAGGCCGAACTCGGGCCGCCGGTGACAGGCGCTTACCCTGATGACCTGGTTCAGCGCACCTTGATTTCGGTCCACATCCGCGACAGCACGCGCCGCTGGGTGCGGTCGAGATCCCTGAGCATTTCCAGCCGGCGCAGGATGTCCGGGGTGGGAAAGATCGCCCGGTTGGCGGCGATCGCCGGATCGATGTAGGGCAGGGCGGCGCGGTTGGGATTGCCGGATCCGATGAGGTTGGTGAGTTCGGCCGAGTTGCGGCCTTCGAGCATGAAGTTGATGAAGCGATGGGCGAGATCGGGGCGCGGGCCGCTCTGGTGAATCACCATCGAATCCAGCGCCAGCACCGCGCCTTCCTTCGGCGTGGAATAGGCGATCGTGAAAGGCCGTCCCGCGTGTTTCGCGTCCTGCTGCGCCTGGAACATGTCGTTGGAATAGCCGTGGGCGAGCCAGATGTTGCCGACCGTGAGTTCCTTGATATAGCTCGAGGCATTGAACGCTGCCCAGTAGGGTTTGGCGCGAATGATCAGGTCGCGGGCTTGGCGCCAATGCGATTCGTCGACGTCGTTGACCGAGTAGCCCAGATACTTGAGCGCCGCCGCCATGAGTTCGCGCTGCGAATCGAGCACGGTGACGCGGCCCTTGAGCTTCTTCAGATATTTCGGCTCGAAGATCACCGCCCAGGTATCGGTGGGCAGATCGAGCTCGCGCATCCTCTCGACGTTGTAACCGATCAGGGTGATGGTGTAGGCATACGGTACCGAATAGCGGTTGCCCGGATCGAATACGGTGTCGAGATAGGCCGGGTCGATGTTCTTGAGGTTGGGCAGCAGCTGCTTGTCGAGCGGGCGCAGCTGTTGCGACTTGATCAGCGCCTCGACCGCGTTGCCCGTCGGCACGATGAGGTCGTAGCCGGAGGCGCCGGCCGCCAGCTTGGCGAGCATTTCCTCGTTGTCGGAGTAGTAGTCCTGAACCAGCCGGCAGCGGCATGACGCTTCGAAGCGCGCAACGGTGGTGTCGGAAATGTAGTTGTTCCAGTTGTACAGGTGCAGCACGTCGGCGGCCTGCAGCGACGAGGACAGGCCGAGCAGCAGGAGCGCCAGGATCCTCATGCGGTGATCGACCTGCGCGACCTGCCGTGCAGGTGCGAGGCGAGCACGATCATGCCCAGCGTCAGCAGCATCAGAAGCGTGGACACCGCGTTGACCTCGGGCGTGACCGCGATCTTGATCATCGAGTAGATCTCGAGCGGCAGGGTCGAGACGCCGACTCCGGCGGTGAAGAAGGTGATGACGAAATCGTCCAGCGAGAGCACGAAGGACATCAGCGCCCCGGCCATGACCGCAGGCAGGATCAGCGGCAGGGTCACGAGGCGGAAGGTCTGCCAGGGCGTGGCGCCGAGATCGCGGGCCGCCTCGAAGATGCTCTCGTCCATGCCCTCGAGGCTGACGCGCACGACGATGGTGACGAAGCCGATGCAGAACGTGACATGCGCCACGATGACCGACCACATGCCCAGTTCCAGGCCGAGCCAGGGACGGAACACCAGATTGAAGAACAGCAGCAGGCTGACGCCGAGCAGGATTTCCGGCATCGCCACCGGGCTGATGGCGAGGATGGGCAGGATGCGCAGCTTGTAGCGATGGATGGCGAGCCCGGCCAGAGTGCCCAGCACCGTGGCCGCGAGGCTCGCGGTCACGGCGATCAGCAGCGAGTTGCGCGCGGCGAGGAGCATGTCGGTGTCTTCGAGCAGTTCACGGTACCAGTGCAGAGTGAAACCCACCCATTCGGCGTTGAGTCTCGAATCGTTGAACGAATACAGCACCACGATCAGCAGCGGCAGGTACAGAAAGGCATACGCGGCCAGGGCCGCGGCCCACAGCCAGAGCGGGTTGCTACGCATGGCGGCCGATTCCGCGACGGGCCAGCCAGGCGGCGAGTCCCGCACTCATGAGGACAGCCAGCGTCAGCACGAGCGACAGGGTGGCGCCGAACGGCCAGTCGCGGGTACCGAGGAACTGCTCCTTGATCAGGTTGCCGATCAGGATGTCGCCGGTGCCGCCGAGGATGTCCGGGATGGCGAACATGCCGAGCACCGGGATGAACACCAGCACCGATCCGGCATAGACGCCGGGCAGCGACAGCGGCCAGGTGACCCGCCAGAATCGCTGCCAGGCATTGGCGCCGAGATCCTGTGCCGCGTCGAGCAGAGTCGGGTCATGCGTGGCGAGATTGGTGTACAGCGGCAGGATCATGAAGGGCAGATGCACGTACACCATGCCGACCAGCACGGCGAAGGGCGAAAACAGCAGCGTGACAGGCCCGAGTCCGACCGACGCCAGCAGGCTGTTGACAGCCTGCGCCAGGGCCGCCTGCGGGCCGAGGATGATCATCCAGGCGTACACCCTGATCAGGAAGTTGCTGGCAAAGGGCAGCACCGCCAGCAGCACCATCAGGTCCTGACGTTTCCTGGGACTGCGAGCGATCAGCCAGGCCAGTGGAAAGGCCAGCAGGATGCAGATCAGCGTGGTGGCGAGTGCCACGCCGAAGGATCGAAGAAAAATCTCGGCGTAAATGAAGTCGCTGAAGAAGAACCGGTAGGTTTCCAGCGTCAATTGCCAGCGACCCTGCTCGACGAGCGGCGCCAGCCCGCCATACTCGCCCGGGAGGCGGAACGACGCGACGACCATGATCACGCTGGGGGCGACGAAGAACAGCGTCAGGAACAGCGTGGGCGGCAGGCTGACCACCCAGCGGACGAGCCGGCTATTCATGAAGAAACATGCCCGCTTCGTGCGGCCAGCCCACGGTGACGGCGTCTCCCACCTCGAAGAAGCGGGCGCGTCCCGGCGCCGAGTTGGACAGCAGGGCCTCGATCAGGGTGCCATCCGCCAGTTCGACCGTGTAGGTGGTGACGTTGCCGACGTAGATGAAACTTCTGACGCTGCCTGCATATCGGTTCTGCAGGCTGCTCTCCAAGTCGACGCCCATGCGAACCTGTTCGGGGCGCACGCTGAACCATCCCGTCTGGCCGGCCTGTGCACCGTCGCGTGGCGGCGCGACGATCGTGCCGAGACCCGCAGCCTCGAGGCGCAGACGGTCCGAGTCGGCCCCGGCTATCCTGACCGGCAGCAGGTTGGTATTGCCGATGAAGTCGGCAACGAAGCGGTTCTGCGGAAAGCCGTAGATTCGCGCAGGCGTGTCGAACTGCTCGATGCGCCCTTGCTGCATCACCGCGACGCGGTGCGACAGCGCCAGCGCCTCGTCCTGCGCATGGGTGACGAAAATGAAGGTGATGCCGACGTCGCGCTGCAGGTCGATGAGTTCGTGCTGCATGGACTCGCGCAGCTTGGCGTCGAGCGCAGCCAGCGGCTCGTCGAGCAGCAGCAGGCGCGGGCGGTTCACCAGACTGCGTGCCAGCGCCACGCGCTGTTTCTGCCCCCCCGACAGCTCGTGCGGGTAAGCCGCGGCGCGATCCGACAGGTGCACGCCGTCGAGCGCCTCGCGCACCTTGGCCTGGATGGCGGCTTTGTCGAGACGCGCCATACTGAGCGGAAACGCGACATTTTCCGCCACCGTCATGTGCGGAAACAGTGCGTAACTCTGGAATACGGTATGCAGCGGACGCTTTTCGGGCGGGATCGCGCCGATGTCCTTGCCGTCGAGCAGGATCTGCCCTGCATCCGGCATGTCGAAGCCGGCGATCAGACGCAGTAGGGTGGTCTTGCCGCAGCCGGAAGGCCCGAGCAGGGTGACGAATTCGCCTGGTTCGACGACCAGGCTGACATTGTCGACGGCGGGAAGATCACCGTAGCGGCGGGTCAGGTTGCGCAGTTCCAGCAGTGCCATCGCTCGGTCCGCTTGCGGGACGGTCAATCGTGCCGAGCGTGATGGGAGCGTTTTTCCCTGATGACTTGTGGCGCCAGGGAGCCGACAAGCATGCCGGTGATGCTGGCCAGAAAACCGGCGAACTGCGGCGGCATCAGCGCTTCGCCTTCGGGAAGCCAGATTTCCATCGGGATCCAGACCACGAGGCCGAAGAGGATGGCCAGATAAGCGCCCTGCGTGCTGGCGCGCTGCCAGTACAGGCCGGAAACCAGGGGAACAAAGGCGATGACGAGCGTGACCTTGTAGGCGTTCTCCACCATCTCATAGATGGTGGCGTCCGAGTACAGGGCGAACAGGGTGACCACGGCGGCGAAGCCCACGACGACGATGCGCATGGTGAGAAGCAGCGTCTTGTCGGTGTGGTTCGGCAGATAGGGCTTGAGGATGTTTTCCGACAGCGTGACCGAAGGCGCCAGCAGGGTACCGGATGCGGTGCTCATGATCGCGGAGAGCAGGGCGCCGAAAAACATGATCTGGGCAAACACGGGCATGTGGTTCAGGATGAGCTGCGGCAGGATCATCTGCGAGTCCTTGTCGAGCAGGCCCGATACCAGGGACGGGTCGATGAGCGTGGCGGAATAGGCGATGGTCAGCGGCACGAAGGCGAAGAAGAAATAGAGGCCCCCACCCAGCACCGAACCGTGGACCGCGACGTTCTCGTTCCTGGCCGACATGACGCGCTGGAACACGTCCTGCTGGGGAATCGAACCGAACATCATGGTGATCCAGGCGGCGATGAAGGCAATGATGTCCTTGCTGGTCGCCTCGGGCCAGAAGTGGAACTTGTCGTTGTCGGCCGCGTGCTGCACCACGTGGCCGAATCCGCCCGCCATGTCCGATGCCACATACAGGATGTACAGCAGGCCGACGACGATGATGCTCATCTGTAGGAAGTCGGTCAGTGCGACCGACCACATGCCGCCAAAAAGGGTGTACAGCAGCACGATGGCAGCGCCGATGAGCGTGCCCTGCGTCTGCGTGATCAGCCCCTCGGACAGGATGTTGAACACGAGGCCGAGCGCCGTCATCTGCGCCGACACCCATCCCAGGTAGGAAATGATGATCGCCAGGCCGGTGATGACCTCGACCTTGCGGCCGTAGCGCTTGCGGTAGTAGTCGGTGATGGTCAGCAGGTTCATGCGGTACAGCTTGCGGGCGAAGAACAGGCCGACCAGGATCAGACACATCGAGGAACCGAAGGGGTCGGACACGATGCCGTGCAGGCCTTCGTTGAGGAAGGTGGCAGGAATGCCGAGCACGGTTTCTGAACCGAACCAGGTGGCGAACACGGTCGCGGTCACGATGTAGATCGGCAGGTGGCGACCGGCCACGACATAGTCGCGTGCGTTATGGACGCGCGTTGCTGCATACACCCCCACGCCAATGGATACGAGCAGATAAAGGATGACGAAGCCGACGAGCATGGGATCTCCTTATCGCAGAAGGGAATAGAAGGCGGCGACGGCCAGCAGCGCAAGCAGACCGGCAATGGCCCCCAGCCAGCGGTTGCGTGCCTGCTGCTGCTTCAGCAACAGGGTGAGGCCCGATTCCAGCTGGGCGAGGCGATTTTCGCTGAGGGCCTGGTGCGCAAGACGCGGCAGCTGCGGCAGCAACGCAGCCCACCCGGGCGCTTCGGCCTTCAGGTTGTTGACCAGCGCGCGCCAGCCGACCTGTTCGTTCATCCAGCGTTCCAGAAACGGCTTGGCGGTCTTCCACAGGTCGAGATCGGGGTCGAGCTGGCGGCCGAGGCCTTCGATGTTGAGCAGCGTCTTCTGCAGCAACACGAGCTGAGGCTGGATCTCGACGTTGAAGCGGCGCGAGGCCTGGAACAGCTGCAGCAGCACGCGGCCGAAGGAAATCTCCTTCAGCGGGCGGTCGAACACCGGCTCGCATACCGCGCGTACCGCGGCTTCGAGTTCGTCGACCCGGGTGTCGGCCGGCACCCATCCCGATTCCAGATGCGCTTGCGCCACCCCCTTGTAGTCGCGGCGGAAGAAGGCGAGGAAGTTGCGCGCCAGGTATTGCTTGTCGACCTCGGTCAGCGTGCCCATGATGCCGAAATCGAGCGCGACGTATTGGCCGTCGGGTTTGGCCAGGATGTTGCCGGGGTGCATGTCGGCATGGAAGAAGCCGTCGCGGAAAACCTGGGTGAAGAACAGTTCGACGCCGGTGGCGGCGAGTTTCTTGAAGTCGACCCCGGCGGCGCGCAGGACATCGACCTGACTGATCGGGATGCCGTCCATGCGGTCCATGACCATGACGTCCTTTTCGCAGAAATCCCAATACACCTCGGGCACGGCGAGCAGGGGCGAATTGAGGAAATTGCGCCGCAGCTGCGAGCAGTTGGCGGCTTCGCGCATGAGATCGAGCTCGTCCTGCAGATGCTTTTCGAACTCGTCGACCACCTCGCGCGGACGCAGACGCTTGCCGTCTGCGAAGAGCTTCTCGACCAGGCCGGCGGCGGAATGGAGCAGTTCGACATCGTGGCCAATGACGCGGCCGATCCCCGGGCGCAGGATCTTGACCGCGACAGCCTTGCCGTCATGCAACCGGGCGAAATGCACCTGCGCGACCGAGGCCGCGGCGACCGGCGAGGCATCGAATTCGGCAAACACATCCGACAACGGCTTCTTGTAGGCGGCCTGCAGGACCCCGATCGCCTGGTCGGAAGGGAAGGGCGGCACACGATCCTGCAACTTGGCGAGTTCGTCTGCGATATCGACCGGCACCAGGTCACGCCGGGTCGACAGCATCTGGCCGAACTTCACGAAGATCGGTCCGAGGGCCTCCAACGCCCGTCGCAGCCGCACGGCACGGGGTTCGGTCAAGGGGCGCCAGAACAGGGCGAAGCGCACCAGCCAGCGTAATGGCCGCACGCGCTCGTGGCCGAGAAAGAACTCTTCCAGCCCGTAGCGCAGGCCGACGGTCAGGATGCGGAGGAGGCGCAGCAGCTTCATGCCTGGCGTGGCGGTGATTCCTGCCCTGACGGCGCCGATTCGAGCAAACGCAGGCGGGCTTCGAGCCGGGCCGCAGCGTCGGCGAGGCGGTCCACGTCCTGGTTGAAGCGTGCGACATCGACGCCCCGCGCCATCAGTTCGGCCTCTTCCACCACGTATTCGCCGGCATTGCGGCCGAGCGCCGAGAAGGCGTGGGCGATGCCGGCGAGCAGGCCGCGTCCGGCTGCATGCAGGCGATGCGCGGCGATATCGCCGACCAGCGGTGCGAGGTCGGCTTCGACATCCCAGTCCAGTTGCCGGAATACGCGGTCGAGGGCGCCGAGCAGCGCGGAATCTCCGCTGTATTCCGCATCGCGCAGCGCGTCGCGGCCGAAAAACGGCAGGCGGGCGACCAGCGCCGCAGTCGGGCGGATGACGGCATCGGGGGCGTCCACGGCGGATTCGGAAAAACAGCCGTCCTCGGCGATGCGGAAATCGACCTGCGCCAGTGCCAGGTCGAAGCGCACGCTGCGTCCGGCGTGCTGGCGCAGCGCCTCGCTCGCCCCCGGCGTCTGCAGCAGCAGGTGGTTGAGGCCGCGCTCGATGAGGCCTGCCGTGATCATTCCGGGCAAAGTCAAACCTTGAAGCCCTTGTGCAGCGCCACCACGCCGGCAGTCAGGTTGTGATAGCCGACCCGGGCAAAACCCGCCGCCTCCATCATGGCCTTGAGTTCCTCCTGGCCGGGGTGCATGCGGATCGACTCGGCCAGATACTGGTAACTGGCGGCATCCTTGGCGACGAGCTTGCCCATCAGCGGCAGGAGTCTGAACGAATAGAGGTCGTAGGCCGGTTCCAGCGGCTTCCAGACCTTGGAGAATTCCAGCACCAGCAGGCGGCCACCCGGCTTCAGGACGCGGTGCATCTCGGCCAGTGCCAGATCCTTGTGCGTCATGTTGCGCAGGCCGAAGGCCACGGACACGCAATCGAAATGATTGTCGGGGAACGGCAGCCGTTCGCCGTCGCACTGCACCGTAGGCGGATTCCTGCCCTCGTTGAGCATGCGGTCGCGGCCTTCGCGCAACATGGAGAAATTGATGTCGGTCAGCAGCACGGTCCCGCTTTCGCCGACTTCCCTGAGGAACAGCCGGGTCAGGTCTGCGGTGCCGCCCGCGACGTCGAGCACCTTCATGCCGGGACGCAAGCCTGCCTGGGCCACGGCGAATCGTTTCCAGAGGCGGTGCAGGCCGGCCGACATGAGGTCGTTCATGATGTCGTATTGCGCCGCGACCGAGTGGAATACCTCGGCCACCTTGGCGGCTTTCTCGGATTCGGCGACCTGCTTGTAGCCGAAATGGGTGGTTTTTTCCATGGCAGTCGGGGGCTAGGGAGACCCCGGGATTCTACCAGCGCGCAGGCCTGACAGGGCCTGGACCCGGGGCGGCGTGTCATAAATCGGTCATACTGCTGTCATAGTATGGCCAGCATCACGATGCGTTGGGGAGCAGACATGGCTGCCAATATCCTGTTGGTCGAGGACGAACCCGGTATACAGGAACTGCTGAAGTTCAATCTCGCGCAGGCGGGTCATCAGGTCACCGCCGCCGGGGACGCCGAGCATGCGCTGCAATTTCTCAGGAACACGCTGCCAGACGTCATCCTGCTCGACTGGATGCTGCCGGGCATGTCGGGCATCGACCTGTGCCGCCGCCTGCGCAGCGACGAGCGCTACCAGCCGATCCCGATCATCATGCTGACGGCACGCGGCGAAGAGCGCGACAAGGTGCAGGGCCTGGACACCGGCGCCGATGACTACATCACCAAGCCCTTTTCACCGCGCGAACTGGTGTCGCGCATCAAGGCCGTGCTGCGTCGCCGGGCGCCGCAGATGACCGACGAACCCGTGGAAATCAGCGGGCTCAAGCTCGACCCGATCAGCCATCGCGTTCAGGGACACGGCAAGGCGCTCGATCTGGGGCCGACCGAGTTCCGCCTGCTGCACTTCTTCATGACGCATCCCGAGCGCGTCTACTCGCGCACCCAGTTGCTCGACCAGGTCTGGGGGGACGACGTTTTCGTCGAAGAGCGGACCGTCGATGTCCACATCCGCCGCCTGCGGCTCGCGCTGGAGCCCTCCGGCCATGCCGAGCTGATCCAGACGGTACGCGGGTCGGGTTATCGTTTTTCGACCGAAGTGGGATAATCCCGGCAGTCTGGTCACGTTGGAAAGGTTGGCATGGGCTTCTGGTGGCGTCCGCTTGGGGTGCTGGTCGGCGTATTGCTGGTTGCGCTGATGCTGTGGGCGGGCTCCGGCTGGGTGGCTGCACTGGGGTTTCTCGCGGCGATCCAGGCGTTCGTGATGTTTCGCCGCCTGTGGCAGGAGTTTCGCCTGGCGCGCTGGCTGGAGAATCCCGAGGAGGTGACGCCGCCCGACGCCACCGGCACCTGGGGTGACATTTTCTACCGCCTCGAGAAGTTGCAGCGCCGCCAAATTGCCAGCCGCAAGGAGCTTACCAGCGCGCTGGAGCAGTTTGAACACGCCGCCGAGGCGGTGCCGGACGCCATGGTCATTCTCAATGGCAGCGAGCAGATCGAGTGGTGCAATCCCGCCTCGCGCAAGTACATGGGGCTCGATAGCGATCGCGACCGCGGCCAGTTCATCCGCTACCTGATGCGCCAGGCCCCTTTCCTCGAGTTTCTCGACGCAGTCGATTATTCGCGTCCGCTGCTGTGCAAGTCGCCGGTCAACCGGGAAATCACCCTGTCGATGCAATTGGTCCCCTTCGGCGAGGACAAGAAGCTGCTGGTTGCCCGGGACATCACCGATCTCGAGCGGGTGGACGCCATGCGGCGCGATTTCATCGCAAATGTTTCGCACGAGCTGCGCACGCCACTGACCGTGGTCGGCGGTTTCGTCGAGACGCTTGCTGATGCGCCCGACTTGCCGGCCGCCGAATCGCGCCGCTATTACGATCTGATGCTGGACCACACGCGACGCATGCAGCGCCTGCTCGACGACCTGCTGACCCTGTCGCGGCTGGAAAACGAAGGACAAGGCTTCAAGGACGAGCGGGTCGACGTGCCTGAACTGGCGCGCGCGCTGCAAGCCGAAGCCGAGTCGCTGAGCCGGGGTCGGCATCGAATCGGCCTGGTGCTCGATAGCCAGGCCAGTCTCGGGGGAAGCCTGCAGGAAGTCCGCAGCGCGCTCGGCAATCTGGTGTCGAACGCCGTACGCTACACGCCGGAAGGTGGTGAAATCACGCTTGCCTGGCGCGAGCGCGAGGGCGAAGGCGTGTTTTCGGTGAGCGATACGGGCGAGGGCATCGCGGCAGAACACATTCCGCGTCTGACGGAGCGGTTCTATCGCGTCGACCGCAGCCGCTCGCGCGAAACGGGCGGCACCGGGCTCGGGCTCGCAATCGTCAAGCATGTGCTGACACGGCACGGCGCGCGTCTCGATATCCAGTCGACCCCGGGCAAGGGCAGCACGTTCTCTGCCGTCTTCCCTGCAGCGCGCGTTCGGACGGACGAACCGGCGGCCCAGGTCATCCCCTTCCCGACACGCGAACAGGCGGTCGGTTAAGGCGTCATCGCCTGGCTGATTGCCCGGGCCAGTTGAGCGTGGAAGTCTGCCGGTACCGCGTGCGTCGTATCGCGCAGCCGGGTACCCCAGATCGGATTGGGAAAATGCGGGTCGTCGGTAAAGCGCGGTATCACGTGCCAGTGCAGATGCGGCACCACGTTTCCGAGCGCGGCGAGATTGATCTTGTCAGGATTCATCAGGTTGCGCAGCGCCTGTTCGACCTTCATCACCGTCATCATCAGGCGCGACCGCTCCTGCGGCACGAGATCGGTCATTTCAGCGACGTGGCGGTTGAGGACCACCCGGCAGAAACCGGGGTAATCGGGCGTGTCGTCAACCTGGACGATGCGGCAGAAATCGTCCCGCCAGACGACGTCGCCGCCGGGACTGTCGCACAGGGGGCAACTCAAAGCAGGACCCGCTCGATGCCGCCGTTGGCGACACGATCGATGTAGCGTTGCATCCAGTCGTCGCCAAGCAGCTTCTTCGCCAGTTCGATCACGATGTAATCCGGCGTGGTGCCGGTGTCGTCGCTGTAGCGCGCCAATCCCTGCAGGCAGGAGGGGCAGCTGGTCAGGAGCTTGACCGGCTGGTTGCCGGCATCGAGCGCTGCCACTCCGGCACGGATCTCCTCTTCCTTGCGGAAGCGGATCTGGGTCGAAATATCGGGCCGGGAAACGGCAAGCGTGCCTGATTCGCCGCAGCAGCGGTCCGACAGACTTACCCCGCCCCCGAGCAGAGCGTTGGCGACCTTGAGCGGTGCATGCGTCTTCATCGGCGTGTGGCAGGGGTCGTGGTAGAGGTATTGCTCGCCGGCCACGCCATCGAGCCGTATGCCTTTCTCCATCAGGTATTCGTGGATGTCGAGCAACCGGCAGCCCGGGAAGATCTTGCCGAACTCGTATTTCAGCAGTTGATCCATGCAGGTGCCGCACGAAACGATCACGGTCTTGATGTCGAGATAGTTGAGCGTGTTGGCGACGCGGTGGAACAGCACGCGGTTGGCGGCGGTGATCGCCTCGCCCTTGTCGGCCTGGCCGCTTGCGGTCTGCGGGTAGCCGCAGCACAGATAACCCGGCGGCAGCACGGTCTGCGCGCCGAGCTCGAACAGCATGGCCTGCGTCGCGAGTCCGACCTGCGAGAACAGCCGTTCCGAACCGCAGCCGGGAAAGTAGAACACCGCGTCGCTGTCTTCGCTGAGCCGGGCCGGGTTGCGCAGGATGGGCACGATGGACGGATCTTCCAGCCCCAGCAGCGCGCGCGAAGTTTTCTTCGGCAGTCCGCCGGGCATCGGCTTGTTGACCAGGTGAATGACCTGAGCGGCCACACCGGGCAAACCGCGGGTGGCAGGCGGATGCTTCGTCTGCCCCTGGATCAGGCCCAGCCGCTTGAACCAGGCATGCCCCAGACGCTGGCCGGCATAGCCCCATTCGATCAGCGGCTTCCTGAGCGCCTTGATCGTTGAAGGGTCGGTCGCGTTGAGGAAGGCCATCGACGCCCAGGTGCCGGGGTTGAATTTCTTCTTCCCCTGTTTGCGCAGCATGTTGCGCATCGCGATCGAGACATCGCCGAAGTCGATGTCGACCGGGCACGGGTTCTTGCACTTGTGGCAGACCGTGCAGTGGTCGGCGACGTCGCCGAATTCGTCGAAATGCTTCAACGACACCCCGCGCCGCGTCTGTTCCTCGTACAGGAAGGCTTCGATCAGCAGCGAGGTGGCGAGGATCTTGTTGCGCGGGCTGTACAGGAGATTGGCACGCGGGATGTGGGTGTTGCACACCGGCTTGCATTTGCCGCAGCGCAGGCAGTCCTTGATCGAGTCGGCGATCGCTTCGGTTTCGGAAGCCTCGAGTATGATCGATTCGGCTTCCAGCAGGCTGAATGAAGGCGTGTAGGCGTTGCGCAGATCTGCGCCGGGAAGGAGCTTGCCCGTGTTGAAGCGGTGCCCGGGGTCGACCTGCTTCTTGTAGGAGGCGAAGGTGGCGATGGTGGCGTCGTCGAGAAATTCCAGCTTGGTCAGGCCGATGCCGTGCTCGCCCGAAATCACGCCGCCGAGGTCCGTCGCCAGGGCCATGATGCGGACCACCGCTGCGTTGGCGGCCTGAAGCATGGCGTAGTCGTCGGAGTTGACCGGGATGTTGGTGTGGACGTTGCCGTCGCCGGCATGCATGTGCAGCGCAACGAACACCCGGCTTTTCAGCACCTCCCGGTGGATGCGGTCGCAGGACTCGAGCACGCGCGAGTATTCGCGGCCGATGAAGATCTGGTGCAGTTCGCGGCGGACTTCGCGCTTCCACGAGACGCGGAACTGCCGGTCGCGCAATGCGGAAAAGACCGTGCCATTCTCGTGTGGTGCGTCGAGATCATCCGCGTAGCCCTGCCAGCGGGCCTTCACCGACTCGATCAGCGTCAGGGCGCGCTGGCGCTTTTCCTCCACCTGGGCAGGATCGGCGACCGTTTCATCGTCTTCCAGCAGGGGCAGTGGCGCGCTGAAGAACCCGGCGAGCGCGTCGATCAGCTTCAGCTTGTTGGCGATCGACAGCTCGATGTTGATGCGCTCGATGCCGTTGGTGTAGTCGCCCAGGCGCGGCAGCGGGATCACCACGTCCTCGTTGATCTTGAAGGCATTGGTGTGGGCAGCGATCGCCGCGGTGCGGGCCCGGTCGAGCCAGAATTTCTTGCGTGTCTCGGCCGATACGGCGATGAAGCCCTCGCCGCCGCGCGCATTGGCGATGCGCACGATGTGCGAGGCGGCCTCGGCTACCGCATCTTCGTCATCCGACACCACGTCGATCAGCAGCACCATGTTCGGGCGGGTGGTGCGCGGTGCCTTGGTGGCGTAGCCGACCGCCTTGACATAGCGCGCGTCGAGGTGTTCCAGACCGGCCAGCAGCACGTCGGCATGCGCGTCGCAGTAGGCCTTGATCTCGACGATCGCGGGCGTGGCTTCGGCGGCGTTGCCGAAAAACTCCAGACACACCGTGCGGGCATGGCTGGGCATCCGGTGCAGGATGAACCGTGCCGACGTGATCAGTCCATCACACCCTTCCTTCTGGATGCCGGGCAGACCGGAGAGGAACTTGTCGGTGACATCCTTGCCAAGTCCGGTCTTGCGGAAGCGGCTGCCGGGGATGGTCAGGATTTCCGGCGAACCTTTCGGGGTCTCGCCGTCCGCGGCGTAGCGGCGGATTTCGAAGCTGGCCGAAACCGCGTCGTGAATCTTGCCGAGATTGTGATCGATCCGGCTGACTTCGATCCAGTCGGCATCCGGGGTGACCATGCGCCACGACACCAGGTTGTCGAGCGCCGTTCCCCACAGTACGGCTTTCTTGCCGCCCGCGTTCATCGACACGTTGCCGCCGATGGTCGATGCATCGGCCGAGGTCGGATCGACTGCGAACACCAGCCCGGCGGCATCGGCCACTTCCATGACCCGCTTGGTGACCACGCCGGCGCCGCAGTGGATGGTGGGAACCTCGAATTCGACGCCCGGCAGGTGACGTAATTCCACCGCACTCATCGCTTCGAGCTTTTCGGTATTGATGACCGCGGCACGGTCGGTCAGCGGCACTGCGCCGCCGGTATAGCCGGTGCCGCCGCCGCGCGGGATGATGGTCAGGCCGAGATCGATCAGTCCGGCCACCAGGCCGGCCATTTCCGCTTCGGTGTCGGGCGTCAGTACCACGAACGGGTATTCCACGCGCCAGTCGGTCGCGTCGGTCACGTGGGAGACGCGCGCCAGGCCGTCGAAGGCAATATTGTCGCGTCGGGTCACCCCGCCCAGGCGGCGCAGGATTCGGGTACGCAGGCTGGCCGTGTCGGCAAACCAGGCTTCGAATTCGCGTACTGCCCGCCCGGCCGACTCCAGCAACAGGCCGACCAGTTCGTTGCCCTGGCGCCGCACTTCGATCTCGCGCAGGCGATGCCGCAGCGCCTCGACCAGCATCTGGCGTCGCTGGGGGTTGTCGAGCAGGTCGTCTTCCAGATACGGGTTGCGCCGCACCACCCAGATGTCGCCCAGCACCTCGAACAGCATGCGCGCCGAGCGCCCCGTCCTGCGTTCGCCCCGCAGGGTATTGAGCAGGTCCCAGGCATCCGCGCCAAGCAGGCGGATGACGATTTCGCGATCGGAAAACGACGTGTAGTTGTAGGGAATTTCGCGCAGGCGTGCGGTCATGGCGAGTGCCACTGCAAAAGTGCTATTTTACGGGATCCGGCCCGTTTTCGAACCGGCGGCGAGGCGGTCCCGGGAGCCGTGCGGCGGACGGGGCGGATGTCTTCAGTTTCGGGTGGCCTTGCCGATAGACGAAGGATGGCAAGTTCCTTGCCGTGCAATTCTTTCCCGGGAGGCCGGCGTGCAGTTTGGTTTGAGTTTCAAGCTGATCGGCTATGTCGCTGCCGGCGTGTTGATCACCTCGGCAGCCATTGGCGTGGTGCGAGTCCAGAATGAGCGCGGGCCGCTCAGCGAGCTCATTGGAAAAGCCGGCCAGAGTGTGGCCAATGCCACCGCCTCAGGCGCTGCTGCGCTGATTGCCGGCTACGACTATGGGAATCTCGAAATATTGGCCGGCAATGTGTCGCAGCAGGCCAATGTCATTCACGTCGTCATCCGCAATCGGGCTGGCCGCATCATGAGCGAGGCCGGGTCGCCGGAAAATGGAGCCAGCAACCGGTACGAGGCCGATGTCATGTTCGAGGGCAGGAAGATTGGCGACGTCACGGTCGACATGTCCACCGCGGTACTGGAAAGGGCGCTCGACGCGCTCTACTGGCGCGTGTTCACCGAACAACTCGTCTTCGGGGCCATCCTTGGCCTGATTGTCTACCTGTTCACGGCCAGCGGCATCGTTTCCCCGATTCGCAGGCTGACCATGGCCATGGAAGAGACTGTGGAAGAAGGAGATGCGTTCATCCCTCGCGTACTGGAAGTCAGGAGCCGGGACGAGATCGGGCGCCTGGTGTCGGTCTTCAATGCCATGAACGAATCGCTCGCCAGCTATCATCACCAGCTGCAGGGCAGGATAGATTTCGCCAACCAGGAGCTCAGGGAGAAGAACATCGAGTTGGCCGGGCGCACCCGGGAACTCGAACGCGCGCTCGAATTGCTGAATACCATGGCGACCACGGACTGGCTGACCGAACTGCCCAACCGCCGGAAGTTCGACGAGGCGATTTCCCGGATGTTCCACCAGTCGGAGCGGTTCGCCGAGACCATCACGCTGGTACTGCTGGACATCGATCGATTCAAGCAGATCAACGACGGCCATGGCCACGGTGCCGGCGATGCGGTGTTGCGGGACATGGGAGGCATCCTGCGCCAGCATGTCCGCAGGTCGGATCTGGCCGCGCGTCTGGGGGGGGATGAATTCGGCATCATCCTTTATCACACGGGCAGCGAACAGGCCGTTCAACTCGTCGAGAAACTCGTGGGCAGCATCCGTGCCCACGCATTCAGATTCGAAGACATTACGCTGAACGCAAGCGTCAGTATCGGCATCGCGCAGCGTGACGAGACCATGAAGTCGGCCCAGGCGCTCTATAACGCCGCCGACAAGGCGCTTTATCGGGCCAAGCTGGGGGGGCGAAACCGCTATTCAGTCTACGCTGAAGACTCCCCTCTTGGGCAGGTTGTTCGGTCGTGATGTGCTGCACTGCATTCAGAACCCTGCTGGCCGTGCTCCTGTTCGGCGCGGCGATCCGGTCTGGCCCGGCAACGGCCGCTTCGAACGATCAGGGCGCCCGGGTGACCATGGGCTCGGTGGCCATGGACATTCCCGTCGAGATGATCAAGCGGATGAGCGCCCTGACCAATTACCTGGCCCTGAGCACGAATCTCAATATCCGCTTCCGGCCCTCCCCCAATCTGGGCTCGGCGGTCGATGATCTGGGGAGCGGCCAGACGCAGATCGCCTACCTGACTCCGGTGGCCTACATCGAGGCGCGCCGGAAATATCATGTCGTGCCGCTGGTCGCCCCGACTGCCAATGGCCGTCCCTTCTTTTCCCTGGTCATAGCCGTAAAGGCCGGATCCGGCATCGCGACGCCTGCCGCGCTCAAGGGAAAGCGTTTCGCATTCGGCGACGAAAAAGCGCTGCTGCAGCGCGCGGCGGTCGAGTCGATGGGGTTGCGCCCTGAGGATTTTTCCGCCTTTGCCTATCTGAAGCATTACGACAACATCGCCAAGGCAGTGCTCGCGGGCGATTTCGACGGCGGAATTCTCAAGGATTCGGTCGCCGAAGGGTTCCGCAGCAAGGGCGTGGAAGTCATCGGCAGCACGGCGCCGCTGCCTTCCTACCTTTTCGCCGTGAACCCGAGGATGCCAGCGGCGGTGCGCACCCAGCTACGCGACGCCCTGGTGGCGCTGAAACGGTCCACGCCTGACGGCGCCGCGACACTGGAAGCCTTCGATATCGCCTGTGATGGCTTCACTCCGATCGACGATTCGGCCTACGATCCGGTGCGAGCCTTGATCAAGCCCTTTGAAAGGCAGTCGGCAGCGTCACAGGACCGGGCAGCCGCCCGATAACCCGCGCAGCATCGGCGCGCGCGGCGGGAGCCGCAACACGAGGAAGGCTGAATGGAAACGCGCGCAGGCATCCGTCACGAGAACACCATGCTGGTGATGCTGACCCTGATCGCCCTGGCCGCGTCGGGGGCGCATCCGTTCGATCGCCCGACCTGGGTGCTCGAGACTGCGCCAGTCATGCTGGGATTGCCGCTGCTGATCGCGACCCGCCGGCGTTTCCCGCTGACGCCGCTGGTCTATCGACTGCTGTTCGTGCACGGCCTGATCCTGATGCTGGGCGGGGCGTATACCTATGCCCGGGTGCCGCTGGGTTTCTGGGTGCAGGACGCGTTCGACCTGTCGCGCAACCATTACGACCGGCTGGGCCACCTGGCGCAGGGTTTTGTCCCGGCGATGCTGACGCGCGAGATCCTCGTGCGTGCCACGCCGCTGCGGCGTGGCGGCTGGCTGTTCTTCCTGACGACTTGCGTGGTGCTGGCGTTCAGCGCCTGTTACGAGTTCGTCGAATGGTGGACCGCGCTGGTCATGGGCGGGGAAGCCGACGCCTTCCTCGCCACCCAGGGCGACATCTGGGACACCCAGTGGGACATGTTTCTGGCCTTGGTGGGTGCGCTCGTTGCACAAGTCCTGCTGTCGGGTCTGCACGACCGCCAGTTGGCTAGGCTGCCTGGTGGACCGCCCGCCTGACGAGGCTGGTCAGTCCCAGCAGGCCTGCACCGGCGATGATGCCGGCCAGGCCATCCAGCAACAGGGGGATGACCGCGCCCAGCATGCCGCCGATGCCGGGCCAGGTCGCCACGTGATCGACGACTGCCGTCACGACAGGGTGCGCCCATGGCAGGCCGTGAACGAGGATGCCGCCGCCGACGAGGAACATCGCGGCGGTGCCCACCACCGACAGCGCTTTCATCATGACCGGCGCGGCAGCGAGGATGGCCCGCCCCAACGCTTGAAGAATGCGGCCGGATTGCCGGCTCAGATGGAGTCCGGCATCGTCGAGCTTGACGATGCCGGCGACCAGGCCATAGACACCTAAGGTCATGAGGACGGCGATGCTGGCCAGCACCGCGAGCTGCTTGCCGAACGACGCAGCGGCGACGGTGCCCAGCGTGATGACGATGATTTCGGCCGACAGGATGAAATCGGTACGGACTGCGCCCTTGATCTTGTCCTGCTCCAGCGCGACCAGATCGACCTCGGGATTGGCCAGTGCATGCGCGAGTTCGCTGCGATGCGCTTCATTCTCGCCGTGCGGATGCAGGACCTTGTGCGCGATCTTCTCGAAGCCTTCGAAGCAGAGGTAGGCACCGCCCAGCATCAGCAGCGGCATGATCGCCCACGGCGCCAGCGCGCTGATGGCGAGCGCTGCCGGAACCAGGATCAACTTGTTGCGCAACGATCCCTTGGCCACGGCCCAGACTACCGGCAATTCGCGCTCGGCCCTGACCCCGGCCACCTGCTGCGCGTTCAGTGCCAGATCGTCGCCCAGCACGCCAGTCGTCTTCTTGGCGGCGACCTTGGTCATCAACGACACGTCGTCGAGGACCGTGGCGATGTCGTCGATCAGGGCGAGCAGGCTGGTTCCGGCCATGCTGGAGGCTCAGTCGCCGAGCTGGATGCGGCCGGCCTTCTCGGCCGCGGCGAAGTCCAGCATGCGCTGGATCGATACCGCGGCCCTGGCACGAATGGATTCCTCGATATGGATTTCGTTGCCGCCATGCTCCAGTGCGGCCGCGAGCTTTCTGAGGCCGTTCATCGCCATCCACGGGCAGTGCGCGCACGAGACGCACGTGGCGCCTTCACCCGCGGTCGGGGCTTCGAGCAGGATCTTGCCGGGTGCCGCGGCGCGCATCTTGTGGAAGATGCCGTTGTCGGTGGCGACGATGAACTCGGGGTTGGGCAGCGTATGCACGGCTTCGATGAGTTGCGTGGTCGAGCCGACGACATCGGCCAGTGCGACCACGGCCTCGGGCGATTCCGGGTGCACCAGCACTGCAGCGGCCGGATGTTCGGCACGCAGCTTCTCCAATGCCTCGGCCTTGAAGGCTTCATGGACGACGCATGACCCTTGCCAAAGCAGCATGTCGGCACCGCTGACGCGTCGCACGTATTCGCCCAGATGGCGGTCCGGTGCCCACAGCAGTTTGTGGCCCTGGCGGTGCAGGTGCTTGACGATCCTGGCGGCGATACCGGAGGTGACGACCCAGTCGGCGCGCGCCTTCACGGCTGCACTGGTATTGGCGTAGACGACCGAAATGCGGTCCGGATGCGCATCGCAGAAGGCCGCGAACTCGTCCGCCGGGCACGCCAGGTCGAGCGAGCAGTCGGCACCGAGGTCTGGCATGACGACGCGCTTCTCCGGGTTGAGGATCTTGGCGGTCTCCCCCATGAACTTGACGCCGGCGACGATCAGCGTTTTCGCCGGATGGGCGTGGCCGAAGCGCGCCATTTCCAGCGAATCCGACACGCATCCGCCGGTTTCCTCAGCCAGATCCTGCAGGTCGGCCGAGGTGTAGTAATGCGCAACCAGCACCGCATCCTGCGCCCGCATCAGCGCCTTGATACGGGTCTTGAGCGCTTCGCGCTCACCGGCTTCCAGCACTTCCTCGACCATCGGTGGCGGCTGGATGACGGGCCTGACAGGCAAGGGGAAATCGACTTTCATCGGCAGACTTCTGTAATGGGAAGCAGAGGAGGGAAGTATAGCCGGGCGGGTCGATGCATTTCATCAGGCGCGAGGTCGCGCGTGATAGGGGGCGGGCTGAACACGCCATGCAGTCCCTGCGATAATGCCAACGGTGACTTCGGACGGCCGGGCATCTCGCCGGGGGGGGCGTCCGACAGCGAGACGCCGCCGGGGATTGAAACAGACAGGGAATCGGCAATGGAAATGTCCTGGATTCATGTGTATTACGTGAGCGAATGGGTGATCCGCTTCGCGATGTTGTTTTACGTGCCCTATCGCCGCGACGCAGCAGCGGCCAGGGGCTGGCTGCTGCTGATTTTCTTCCTGCCCTGGGAGGGCTTGCTGCTCTATGCCTTGTTTGGTCGCGCCTATCTGCCGCGGCAGCGGCGGGCCCGACAGCAGGCGGTGCGTGAGGCAATCGATCGCATTTATGGTCAGTTGCCCGTTCCCGTGCCGTTCCGCAACAGTGCACCCGCCCAGTTGTGGCCGGCACTGGAGCTGACCGGGGCGCTCTCGAATTTCCCGGTCGTCGGCGGCAATCGCTTCGAGCTCATTCACGACTATCAGGCTGCCATCGACCGCTTGATTGCGGGTATCGATGCAGCCTGCAGTCAGGTCCACCTGATGTACTACATATTCGCCAACGATGGGGTGGGCCTTCGGGTGAGCGACGCTCTGGTGCGTGCCAAGCAACGCGGGGTGGCGGTGCGCGTGCTGATGGACGCGATCGGTGCGCGCGACGGGCTGAAGGCGCATGCCCCAGGCTTGCGTGCCGCAGGAGCCGAGGTGACCGCCCTGCTGCCCTTGCGCCTGTTCCGCCGCGATCGCCTGCGGCCCGACCTGCGCAATCACCGCAAGATCCTCGTCATCGATGGCAAGGTGGCCTTTTTCGGTTCGCAGAACATCGTCAGCCCGACGGCGAACCGGGGTCTGACCAACGAGGAGATGGTGGTGCGCGCCGAAGGGCCGGTCGTGAAGCAGCTGCATGCCGTTCTGCTTGGCGACCGCTATCTGGAAACGGCCGATCTGCCGCCCGAAGTGGACGCATCGAGCTATTCGCTTCAGCCGCCGCAGTTGCCGGCCTATGCCCAGGTGCTGCCGAGCGGTCCCGGCTACAATACCGACACGACGGAGAACGTGATGGTCGGCCTGATTTATGCGGCACTGTCGCGCGTGGTGCTGACCACCCCGTACTTCATCCCCTCGGCGCAATTCGTCAGCGCCATGTGCAATGCGGCGCGGCGCGGGGTCACGGTTCACCTGATCGTCAATCGCAAATCGAACAAGTCCTTCGTTCAGTTTGCCCAGGAATCCTACTACGATACCCTGCTCGAAGCCGGGGTGCATATCCATGGCTATTACGGCAACTTCCTGCACGCTAAGCTGATGAGCGTGGATGAACGCGTGGCGCTGATCGGCTCGTCCAATCTTGATCGGCGCTCGTTCGAGCTCAACGAGGAAGTCACCGTGCTGATTTATGACGAGGCCGTTGCCACCGACCTGTGGCAGATCGAGCAGGGCTATATCGCGGAATCCGACCCCGTTGATGCCGACAGCTGGTTCAAACGACCCGCGCCGAAGCGTCTGCTGCAGAACATTGCCCGCCTGTTCGATGCGCTGATGTAGCAGCATTGTGGTGCGGATGCGTCCGCATGGCTTATCCTCTCGCCCCATGCAACAACTCCTCCTTGACATGCGTCCGCCTGCGGAGCCCGAACTGTCCCGCTTTGTGGTCGGGCGCAATGTCGAGCTGATGGCGCAGCTGCAGGCGATGCTCGACGGGACGGCCAGCGAGCGCATGGTATACGTCTGGGGCGAACCGGGCAGCGGCAAGAGCTATCTGCTTGCCGCCTGGGCGAACGCCTGCCGGGCACGCGCACTCGGCGTCAACGTGACCGGGCTGGATGCCGCGGACGCCGTCATCGCCGACCAGGTCGACAGCTGGGACGCGGCGCAGCAGCGCGCCGGCTTTGCCGTCTTCAACCGGGTGCGCGAAGCAGGCGGGCTATGGCTTGCGGCCGGCACGGTGGCCCCCGCGGAACTGCCGCTGACGCCGGAATTGCGGACCCGGCTGGGCTGGGGGCTGGTGTTCCAGCTCAAGCGGCTGGACGATGCCGAAAAACGCGCTGCGCTGGCGCAGCACGCCGAGACGCTGGGCTTCCGGCTGGAACCCCAGGTGGCGGATTATCTGATGCGCCACACTGCCCGTGACATGCAAAGCCTGTTGCGGGTGGTGGAGGCGCTGGACCGGTTCGCCCTGGAAACACGGCGACCGGTCACGCTGCCGCTGCTGCGCCAGCTATTGAAAACCGCTCAGGACTGCTGCTGAGCCTGCGCCTGCTGTTCGGCGATATCCTTGTGGACCTGTGCCATGTCCAGCCCCATGACCTGTTCGATCAGACCGTCCAGCGCATGGGCCGGCAGCGAGCCCGCTTCGGAGTAGAGGATCACCTGCTCGCGGAACACCATCAGCGTCGGAATCGAGCGGATCTGGAAGTAGCCGGCCAGCTCCTGCTCGACCTCGGTATTGACCTTGGCGAAAACGATGTTGGCATGCTTGTCGGACGCTGCCTCGAAGATCGGTGCAAAACCGCGGCAGGGACCGCACCAGGGTGCCCAGAAGTCGACGATGACAACGTCGCTGTTCTGGATGGTGGATTCAAAATTGTCCTTTGTAAGTTCGATGACGGCCATGCTGGTTCCCGGGGAAATAATGAAAACAAGAAAGGCGCGAGGACGAGTCCGTCGCGCCTGAGTGTCACCCTATCACGGATGACCTGCCGCCGACAATCCGGCAGCGTGTTATTGGATAGCCTGGCGGGAGGCCTGCTACCCGGGTCCAGCCGAAACCGGCTGGCCTGAAACGCTACTTGGCGAAAGCATGGCCGAACAGGCTGCGCTTCTGCTCGGCAGGCTGCTTTTCGCGCGTCATGCTCTGGCTGTGCTTGAGATTGTTGCGCACCTCGGCACGGTTCACCGCCATGATCAGTTCGGTCGCCAGCACGCGGGCCTGATGGGGGGACAGGTTGAGCGCGTCTCCCGCTGCATCGAGCGTCAGCACCACGCGGTCGCGCCCCTGGGCATCCTCTTTCAGGCTGATGTCCAGTGCCTTGCCGGATTCGAGTTCGATCATGTTCGTATCTCCTTGCGTTGCATGTGCCGGGGAATATGCAGCGTCCATGCCAGTCCCTCCTTGCGGGCAAAAACAGTGAAAAATCCCATTAAACAGTGTGCAGATGAATCGATGATGAAGCGTGTCGGCCCCCTGTGCTGTCGATGCTTCGACAGCACAGGGGCAACTTCGACACTCAGGGATGTTCTGACGCTGGCTGGCTGACGTGGGTCGTGCGTTCGCGTGTCAGCAGGATATAGGCGACCGGAATCACGAACAGCGTCAGCAGGGTCCCCAGCAGCAGGCCACCGACGATGACCCAGCCAATGGGGGAGCGCGATTCGGCGCCTGCGCCGTGTGCAATCGCGAGCGGCACGGCGCCCAGCACCATCGCGGCCGTGGTCATGAGGATCGGGCGCAGGCGCAGGCGCAGGCTGGCGGTGATGTCCATCCGGCTGCGGCTGCGTTCTTCCCAGGGTTTAAGCATGACGAACGACAGCGAGGTATTGACTGGATTCGGGCGTTCCAGTCCCGGAGCCACGACGACGAAGGCGGAATTGATCTCGGGAATGCCCTGGTAGATGCCTTCGAGTTGGCGCGCGTACTGGTCGGTGTACTGCAGGGTGGATCCCTCGGGGGCCAGCATGAAGCCGATGAAAAAGCCGCGATCCTCGGTTGGTGCCAGTTCCGATTTGAGCGATTTCAGCAGTCCGTATGCGGCCCCCGCAGCCAGCATGAACACCAGCGCGACGACTGCGTCGACCGTGTTCGATACCGGTGTCTCGCTGACTTTCATCATGTTGACCGGAATGAATGGCGGCCCGCCGGCCTGGGCGAAGACGAGTGCCGGAAAGAACAGCAGGGCGAACAGGAAGCGCATGGCAGATTCCGCAGGAGGTCCAAGGGATCCGATAGGTCCGCACCATAGTAGTTCCGTGCTGAAACAAAAACAGTATTCTGTTGCCGGCTGATGCGTGGAGGGCGTGGACCGGGGGATCGCGCAGGCTGGCTCGGTGCGTGCCCTGGCTGCCCCATACGGAACCGGTCACGCTGTTGCGTCAAGCTGACCGTATCGTTCTTACCAGGATCATGACCCCGGAAATTTACAGACGGCAACGCGGCTTTGTGCCGGGCAAGGGGACGCTGGCTGAAGGCGTCGAACCGGGCGTGCGCCCGAGTCCCGGCTGGTTCCCGAATGCGGAAATCGCAATAGACGTGAGTTGGCGACCCTTGGCCATGATCGGCTTCGCCGCATACCCCTTGCCTGTTCCGCTCGCCCTGACGTCGACACGGCCAGGATGCGCCACCTGGCTGTCGCTGGCCGCGAGTGCGCCGGCTGGTTTGCCTCGTCGCAGGTCGGGGGGGCTTACGCGATGCCTGGATGACGAAGACGGGCTTGAGCGGGTCGACGGTAGCGGGAGCGCTGCTTGTCCTGTTGATGACCTGCGATCGGAGTGATGGTGTCGCCGTGGGGGTGTCGGCTGTTCCTGATGCGCATAACGATGAACGGCCTATCCGGGAGGAGCAATAAAAAACGGGGGACATGCCCCCGTTTCAGATTGGGCAGTGCCCGACCTGTTAGAGCCCGAAAGGCTTGATGACCGGTACCGCCGGTGCGGGTGCCGCAGCAGGAGCAGGGGCAGGCTTGGCGGCAGGGGCCGCTTTCTTTGCCACGGGCTTTTTCGCTGCAGGCTTGGCTGCGGGCTTCTTGGCCGGTGCTGCCTTCTTGGCTGCGGGCTTCTTGGCCGGTGCTGCCTTCTTGGCTGCGGGCTTCTTGGCCGGTGCTGCCTTCTTGGCTACGGGCTTCTTGGCCGGTGCTGCCTTCTTGGCTACGGGCTTCTTGGCCGGTGCAGCTTTCTTGGCTACGGGCTTCTTGGCCGGTGCAGCTTTCTTGGCTACGGGCTTCTT